>PBPW01000068.1 GCA_002725545.1 Fidelibacterota bacterium | reverse complement strand
GTTCGAATCCTACCCCCGCTACTAAAAAAAGCCCTCTTTGTCTTTTGATATTGAGGGTTTTTTAGATTAGACATTCGTTAGTTCAAATAAGGATTAAATTATGAAAATTAAATTTATTTCAATTTTATTTATTTTAGCAGCTTGTTCAAATACACACAGGGAATACACCATTGAGGAATTCATGGATATTACAGCGTTTGGCGGCTCTAGTTTTTCTCCTGATGAAAATTCAATATTGATTCGCAGTAATGAATCTGGCGTTTATAATGCTTATGAAATCGATTTAAATACCAACGATTCAAACCAATTAACTTTCTCAGATACGAATTCTATATCCCCAATATCATATTTTCCCAATGACAAAAGATTTCTTTTTAGAAGTGATCAAGGTGGCAATGAAATATGGCATATTTATTTATATGATGATGGGACCACAAAAGATCTTACCCCTGGTCTCAAATCAAGATCTTTATTTTTAAAATGGTCCGATGATAAAAAAAGTTTCTTTTTCACTTCGAATAAAAGAAACCCAAAATATATGGACCTTTATGAGATGGATATCAATTCATTTAAACCAAAATTAATTTTTAAAAATGATGATGCGCTAAATATCAGCGATATTTCAAAAAATAAAAGATATTTAGCTTTAAGTAAAACTTTTACCAGAGATAATTCTGATTTGTATTTATTTGATTTTGAAAATAAAAACTTAAAAAAAGTTCTTTCTGAAAAAACTGATGTAAATCATACACCTACTGGATTTTCTGTTGATTCTAAATCTCTTTACTTTTTAACAGATCTCGATAGTGAGTTTAGGTATTTGAAAAAATATGATATAGAAACCGCTGAAGTTGAATTAGTACAGAAAGAGGATTGGGACATAGTAGCAAATTATTTTTCAGAAAGCGGTAAATACAGGATCACTATGATCAATCACGATTCACAGACAAAAATCAAAATTGTAAATACCATCAATAATAAGAAACTCAAACTTCCAAAAATGCCTACTGGCAGTATTTCATCAATCAATATATCTAAGAGCGAATCACTAATCAGTTTTTATCATGGTAGCGCACAAAGCCCAAGCGATTTATATTATTACAAAATTGACTCAAGAAAACCTAGCAAGCTAACCAGTTCGATGAATCCATTGATAAATCAAAAGCATTTAGGAAAAGCAAAGATTATCCGATTTAATTCACTGGATGGGTTGGAGATACCTGCTATTTATTATAAGCCTCCGCAGGCAAATAGAAATAACAAAGTGCCAGCTTTGGTTAGGGTTCATGGTGGACCAGGAGGTCAAGCAAGGGTCGGTTATCGTGCCTCAACACAGTTTTTAGTCAACAATGGTTACGCTGTATTAGATATTAATAATCGAGGAAGCAGCGGATATGGAAAAACATTTCAGACCTTAGATGATCAAGCGCACGGCAAAGGTGATTTAGATGATTGCGTAGCCGCAATCGATTGGTTAAAAAGTCAAAATCATATCAATGGAGAAAAAATTGGTATTCTAGGCGGAAGTTATGGGGGGTATATGGTTATGGCTGCAATGGCATTCAGGCCAGAAGCTTTTGATGTTGGTGTTAATATTTTTGGTGTAACCAATTGGGTTAGAACACTTAAGAGCATACCGCCATGGTGGGAAGCAGCTAGAGAGTCCTTGTATAAAGAACTGGGAAATCCATTTACACAAGAAGATTATTTATATTCAATTTCACCATTGTTTCATGCTAAAAATATTAAAAAACCGGTTCTAGTATTACAAGGGGCAAATGACCCAAGAGTGCTACAGGTTGAATCGGATGAAATGGTTGAAGCGATCAAAAAACAAAATGTTCCTGTGGAGTATGTAGTATTTCCTGATGAAGGGCATGGATTTAGTAAAAAGAAAAATCAAATTACTTCAAACGAAACTATACTCACTTTCCTAGATAAATATTTAAAATAGAAGAAACTGCGTGAGGTTCATAACCCGTGTGTAAGTATAATATTAATTATATAGAATAAATGAATACAAAATCATTAATGACCTCAAGCGCGATAATATTAGCTCTGATAGGAATTAGCCTAATATTTTTTCCAAAAGAAATATTAGATTATTTTGAATTGAGTACATCAGACACTCTTGAATTATTAATGCAAATTATTGGATCTTTCTACTTTGCTTTTGCAATGCTTAATTGGATGTCTAAAGNAAGTTTGATTGGTGGAATTTATAATCGTCCGATAGCTTTAGCTAATTGGACACATTTTTTCATTGCTGTACTTGCCTTAATTAAAGGAGTTTTNGCTAATCCAAGTCTCTCATACGTAATTTGGTNAATCGCAATTATTTATTCAATTTTTGCAATACTATTTGGAATTGTNTTATTCAAACATCCTGTTAGTGAAAANAAAATAAATAATAAATGAAAGTATTTGGTACGGGATTTGGGCGGACAGGGACAATGTCGCTGAAAATTGCATTGGAAAAACTAGGATTTGGTCCTTGCTATCATATGACTGAAATAGTAATACGCCCATCACACATTAAAAAATGGCATAATATTTCAATTGGCAATAAACCCGAATGGGGTCAATTGTTTAATAATTTTAATTCAGGAGTTGATTATCCAGTATGCCTCTTTTACAAAGAATTATCTAGAAAGTATCCTGATGCAAAATTTATTTTAACTATGAGGGATTTTGACGCGTGGTACAAAAGCACCAAGAATACTGTTTATACCGTTCCAACAATGTTGCCGGATTGGTTTCAAAAATTAATTCTCCCTCTTAAAAGATTAATATCAATGCAAGATAACTTAATTTGGAGTGGATTATTTAAAGATAATTTTTCCGATAGAAAATCAGTTCAGATTATTTATAATAAGCATATCGAGGATCTTAAAAAAACAATACCTTCTGATAGGTTATTGCTCTATTCTGTGCATGAAGGCTGGGGACCGCTATGCAAGTTTCTCAATGTTGACAGGCCAGGCAATGTTTCATTCCCAAAAGTAAATAGCACCAATGCGATACTTCGTAATTTTGCTATTATTAAAACGATTCCATATATATTGATTTTATCAATTATTGCTCTTTTATATTTCTTCTTTATAAAGATATTTTAAAATAATAAGACTATTTATTCTTAAAATATTTTTTTAATCCAGCCCATGAGCAAATTACGCATTCTTCTGGATCATGATTTCTAGCAGGGCAATGTTCGCGACCAAAAAATATTAATTGAAGATGGCGTTTATTCCATAGTGAATCATGCCATAATTTTTTTAAATCCCTTTCCGTCATTTCAACATTCTTTGCCTTGGATAGCCCCCATCTTTTAGCGAGGCGATGGATATGGGTATCTACAGGAAATGCTGGAATCTCATACCATTGCGACATCACAACGCTTGCAGTTTTATGGCCAACCCCGGCCAAGCTTTCAAGAAATACCCAATCAGCTCTCAATCCACCTGCATCAATAATTTGTTGTGCCATTTTTTTTAGATTTTTTGCTTTTGTTGGCGCTAATCCAATTTCCTGAATTAAGCTTTTAATGATATCTACATCAAGGTCGACCATTTTTTCAGGAGTATCTGCTTTATTGAATAGGGCAGGGGTAACTTGATTCACTTTTTTATCTGTGGTTTGAGCAGAAAGCATTACCGCAACAAGCAAGGTGTAGGCACTAGAGTGTTCAAGTGGAATTGGAGTTTTAGGGTATAGCTCATCTAGGATATTGCCAATTTTCTTTGCTTTTTGAGATCGATTCATTGCTTCAGAATTATTTTTTCAAAAATATTATATATTGAAAAAGAAAGATACGTATAAGTTATTCTTATCATTGATAAATTAATTTTATTAAAACGCAAAAATTTAATACATATACTTTACTAATGATTAGAAAATTACCATTCTTAAATAAAATATAAACCAAGAAGAGCCTTGGAAAGATCAACCATAATCATAGCTACTTTAATCCTATATAAATTATTATTAATTTTTATTGGATGGTCCACGCGCAAAAAAAATATAACAATTGAAGATTATTTTGTAGGTGGCAGAAGACTAGGCCCTATAATTACTTCTATAAGCTATGCCGCAAGCAATTCGTCTGCTTGGACCTTGCTAGGGGTGAGTGGAATTGCATTTTCACAAGGCCTATCAACTTTATGGTTAGTAATAGGGGTAGTGACTGGTATGTTTATGTCATGGCTTAAAGTTGCACCAGCTATTTTAAAAATAACGCGTGAAAATAATCTGATTACGATTCCTCAGTTAATTTCAAATGATTACAATGGTAGAGATAAAAAATACATTCTATTTACATCATCCTTTATTATAATCTTTTCGTTCACTTTTTATATTGCTTCACAATTTCAAGGAGCTGGAAATGCCCTAAACGATACTTTTGGAATTAGTATTATTGAAAGCATTATGATCAGTGCGATAGTTATCTACCTCTATACTTATATGGGTGGATATCTTGCTGTGAGTATTACTGATACGATTCAAGGGATTCTTATGGCTATCACTGCTATAGTAATGCCTATTGTTGCTATTGTTAAACTTGGAGGCATTTCAGAACTTGTCAGAGGTTTTGCTTTTGCCACGAATGAATTTAGTAGCTTTTCAGCAGGGAATATCGGGATGACCGCATTAGGATTAATTATTGGACATCTAGGAATAGGTTTAGGATATTTTGGACAACCGCATTTGCTTTCACGATTTATATCCGTCAAAGATCAAGATACTTTGGTAAAATCTAGGAAATATGCAATGATTTGGTTTTGTGTTGTATTTACTGGAATGTGGCTATTGGGCATTGCAGGTCATTTTATGATTGAAGATTTAAATAATAATGAGAATATCTTTTTTAGATTGTCCAATGAGATNTTTCACCCAGCAATTCAGGGAATATTGCTTGCCGCAGTGGTTTCAGCAATTATGTCAACAGCGGATAGTCAAATATTAGTTTGTTCATCATCAATCAGCATCGACCTTGGTATCAAGCAAAATACATTAAAGCTGTCAAGGATAATTACCGGCATTGTGATATTAGCCTCAGCTTTAATTGCAGTTCTAATACCTGAAAAAATATTTAGTAGGGTATTATTTGCTTGGACCGCAATGGGATCATCCTTTGGGCCAGCAGTCATTTCTAAAATAATGAAATGGAAGATTAGCGCAATCCACTTACTAACTTCAATTATGCTAGGTTTTGTTTTGGCGGTTATATTTTTTTTATTACCCAATACCCCAGGAGATTGGCTTGAGCGGGTTATGCCATTTATGATTAGCTTGGCATTGATTTATTTTTTAAAAAAGAATTGATCTTAACTNTATATGAACTTAATACAATCTAGTTTGAAACTTCCCTGTGGCGCAGAGATAAAAAATAGAATCGGAAAATCAGCCATGACTGAAAGAATTGCAGATTCAAATAATTTTGTAAATCAAAAACATCTTAATCTTTACCAAAGATGGTCGGAAGGTGAGTGCGGTTTNCTAATTTCAGGAAATGTAATGGTTGATAGATTTAATCTTGAAGGCGCTGGAAATATTATTTTAGATCAAAGGAATTATAAANACCAATTAGAAACTCTAAAGAAATGGACAGAAATAGGGACACGAAATCAAGCTCATTTTTGGATNCAGTTAAGTCATGCCGGTAGGCAAACACCAATGGAAATAAATAAAACACCAATGGCGCCGTCATCGGTCCAGCTAAAGATCCCCGGAAGGAGATACGGGGTACCAATTGAAATGAACAATCAAGACATAATTAATACTATTGACCAATTCGTTTTTGCTGCCAAAATTGCTCAAGAAGTAGGTTTTACAGGGGTTCAATTACATTCAGCGCACGGGTATTTGTTATCTCAATTTTTATCACCAAATATTAATCAAAGAAATGATGAGTGGGGCGGTTCAATTGAAAATAGATCACGTCTCCTCATTGAGATTATACGTAGATGCCGCAAAGAACTTGGNAGTGATTATCCTATATCAGTTAAACTTAATTCAGCCGATTTTCAAAAAGGTGGATTTACTGATACTGAATCTACTGCTGTAGCAAAAATTCTTAACGAAGAAAAAATAGATCTATTAGAAATCTCAGGAGGAACTTATGAGCAGGCAAAATTTTTAGGATATGATGAGTTAAGCATAGACCCGAAAAAGAATTTGCACCTCACGCGCAGTACAGTTGCTAGAGAAGCCTATTTTTTATCTTATGCTGAAAATATATCATCGGTTTGCTCCACGCCATTGATGGTTACTGGAGGTTTTCGTACCATAAGAGGAATGAATTCTGCCTTATCTAGTATTTGTCATATGGTTGGTGTTGCGAGACCGCTTTGCTCAGACCCTCTAGCNGTAAAAAAACTTTTGTTGCGCAAAATCACGTCTTTGCCTAGTTTTGAAGATAACTTATCAATTGGCAAAAAATGGTTTTCTATCAATAGCTCTTTTACAATAATCAAGGCATTGAATGCACTCTGNATCATATCTTGGTATTATGTACAATTGAGAAGAATGGGAGACGGTTTAAACCCAGATCTAAAGATAAAAAGCCTATTCGCATTGATAATTAATGAAAAACTTGATAGAAAATCTGTAAAAATGTATCAAAAACGCATTCAAAATGATTATAATTAATNTTTATGTCAATTAATTCAAAAGTATGGAAAATTATTGGCTGGGCAGGTGCAGCGCTTGTGGTATTTGGATATTATTTAAATGCGAATGAACTTAGTATTTCTTGGTTAATATGGATTGCTGGGAATATAATGGTTGGCATGTATTCAATAACTAAAAAAGCTTATTCTACTGCTGTAATGTCATTTATAATCACTATAATGAATATATACGGCTATTTTAGCTGGATTAAATGAAATCCATAACAAAACCTCAAGATTTTCCATCCGCAGCAAATTTTAGTTATTTAAACGCCGCCAATGTGTCTCTGATGTTTAGTGGTGCAGAAAAAAAGATTCATGATTGGTTTAATGATGTATCCAAAAACGGAAGTAATAATTTTACAGAAGAAGTAGAGGAGAATGTTTTTAAGGATTTACATCTATCCGCTGCGAAACTCATTAATGCCGAACCGACAGAAATATCAGCAGGTTCAAGCGCAACTGAATTACTTAGCTCGCTGGCGTGGTCTGTAAGTCCCAAAAATGAGCAAAATATAGTAAGTACTAGCTCAGCTTTTCCTAGCACAGTCTACCCATGGGTACGCATCGCTAATAATACTGGCGCTGAAATACGGCTTGCAAAAGAAATCAATAACTACACCTCAATTGACTCAATCAATGATCTGATCGATAAAAACACCAAAATAGTTTGCATATCCCATACTGAGTATAGAAATGGACAAACTTACGATTTAAACCAGCTTGCTGAAATTGCGCATCAAAATGATGCAATTTTGGTGGTAGATGCAACCCAATCAGCGGGTGCAATACCTATAGATGTGAAAAAAAACTCAATTGATGTTTTGGTTGCTGGCGCCTATAAATGGCTATGTGGNCCTTTTGGATCTGCATTTATGTATATTAGACATAATCTTGCAAATCAGCTAGAACCAGGATTAGTCGGGTTTCGAAGCCACGATAATATGTGGGATTTGGATGCCACTAGAATCCGCTATAAAAATGATGCTTCGAAATTTGAGTTTAGCACCACTGCTTTTGGGTGCGCTATTGGATTGACACAATCAATTAATTACTTAAATGGAATTGGTATTGAAAAAATTTATAACCATAACTTATTTTTATCTGATCATTTGATTAAAGGCTTGCAAAAGCTTGGTGCGAGTATTAAATCACCATTAAACCAAAATGATAGATCATCAATCATTACTGCTAATTTTGAAAAAATTAATTCCGAACGATTAATTAAAGCATTAAAATCTGCTAAGGTGTTTGTATCTAGCCGGAAAGACTCGATAAGGTTTTCACCTCATCTTTATAATTCATTGGAGGATATAGAAATGACCCTTTCAGTAATCAGGAAGCATATTTAATTATGTCTGAAATAATTAGAGGATTCAATACCCATAAAAAAAATCCACTTTGCTATTTCCTTTTATTGTTATGCTTATTTGATGTAAGCGCAAGTATGCAAAGCGATCCTAATAAAAATTATGATATTGAGCTAGCTCAACTTGACGATAGTAGTATTTCTATTGATGGATACTTAGATGAAGAAGCCTGGAAAAATGCTAAAATGGTCAGCGGATTCACTAACTATCTACCTGTTGATGGTGCGAAAGCAGAGGATGATGCCGAAGTATATATTTGGTATAGTACTGATGCTATATATTTTGGAGTTGTGGCTTATGCTAATAAGAATGAAGTTAGGTCAACCCTAGCTGACCGAGACAAGCTAAACAGTGATGATTATTTCCTTTTTGTATTAGATACTTATAACGATCAAAGAACAGCTTATGCTTTTGCAGTCAATCCAATTGGTCAGCAGTACGATGGAACTATTACAGATAATGTTCCCGATAGAAAAGCATCAAAGCCTTATACTATTGATAAAAATCCGGACTATGTCTATGATTCAAAAGGTAGGATCACTGAAAAGGGATTTGAAATTGAAATTAAAATTCCACTAAAAAGTTTACGTTTTAATAACAGTAGTACTCAAAAATGGGGTTTTAATGTTTTGAGAAAAGTGCAGCATTCTCGTTATTGGACTTCACTTATACCTCTTAAACTAGGCGAAGCCTCCTTCTTAGCTCAGAACGGAAAACTATCTAATATTAAAAATTTAAAATCTAATCGCCTTTTTGATATCAATCCCGAACTGCGCGGAGCAATGAGTAGAATGCAGGAGGATAATGATTTCAGTTCACAAACTCAAGATCCCTTGGGTGTGAATATACGATACGGGTTATCAAATAATACCGTTCTAAATGCTTCATTAAATCCTGATTTTTCTCAAATTGAAGCAGATGTGGCTCAAATAAGCTACGAACCTAGAAGAGCCTTATATTTTCCAGAAAAGCGACCTTTCTTCTTAGATGGTATTGAATTCTTTTCTACTCCTACTAGGTTAATTTATACAAGAAAGATTGTGAACCCTGTAGCATCTTCAAAAATCACTGGTAAAATTGGCGATAAAAATTCAATTGGTGTGATTTCTGCAGCGGATAATTTTGGCCCATCAATCAGCAAGATGGATGTTGCTGCGGTTAATGCCCTTAGATTGAAGCGCGATTTTTTAGATCAAAACCATGCAGGAATTGTTTATACCGATAAAACGTATAATGATTATTCAAATCGTGTTTTTGCTATTGATGGAAAAATTATTCTAAAGAATAAATATTCTTTTCAAGGTCAAGGAGGATTTAGCGTAACAAATAATGCAGACAATGCAGGGAAACCAGCCCCAATGTGGAACTTATCTGCAAATTCTTCCAACAGGGACTGGTCGCACTCATTTACTTCAACAGCTTTTCATAGCGAGTTTAATCCTGCNCTGGGCTTCATAAGCATTGGTGATTATGTTAGCATAGCAGCTGGTACCCGTAGAACATTTTATGGTTCTAAAGGAAATGNAGTGGAAAAATTTACTATGGGGTACAGGCATACCTACAATTGGAGTTACGATCCATTTATTAATGGAGAACAGCCCCTTGATTGGAGAAGTTATCCAACGTTTTCGTTTAATTTCAGAGGAGGTTGGGGATTAAGCACTTTCATCTGGTATGAGTCTTTTGGTTTTTCTGAAAAATCTTATCAAAACCATTTCTATAAAGATGGTGAGGAGTACAAACCTTTCGTTGATAGAGATGCAATAATAAATTTAGGGTTTATGACTACTTTACAATTACCTCAGCTTGATTCATTCTCTGGTAGCATAAAGTATGGCTATGGCAAAGATCCAAATTATCAGGAATGGGCGCCTGGCATGATTGAGCTGATTGAAATGAAGTTGTATTGGAATCCATCCGATCAGCTTCGAGTAAATTTTAGACTCAATCAACAAAAAAATAAACGCCCAACTGATGAAACATTGGTATCCAGCGGTACCGTACCAAGACTAAAGGTTGAATACCAGTTGACAAAAAGTCTTTTTCTAAGATTCGTTGGTCAATATAACTCATCGTACCGAGACAGTTTATTTGATACTTCTCGTGATGGCCTACCGATTTATTTTAAAAATTCTGATGGTACCTACATTCGAGCAGAAAAAAATGAAAGTAACAACATTCAAGCAGACTTCCTTTTTTCATACAGACCCACTCCAGGAACCTTGGTTTTTATAGGTTATGGTTCTGAGTTGAGTGAGCCAGAGCGATATAGATTTCAATCGATGCAGCGACAGTCGGATGGTTTATTTATTAAGATGAGCTATGTCTATAGACTATAAATATAATGTACAAAACTTTAATAATTCTGTTTCTGTGTTTATCTGCTTGCTCTCTCAAGACATCAGATAGAGATATTGTTCAAAAGTCGGCCGCAGAACAGAACTACGAAAAGTATTTTAAAAGAAATAAAAACAATGTTGATTTACTTGAGGGTATTTGGTATGAATATGCTGTAGGCAGCTTATACAAGGATAGACTGTTGTTACAGCGGATTAGAGAGCCGAATCGAGCGACGTGGATTATTATAAAAGATAAGGATTCAAAAAGATATAATGTATTGAATGCGAATGGTAAGGATAATTATTTCAATGCCTTTTTTAAGCCCACAGAAAATAAAAATACTTATTCCTTTAATTGCGATATTAAGGGTACCCAAACAAAGATTTCTTCTCTTGCAAAAATCACGAATAAGAATCAATTAGAGATGGAGTATGACGCACCTAGCGGTATGATTAGTGATAATTATGATAAACTGGATGGAGAAGTTGTTCTGCATTGGAAAATAGAGTGGATAAAGTCGTTTCCAAGAAACTAAAGCATAGCAGCTATGTCAAAATATAAATTANCCCGCAGATCTTTTGTTCAAACTAGNATTNCTAGTTTAGCAAGCGGACTTACGGCAATTTATGGAAAATCGATTCTTGATCAAGTCAAACCTTTTACTATGCCAAAAAGTTCGAATGATGATGATTGGTCTGCTATAAGATCGCACTTTATTCTTGATGATGGTGTAACATATATGAATAATGCTAGTCTTGGAATGCCGCCACTTGAAGTTGTGGATAGCGTAAACAAAGGATACAAGGCAATCTCTAAAGACCCTCTACACGGAAAACATCACCTGCAAGGAACGATAAAAAATAATGTAATTCCAGCTTTGGCAAAGATGTTTGGCGCAAAAAGCAAAGAGATGATTTTAACTAGAAACGCTTCAGAGGCACTTCATTTACAAACTACAGGTCTAATTCTTAAAGAAGGAGATGAAGTGATTGTTTCAACGCAGGAACACCCAGCAGCGCTTAAACCATGGATACACAGAAAAGCAAAAAATAATATTAAAATAAAAACAGTGTTTATACCTAGTCCATTAATTAGCGAGAGAGATGTAGTTAATAGGCTTTCAAGTGCTATTACTTCAAAAACAAAGGCCATTTCATTTTGTCATGTTACTAGAGGGGGTCATAAATATCCTGTAAAAAAGATTTCACGCATGGCAAGAAAAAAAGGAATTGCAACNCTTGTAGATGGCGCGCAAGCGGTAGGGCAATTTCCAATAGATATTAAGGATTTGGANTGTGATGCCTATTCCGCCAGTTTGCATAAATGGGTTTTAGCTCCTTCTGGAACAGGTTTTTTGTGCGTAAGGGAAAATTCAAAGGATTATTTTGATTCCCCTTTTGATCCAGATGCATCAGATATTCATGGTTTATTTAATCCACCTGGCACAAAAGATTTACCAGTTAGGGCAGGAATAAATAGCGCACTCAATTTTATTAATAAAATTGGAATGAAAAATATAGAAGGACGTTGTAGATATCTATCNGATTATTTAAAAGAAGGCTTGAAGAAGATTAATGGCGTTACATTGCTTAGCGGTAAATCGCCAAACTTATCAGCACCAGGATCTACTATTTTCGAAAAGAAGAAACTGGATGCCATTACCTCTGTTGATTTATTTGAAAAAAGAATAAAATTTCACATTGACGAGCATCAAAGAGATGGACATAATGCTATTCGGATTTCCACTCATATTTATAATTCGACAAATGAAATTGATGCGCTTTTAAATGAGTTGAAAAATTTATAATAAATTGTTTTTGAACTACAATTTAATTAACCATAATCCAATCAATCATTAAAGCAAAATTTCCCTCATTTTTATCAGAAATCATTATTCCAATCTCGCGTATGAGTAATTCAGATAATCGCTGAACATTTTGAACATTGTAACCGCGGTAAGTGGGGAAGAAGTCTTGAATATTTAGGGTAATTTCCTGCCATGTATTGGACTCGGTTGAAAAGGAGTGTGAGTAGGAAACCCAACTATTTTTATTGGTTCGTACTCTAAAGTTATATTTTCTACCATCGCCTTTTATTCGTAAAGTAATAGATGATATNCCTATTAGATCGTAGGGGTAATAGGCGCGAACAGATGAAAATCCCCCATTATTTGCTAAAGATAAATATCCTTTAAACTCACCTACATTATTATTGATTTTAAAACTGCCCCTAGATCGTCCACCCATAACAGTATCATCTACAATGTTCCATGAAAGCAAATCGTTTTCACTAAAATCCTCAAGCATGATTTCTTCTTGAGACATTTCTTGTAAATTGATACTTTGTAATGGTGGTTCACATGCGTATAATGTCAAGAAACTAAAAATAAACAAAAAATTATTTTGCATAAATTTTCCTTTAAAAAGAGCGTTATGAGCGTTATATTAGATGTAAATTATTACATAAATATTTAATAAAAAAGGTTTTTTAAATGAAACGAAGAAAGTTTATAAAGCAATTTTGCAGTGCCTCAGTCGCCTGTTCTATGCCGATTGCTTTAACATCGCTGCAATCATGCTCAGANCTNAGCAGTGAAAATGATTCAAAAGATAATAGTCCTAATCCAGGTGATGTGAACTCAATTCAATTTGACCTGAATGATCAGCAGCTTTCCCCTTTGAAGACAGTGGGTGGCTCTATTGTAACTATGTCATCAGATTTTGACAGAGCTGGATTAGTAATGTATAGAGAGAGTTTAGATGATTTACTAGTATTTAGCAGAAGCTGTAGCCATGCAGGCACCTCGATTAATGCATTTTCGAATGGCGTAGCAACCTGCCCAAACCACGGTGCCAAATTTAATATTGATGGATCGGCTATTTCTGGGCCTACAAATGCACCATTACTACAATATTCATCAACGATTGATGGCTCAATCGTAACAATTACAAAATAAATTCAGCATTATTAAACTCATGCAAGAATCCTTTTTTCAGATATCTTTAATTTGAGACCAAATGACTAAATCATTAAAGACAGCTGTTTTATTGTTTTCCGTTATGATCCATGCTAGCCTAGGTCTAGCGCAATCATATACCTACAAAAGCCCTTCGCGCGATGGTATAGGAAAAATTTACCAGGGAAGGGANATAAGTAANGTNATGGGACATTTAGGGGCTTCCTGGCTTGAAAGAAGTAGCCGNGCTAATGAGGAGAGTCCAAATNTAGCTGTAGATTTATTAGACCTTAAGAAAGATATGATTATAGCTGATTTTGGTGCCGGCACAGGTTATTTTACATCAAAATTGGCAAGAAAATGNAGTATTGTATACGCTGTTGATATCCAACAAGAAATGCTTGATTTAAATGCAAAGCAAATGCGAAATAAAAATATTAATAATGTTAAGTTTATTCTAGGTTTTACTGATCGGACTGGACTACCAAAAAATAGCCTAGATCTTGTAATTCTTGTGGATGTTTACCATGAGCTTGAAAATCCATTAGAAATCATGAACGATATAAAATCTTCTCTCAATCAAACGGGTAAGGTTGCATTGATAGAATATCGCAAGGAAGATCCCACTGTTCCAATTAAGCCTTTGCATAAAATGAGTGTTGAGCAAGTAGTTAAAGAGATGCGTCAGGTTAATTTAAAGCTTCACTCAAATATTCAAGAACTCCCAAGACAGCATATGTTAATTTTTTCAAAATGATGAAGCTTAAATTATTTCCACTGGGAATTGTAGCCTTCCCTTCAAAATTTGTACCACTTCATATTTTTGAAGAGCGCTACAAAAANCTTATAAATGAATGCATTGATCAAAATAGTGAGTTTGGCGTTGTTTATCAGGATAANAATGGCNTTGCAGATGTGGGCTGCACTGTAACGGTTACAAAGTTGCTAAATAAATACCATGATGGCAGGATGGATATAATCACTCAAGGTAAGAAAATATTTAAATTAAAAGATCAAGAAGTTATTGATGATATTACAATCGGCGATATAAGTATTTTGCCTGAAATCAAACCGCTTCCAAGTGAAATATTTGATCCATTAAAAGAAAAGTATCTCAAGCTATTAATTATACTAGGCTTAAAAGAAAATATTAATCGCCATTTAGCAAAAAATACTACTTTTGAGCTTCTTGAGATGATTGAATTATCTCCAAAATTTGAATTAGAATTAATTTCAATTAATTCAGAGAATAAAAGGGCTGAGATTTTAAATCAATTTTTTAATTCTTTACTTAATCAATCCAGTCAATTCAATTCAAATGAAAGATTCCAATCATAGATGGGAACTTTGAAGCCATTTTTTTCTTTTAGAAATTTAATTAAAACATTTTTTATCATATTATTTATGATATTTCAATCCTGCTCCAAGGTTTATCTAGGGTCGCATGATCAAGCTTTATTTGACGAAATAAATCAATCAGATCGCCTTAATAAAACTGTTGAAAATTGGGAAGATGGAACAAGAACTGATGGCAAGAAAAATGAATTTGAATGGTGGTATTTTGATGCTGAGCTGGATGATGGCAGTTTAATNGTAGCTTATTTTTACAAGGTACATTTTCTCAAAGACCAATATTTCATTGGATTTAATTATACATCACCTGAAAATGAAAATTTTTTCCGTTTAAAATATTTTAACAAAAATGATGTTTCTTTTTCAAAAGACAGTTGCCTAGTTCTAATGAATGATAACTCCTTTNCTGGTAATTTAAAAAACTACAATATAACACTAGACCCAAGTGATTTTGATAATTATGGATTTGATCTCAATTTATATTCATTAATTGACCCATATAGACCTCAAGATGGTATTATTAATGCTGGTGATGAATATTTTGCTTGGCTGGCAGCTGTCCCTAATGGTGAGGTAGAAGGCACTGTTACGATTGATGGGGTAAAAAAAGAAATTAAAGGAACAGGTTACCATGATCACAACTGGGGCAATACTCCTCTTCAGAAACTTTTCAGCGGCTGGACATGGTTTAGAGGGAAAGCTGGTCCCTATACGGTTATTTTAGCGGAATTAAATGCTGTTGAAAATAGGGGTGGGTTTGATATTCCAATCTTGTTTGTAGCAAGTAAAGATCAGAGAGTAGTGAATAAATTTGGTAACAGACAGCTGTTAACCATGAAAAGCGATTTGATTAAAAATTATTATCCTAAAAAAAATGAACCCCAATTCTCAAAATTTTCTATTGTATCTGATAATAATGTTTCAGTCAAAATTTCTGGTGAAAATATTATAGATAATATTGAAATTTTTAAAAGAATGAATCTCCCGCTACCGCTAAATATATTTAAACCAATGATCAATCTTAGTTTTAAAGCTAGTGGTATTGATCCTTACTATACTCGATTTTCAAGTAACTTTATTTTAAAGTTTAATGATGGGACTTTTTATGAAGGTACAGGTATAATGGAAATCATGGATCTTCAATAAAATTATATGNCAAATATTTTAAATTTTGAAAATGTCTCCAAAAAATATGGAGANTTAGATGCNCTAAATGAAATTCAATTTACGATTCCTGAAAATTCTATCTTTGCAATTTTAGGTCCAAATGGGAGTGGAAAGTCAACATTAATAAAAATTTTGGCTGGCCTAATTACATCTTGGAATGGCAATATTTTATACAAAAATAGATCAATACGTATTGATACTGACTATCTTAAAAATTTTGGNTTTATTGTTGAAGACCCTTCCTTTTATGAATACCTAAGTGCAAAGAAAAATTTGCAGATTTTTTGCCGCTTAACCAATACACCTTTTTCTCGAATAAATGAAGTGCTGGATATTGTGGATCTGCTTGATCGTCAATATGATCATGTTTCCAATTATTCTTATGGAATGAAGCAGCGCCTGGGCATTGCGCAGNCTTTATTGCACGACCCAAAGATATTAATTTTGGATGAGCCAAATAATGGTCTTGACCCAATTGGAATCAATCAAATGGCNGACATTATCTATAGATTGAANCACGAGGGTAAAACAATTTGTATATCTACACATTCTTTAAATGAAGTAGNCAGGCTATGCTCTGATGTTGCGATACTGAAGAATGGTAAGCTGATCATCAATAAAAATATTNGAAATGAGATAAAAACTAAAAATTATTTTCGAATTGAAATTTCAGATTTAAATGAAGCGCTTGAAATAATTAAGAAAATTAAAGGAGTATCAATACTTTCAAAGCAAAGCAATTCAATTATAGTATCACAGAATTCAAGAAACCTTTCACTGCTTAATAATAAAACTCTGAAAAAACTTAAATGTATACAATCTATTCATACTGAGTCCGATTTAATTGAGTATTATTATGTTTAAGTCAACTTTAATTAATGAGGCAATTAAAGCTCTACATAAAAAGAGAACCTATATAAGTTTCATCTTGTTATTCTTTTTGGTGCCTTTAATTATTTTAGCAATTGGAAATGGCGCGGATTACCTTGAAAAGCAAATCTATGGACAGTTAACCGATTCATTTGTTGTTTTTGGATCCTTAACAAATGGATACCTAGCTAGCTATTTGATTATTGCGATTTTAGCAGGACAAATGCCTTTTCTTGCTACAATCGTTGCTTCTGAAATAGTTTCTGGTGAATACGCTAAGGGTACATTTAGAATGTATTTGTCNCGACCAGTATCAAGAACTAAAATTCTATTTTCTAAACTTATAGTGGTAATACTTTATACAATAATTATGATGTTTTTCTTTGTGTTTTACACGCTTGGGGTAAGTTGCGCTTTTCTTGGGATAGGAGACCTCGCTGTTTTTCACAAAGGGCTCTTATTTCTTTCTGATGGTGACATTTTATGGAGATTCTTTTTGGCATTTATAATTTCAACTGGAGTGATGCTAGCTATATCTAACTTATGTTTTATGCTTTCGACATTTTCAAGAAATAGTGTTACGCCAATAATAATAACAATAAGCGCGGTATTTATTGGCTCAGCAATTTCATTTATACCTCTTGAAATTTTTGAGTCTGTTAATCCATATCTATTTACAGGCTATATTGATTTATTTTTAGCTGCATTTCATGATCCTATTCCATGGGATTTAATTCAAGACGCGTCAATTGTATGTTTACTATGGTCGTTAATTTTTGTCACTATTTCTTTTTATAACTTTACAAATAAAGAAATTTTATCATGAAAAAANTTCTTCAAATATTTTTTATTATTTCTTCTTTTGCCTTATGTGAGGAAAATAAGAACGCTACAGAAATTATAAATAAAACTGAGCAAAGATTTAGAATGATTAATGATTACCAGGTAAATATGGTTATTTCAATTAATATTCCTGCATTTCGTATGCCCAAGAAAAAATATACCGTATTTTTTAAGCAACCAAACCAAGTTCAAATAAAAAGCAAAGGCTTCGGCCTTCTACCTAGAACGGGAATGTTTACACCTCCTAGCGAAAACTTCAATAACTTAACAGATGTTACAATTAATCATACCGCAGATAGTCTAGGTTATGGCAGTGTTATGCTTCGCGGTAATCTTATTGTAGATAGCCTAGCGATTAAGATGCCAAATGACTATGCAAAATTAACGTTTAAGCCAACAGTTGATGTTGTGATAGACACCTCGCAATGGGTGATAACTAGGGTTATTACCAAAATTGATACAATCAAAATTATGGAAATAAATAATATTTATGATTTTGTAGATGGAAGCTATTTTTTACCAATCAGATCTACTGTAGAGTATTTTGTTAAAGATGCTCGTATTTCAAAATGGCTAAAAAAAGATATTGGAACCATAATAGGCAATCAACAATCTATTGATCCTGTTAGTGATATGGTAAGAGGGGAGATTTCTGTTACATATAATAAATACAAAGTAAATCGCGGAATCAATGATTCAATCTTTAAAAAATAATTATTCCTATTTTTATTTCAACTAAATCAATATTTTAGGATGAAAAAAAGAATACCACCACCCTTGATTGCAATGCTCTGCGTCTTAATCATTTTTCTTTCTAAAAGCATTTTTCCTTCATTTGTATTTTCTTACAAACTTCAATTAGGCATTTTTGTTANTACTATAGGTTTTTTACTTTTGATTATTTCAATCAAATCATTTATTGATAACAAAACGACTATTAATCCTTTGAATCTTAAAAAATCAACCTATTTGGTAACTAGTGGAGTCTTTCGTTTTTCGCGAAATCCTATGTATTTAGGAATGTTNTTATTTCTTTTAGGAACAGCTATAATTTTAAATATCATTGGTGGTTTGATTATTTCAATACTTTTTATTTTTTACATGAATTTTTTTCAGATAATACCAGAAGAAAAGGCCTTACAAAATCTATTTGGTAAAAATTATAGAAATTATAGAAAAACTGTTAGAAGATGGATTTAATTTATTGCAATATAATTATTTAACTTTTACTTCATTTTAATAAATATAATAATAGGTTTTATATGATAACAGTAATATCGCCAGCAAAAAAATTATCGGAAGAGTGCTCTGCGGCTGAGTTTAGCTATTCCCAATCAGATCATCTTAAAAAAACAACTGAACTTGCAAATCAGCTAAAGAACTTTGAGCCTTCTCACTTGCAAGATCTGATGAGTATTAGCGAAAAGCTTTCAATCTTGAATTGGGAGAGATATCAAAATTGGCAGCTACCTTTTACTGCGAATAATTCTAGACAAGCTTTTTTNACATTTAAGGGGGATACATATACTGGACTAGATGCTGAATCATTAAATAAAAAAGAACTAGCTTTCGCACAAGATCATACTCGAATCCTTTCAGGACTTTATGGATTACTAAANCCCCTAGATCTAATTATGCCTTACAGGTTAGAGATGGGAACTAAGCTAGAGAATAATTCTGGAGAAAATCTTTATGATTTTTGGGGGAATACACTTACCAAATATTTACAAGACGAACTATCTACACATAGCTCAAAGTTTATTATTAATTGCGCGTCAGTTGAATATTTTAAATCGATTGATAATGGTTCATTAAAATCCCAAGTTGTAACCCCTGCGTTCAAAGAGATTAAAAACGGTAAACCACGGATTGTATCGTTTTTTGCTAAAAAGGCTAGAGGAATGATGGCGAGATATATCATCCAAAATCAAATAAACAATGTTGATGATATCAAGCANTTTGACCTAGGCGGATATAGCTACAACTCTGATTTATCGCAAGATTTCGAACCTGTTTTTACTAGAGCCCAAGCCTAACTTAAACTGCGTTTTTGATTAACCGATCTGTTCTGCCAACTATTTCCACTGCAGCGCTATCAGAAGATTGATTAATAATTGTGACATCGCCCTGATTTAAGGTAAGAGAAATGTGACCATCAAGAAATTCTTCAACTTTTGCAATCATATCAATTTTATCAGGGGCGTAGAGTAAACCGCTTCGTTTNCCTGGTCTGATTTTAAGCTCTAAATCAAGATTACCTCTCTTCAGGTTCCACTCTAGCGTATTATTTTTTAATTCAATTTTTGCGATCTTTGAAAAATTGTATGTTGTAAATCGATAAAGCTGATCACCGTGCTGAATTCCAATTATAAAACCTGAAAATTCATATTTTCTCCAGGGGATAGTTGCAAGCGATACAGAAACACTTATTTTAGAATCCTCAAAATTGTTTGATTGAGCCCATACCCAATCTTTTGGAAAATTTTTGCCCCAATCTTTTTCAATATAGCCATGACCTTTATCAAAATCTATTTTATTATCATTGATGGTTAGAGCNCCACTTAGGTCATGATCCATGCTAAGTATACCATGAAAGCACTCCATCGTTGGGACGTAGCCATACCAACCCATGCATCCATGCTCAAATAAAGTTACAGGCCAAGGTTTGAGATTTTGCGCTGTGATTTTACCATCTACTTTTATCCGTTCATTTTGAAAGTTTAAACTAATTTCATTCAATGAAAAGAAATTTTTGCCTAGCTGTAAGGCGTAAGATTTACGGTCACATTGAAAATCATTAACATTATAGGGGATATAATCAACTTGCCCACTAGATCCTTGGTAGAACATTAAAAACGCTGTTTCATTATCATCAATTCCGCTCCTATAAATACCAGGTATTGTAACAATTGTATCGCCATTTGCGCAGGACATCTTATGNTACCAGCCTTCAAAGAAAGGCCTTTTTATTGATTGACCATGAAATAATTCAGGACGTCTTAAAAACATTTTATATTACTTATTAATAGATATTTATTTAGAAATTATAAAACTAAAATTACTAAATAATTAATCAATTCATGGAATCAATAATACTCATTATAGCTGCTTTCTTAACCTCTATGCTTTCAGCAATCATTGGAATGGGTGGTGGTATAACATTGCTTGGTATTATGGCGCTATTAATGCCCAGCGGTTATCTTGTNGTTGCNTATCATGGCATTATACAGCTTGTTAGNAATGTAACAAGAACAACCGTTTATAGGCACCATATTACCATGCCTATTATCAAAAGGTTTTTATTGGGTTTAATTCCAGGTCTTTTTCTTTCTGCGATAATTATTTATGGAATTATTAATTATTATGATGTTGTCTCAGCGGCTGATTTAAAAATTGACTTTTTNAAGCCGGTCATTGGTCTATATATAATATGGTTTCTTTTTTTAAGAAAAAAGAAGAATAAGATATCTCAAGAGGTATTTAAATGGATGGGCGTTATAGCGGGACTTGCTACAGTGTTTATTGGTGCAATGGGACCACTAATTGCGCCATTATTTATTAATAATGAATTAAAAAAAGAGAATGTAATTGCAACCAAAGCTGCATGCCAAGCAGCAGGTCATCTAGGTAAAATACCTATCTTTGTCGTTTTATTTGAAGTAAGCTATATTGAGGATTGGAATGTGTTATTACCATTGGTGTTCGCCGTATACTTTGGGACAAAGCTTGGTAAGCGAATGCTGGGAATATTGCCAGAGGCTCTTTTTCAGACTTTGTTCAAAACAACCCTTACTCTGATAGCTATTAGATTGATATTGATTCAGTTATGGTAAAAAATCTATCTATATCGGTATTCATTTTAGTAAGCTGCTCCAGCACTTCTAATTCCAATGTTTTGAAGAATATAATGCGTTCAATGGATAGTAGATTTTCATCCATTATTAACAACCCAGATCAACATGCTATGCAAATAGTTTATACCCAAATAGATCGCGATTCAACGCAAGTACCCCAGTTCACTACTCACGCATTCAACGTAAAGCCTAAAAAGTATTTTTATCCAGCGAGTACGGTAAAATTCCCAGCGGCTGTTTTAGCATTAGATAAGTTGAGACGCTATGAATCTTTGAGTATCACAAAAGATAGTAANCTCACAATAAAAGCAGATCAAGAATGGATGTCTTCAGTTAGCTATGATTCAACCNCNCAGAGCGGCAATGCTACAATTGGACAGTTTATTAAAAAAATATTTGTTGTTTCAGATNATGATGCNTTCAATCGTTTATATGAATTTCTAGGTCAAGATCATTTTAATCAACGCATGTGGGATCTTGGCTATCCAGATACTAGAATGCGCCATCGTTTATCGATTCGGCTGACTCCNGAACAAAATAAATATACTAACTCATTTAGTTTTTATATTAATAATACAAGATTGCTNGATCAACCTATGCGATACTCTAAATTACCGCTCGCTGTAAACTCAACTGATAATTTGATTGGCAAATCTTATATTTTAGATGAGGAAGAAATAAATTCGCCAATGGACTTTTCTGGAAAAAACTTCTTTAATTTACTAGAGCAGCAAGCATTTTTAAGGCAGGTAATCTTTCCAAAGCATGTCAATGTCAATAATCGCTTATATCTCACCAGTGAAGATTACAGCTTTTTATATGAATGGATGTCAAAGTTGCCCAGAGAGAGCGTCCACCCATTTTATGGTAGTTATGATAAATACCCTGATGGTTATTGCAAGTTTTTTATGTTTGGAGATTCACAGAAGAAAATTCCAGACCATATTCGTATTTATAATAAGGTGGGTATGGCTTATGGCTTTTTAATAGATAATGCCTACATAATTGATATCAAAAATAATATTGAATTCTTTTTATCCGCTGTGATCTATGTTAACGAAAACCAGACCTTAAATGATAACAAGTATCAATATGATCAGCTAGGCTTACCATTTTTATCTGAACTGGGTACGGCAGTTTATAATTATGAACTTGCCAGAAAACGGAATGTGGATCCAGATCTAGGCCAATTTATTTTACAATAATACTTTTCAATCGCTCAGTTAATAAATTAGATTTATTCTAGATAAAAGAATCAATTTTAATCATTATATANCTATGAAAAAGCTAACACTTATTTTTTGTACAGTCATTTTTAGTTGCGCTGAATCAGATGTGAAGCTAAAAGTTGTCAGTGCTTCTGACATTCTCAAGCAGGTTCGAACACATAATCAAAAAGAGTCAGTATTGGTAAATTATTGGGCCACTAATTGCGCGCCTTGCATTGAAGAGATACCAATGATTGTTGAACTTTCGGACCAATATAGCGAGGATTTAAAAGTGTACTTTGTTAGCACTGATTTTCTTGAGAACAAGAAAGATGTGATTCGATTTTTAGAAAAGCATGATATAGATGGGATATCCTTCCTTAAGGGAGAAGGTAGTATTTTTGATTTTATAAATACTATCAGCGAACAATGGTCTGGGGCCATGCCGTTTACAATCATCTATGATAAAGAGGGTAATGTGTCTAGCTATTGGGAGAATATTGAAGATAAGAGTTTTTTTGAAAATGCTATAAAGAAAGCAATCGATTCATGAAGTTTGAAGAATTTCAATTAGAGCGCCAGCAATCNACCTGGGAAAATAAAGTAGATTATAATCTTTCTGAGAGCGGCGTTCATCCTAGAACTTTAAAGATGTTATTTGATTCAGAGTTTATTGAAAAAATAGAAAATACTGAATTGACTTATGGATTTACTGAGGGATCACCAGACTTGCGACAATCCATCGCTTCAATATACCAAGGAGCAACAGTTGACAATGTTCAAGCTTTTAACGGCTCTGCGGAAGCCAATATGGTTTCAATCATGACCTTGATTGAAACCGGAGATGAAGTAGTGTATATGATGCCAAATTATCTTCAAATCTATGGATTTGCTCGTGGATTGGGTGCAGACGTAAAAACATTCCAATTGCATGAATCTTTACAGTGGAAACCAGACCTAGATGAATTAAGATCGATTGTGTCTGAAAAAACAAAGCTTATCTGTATTTGTAATCCCAACAATCCTACCGGATCCGTTCTGCCAAAGCAAATGGTTGAAGATATTGTAGCTATAGCAGAGAGCGTTGATGCATGGATTGTATCTGATGAAGTATATCGTGGGGCAGAATTGAACCACGAAGAATGCACTTCATTTTGGGAACCTGGGTATGGAAAAACAATAGTAAACTGTGGCCTTTCTAAGGCATATGCGCTTCCTGGACTGCGCCTTGGCTGGTCGCTATCAAATCCAGATTANATTAAGCAGTGCTGGGCAAATCATGACTATACAAGTATTTCTGTTGGTCGCCTAAGTGATATAATTGCTGCCCATGTATTGCACCCCAATAATCGAATGGAAACATTAAACTATATTCGAGAAGCTCTTGCAATCAACTTAGATATTTTCCAGAACTGGATATCAGGCTTTGGCGATCACCTTGGATTTATACCTCCAGAAGCTGGAGCAATGGCTTTTGTGCATTACGATTGGGCTATTAACTCTTCAGACTTAATAGAAAAAGTAAGAAAAGAAGCGAGCGTGATGCTCGTAGCGGGCGACTGGTACGGTATGGATCGCTATATCAGATTTGGGTACGGTGCAAAGCAATCTGATTTAGAGAATGCATTGGATAGAATAACGCCTATATTTAAATCGCTATGATCGACTTTAGATCAAATATAGAACAGGTTTATAAAAGATCTAATCCACATATACGCCATACGCCACTTGAGCATTCACCTTATTTAAGCAATCTTGCTAGCGCAAATGTATTTCTAAAGCTTGATAATATTCAAAAGACAGGTTCTTTCAAATTTAGAGGTGCTATTAGCAAAATGACTTCAATGTCGGATCAAGAAAAATCTAATGGAGTGGTAACNGCATCTACTGGAAATCATGGCGCTGCCTGCTCATTGGCTATGTCCACATTACAAATAAAGGGCAAGATTGTTGTGCCAGAAAATGTACATAAGAATAAGGTTGAAAATATTCTTAACCTTGGGGGAGAGGTTGAGTATTATGGGGATGATTGTATTGATGCCGAAGAAAGGGCACAAGAGATATCAAAAACTACAGGAGCTACCTATATTTCTCCTTATAATGATGAAGCGATTGTGTGCGGCCAAGGCACAATGGGATTAGAAATCTGGGAAGACCTAAAAGGTGTTGATGCGGTATTTATATCGGTTGGTGGCGGAGGCCTTATTTCAGGTGTAGGTGGCTATCTTAAATCTATGAATGAATCTATCCAGGTATATGGAGTATCCCCAGAGAAATCTTGCGTTATGTATGAATCTTTAAAAGCCGGCAAGCAACTAGATTTACCATCGGAGCCAACTTTATCTGATGGGACAGCTGGTGGCGTTGAATTTGGTTCTATGACATTCGAGATGTGTAAAGAGATTATTGATGATTTTAGTATAGTCTCCGAAGGNGAAATTGCAAAAGGAATTCAAATTGGCGTAGAAAAACATCACCAGCTTATTGAGGGTGCAGCTGGCACTGCAATTNCAGGATTCATGAAACAAAAAGATAAGTTTAAAGATAAGACGGTNGTTCTGGTTATGTGCGGTGGCAATATTAGTGGCGCTGTCTTGAAATCAGTATTTTAATGCAGATCATAAGCTTAGAGCATATCAAGTCTATTTTGCCACAGGTGGATTTAATTCAAGAAATTGAATCGGGGTTTAAAGCATATTCTAATGATTTAGTAGTGGTTCCGCCTGTAGGCGAACTAAGCTTTCAATCTCCCCCTGGCGATGTTCATATAAAGTATGGATATATCAAAGGGGACGAGGTTTATGTAATTAAAATTGCTTCTGGTTTTTATAAAAATACATCCGCTGGACTCCCCGCGGGAAATGGCATGATGTTAGTGTTTAATCAAAAAACAGGTCAGCCAGTAGCAATGCTACAAGACGAATGTTATCTAACAGATATTCGTACAGCAGTTGCCGGTGCAATTACTGCAAAATATCTTGCACCTAAACACGTTGAATATATCGGTATAGTGGGAACCGGCGTACAGGCAAGATTGCAACTGCAATATTTAAGAGATATTATTGACTGCAACAATGTTATAGTTTGGGGAAGAAGTTCTGATGCATTATCAAATTATAAAGAAGCAATGATTAAGCATGGATATAAAATTAAAACAGCAACTGATATTAGCGATATTATCGATTATTGCCAGCTAATTGTTACCTGCACGCCCAGCGAAGAAGTTTTAATTAATAGAGTTAACCCGGGAACGCACATAACAGCTATGGGATCTGATACTATATCTAAACGTGAATTAAGTTCTGACGTATTGCTTCAGGCGGACATAGTTGTTACAGATAGCAGATTGCAAAGCAAAGAGCGNGGTGAGATTTACCAAGCGTCAAAAGATGGATTTTCTGTAAACGGTACTACAGAGTTGGGTGAAATTATATTGGGCACTGCTCAGAGCAGAACACAGCAAGAGCAAATCACAATTGCTGATTTAACGGGTGTAGCAGTCCAGGATATTCAAATTTCTAAAGCAATCTTAAAGAATTTATAAATTATGACCATAGTATCCAAAAAAGAGCAAATAGTATTTTATTCGATTGAAGATGAAAACCTAAAAAAGCTTCACATATATGAAAGCGGAGTATCCGCAGGATTCCCTTCGCCTGCAGATGACTATCTTGATGTTGATTTAAATCTTCATAAATANCTTGTTAAGCATCCTGCAGCAACTTTTTTTATCATTGCCAAAGGACACTCAATGGAGCGAGCTGGGATCAGCGATANCGATTTATTGGTTGTTGATAAATCATTAGAAGTAAAAAATAAAGATATCATAGTAGCTATCGTTGATGGCGAGTTCACTGTTAAAAGATATTTGATAAATAATGGCAATATTTGTCTTAAGGCAGAAGGNTTATCCGATGATTACCCTGATATTAATATTACCGATTCTGTGGAATTTGAAGTATGGGGTGTTGTGACTCACACAATCCACAATAACCGATGATTGCACTCGCCGATTGTAATAATTTTTACGCTTCTTGNGAGCGTGTATTCAACCCCGCCTTAAAAGATAAGCCGGTGGTTGTGCTATCTAATAACGACGGCTGTATTATTGCCCGGAGCAATGAAGCAAAAGCGCTTGGTGTTAGAATGGGTGAACCGGTATTTAAAGCTAGAAGAATCATAGAAGAAAATAATGTAAATGTATTTTCTACAAATTTTGCTCTGTATGGTGATATGTCAAAGCGGGTCATGTCGCTCCTCGATATTCTATCACCTGAGATTGAAATTTATAGCATCGATGAAGCATTTATGGATTTTTCTGGAATTAAAAACTGTTTTAATCTAGGGCTAAAGATGCGGGACACNGTAGCTAAGCATACCGGTATCCCTATTTCCATTGGTATTGCTAAAACTAAAACCCTTGCTAAAGTAGCCAATCATCTTGCTAAACGTTATAGCAAAAAAGGCGTTTATGTATTAAATCGTAAAAAGCAAACCACAGATATACTAAAATCAATACCCGTATCAAAAGTGTGGGGCATAGGGTCAAAGTATACTAAAATGTTAAATAGCTATGGCGTAGAAAGCGCTTATGACTTTGTTATGCTAGACGAGGATTGGGTTTTGAATAAAATGACAATCGTGGGTTTAAAAATACAGCATGAGCTAAAAGGAAAGCCATGTATCTCAATTGATACAAATCCNTNATCAAAGAAAAATATATGNANCTCGAGGTCNTTTGGGNTNAGTGTAACGCAATTCCGANCNCTTAAGGAGTCTATTTCTGCTCATGCAGCAAGGTGTGCAGAAAAATTGAGATTAGAAAAAGGCTGTGCGCGATACGTAAGCGTTATTCTTAAGACAAATCCATTTAGCGTTTCCGATGAGTATTACTATGGATACAAGTCTACCAATTTTGATGTTCCAACCAATGACACNTTCGATATTGTCAATGCCGCAGAAACTTTAATGAAGTCTATTTATAAAGAGGGCTTAGTGTATAAAAAGTCAGGGGTTATTGTTGGTGATATCATTCCTCAGAGTCGGATTCAACTCAATATATTTGATATAGATCAAAAAAGAGCCAGGAGAAAGAATTTGAATAGCGCCGTTGATTTTATTAATCAGGNAATGGGTAGAAGTACAATTCATATTGGCTCACAGGGCATAAATAGAAGATGGCAGTTAAAGCAAGAAAGACTCTCACCTTGTTATACAACGAAGTGGGATGATTTGCTTAAAATTGGATATTAAAAATTATATTGAGTTNATTTGACAAAAAAAAGATTTGAACTAATTTATCGCACTAACTAAGGAGAAAGAATGCGTTATATAAAAACTATTTCAATGATAGCACTATTATTTTCATTTTCAGTTGCAGAGGATCTTCCANTGGGATCAAGCATTCCCATGGCTGATATAAAAATGAAAGATATTAACGGGAGNCAGGTCAGCTTAAATAGCGTAAAGATGGAAAATGGATTGCTTGTTAATTTTACATGCAATACATGCCCTTGGGTAATTAAATGGCAGGATAGGTATAATGAACTNGCTAAAGCAAGCCAGAAAAATAAAATAGGTTTTATTGCTGTGAACCCTAACGCAGGNAAGNGGGATCGGGGAGAAGATATGAAGGATATGAAGAAGTTTGCTAAAAAGTATGGCCACGATTTTTTATATGCTCTTGATGAGGGTGCAAAGCTAGCAAGCGCATTCGGGGCAAAATATACTCCACATATTTATTTATTTGATGGAAATGGAAAGCTTGTCTACAGAGGTGCGATTGATGATAATCCAGCAAAAAGAAAAAAAGTGAAAAAATATTATTTAATGGATGCAATTAAAGCCGTAGGAAAAGCTAAGTCAATTGACTTAGCTGAAACCAAAGCATTTGGTTGCAGTATAAAGTTTCCAAAGTAGGGCCTAGATAAAATTTCGTAAGGTACCACTTGATAAAAAAAACCATCACCAGTTTATTCTGTCTTATTTTTATCAGCTGTAGCTCCGATAAGACTACGGCTGAATTAAAATTAGATTCTATTCAGTGCTTAATGTGTTCATATAGCATAGAAGAAAATTTGCGTGAACTAAGGGGCGTAAAGAAAGTTCAAGTTGATTTGAAAAATAAATCAGGCAAGGTGATATTTAATGCAAGCATTGTAGATTTAAGCACCATTGAGAATAGAATAACCTCTATAGGTTATAACGTAAATAATAAATTAGCTGATATAAAGGCCTATGAAAAGCTCGAGCTTTGTTGTAAAAAACCTAAAGAAAATTAAAATAAACTGTTCATAAATTAGCAAGCCATGAATCGTTTATTTTATATATGGACAACCCGCCTATGTTTGGCATTGCTCTTTTTAGGGATTACCCCAAATATTACTTCGCCTGCCATGCTGGTAGCCCAATCAAAAAAGAAGAATCCTGCCCAAGCTTCTAAATACGCTAAGCGGGGAAATGCGAAAGCAAAAAAGAAAGATTATAGAGGAGCTTTATCAGATTATAAAAAAGCATATCAACTTAATCCGAGTTCAAACTATAAAAAGAAAGTTCAACAATTAACATCTTTGGCAAAAAAACAAGCTGGCAGCAAAGGTTCAAGCAAGAAAGTATCAAAGANGCAGGTGGCTCAGGCTTCGCAGTATGCGAAAAGGGGAAATGCGAAGGCTAAGAAAAAAGATTATGCAGGAGCATTAAAAGATTACCAAAGAGCACTGAGACTGAATCCTTCATCATCAAACCAAAAACGAGTGAAACAACTAACTAGCTTAGTAAAAAAATCAGGTAAATCAACAGCATCGCGCAAAACTACCAAAGCTAGAATGCCAAAAGTTGCTGATATTCCTACAATAAGTCCAATTAAATACGCCAATGATATTTACAATATTGCCGAAGGGTTTGAGATGAGCACGCGCAACCTCGCACGCGCAACAAGTATTTTAGAAAATAGGCAAAATAAAAAGATCGAAACAATTAAATTGCAAAGAACTCCTTCAACTAGCGAGCTTGAAAGCGCAGCTAGATCTGAACCCAATGATTTTAGAAAGCAAGTTGATCTTGCTCGTAATTATGAAGCTGTTGGTCGCTTTGACGATTCAAAAGAGATTTATTTAAAATTAGCCGCTCAAAATCCATTGAATGCTGATGCACATTACCATTTGGGTGCATACTACGCAAGGTTCGATCAAATGACAAAAGCTCGCCATGCGTTTGATGAAGCGCTTGACATTCAGCCAAGTCATAGAGCGACGATTGAAGCCATGGCTACCTTTTTTGGCAAAAAAGAACAACGTTCTTTTTCAGATGGAATCTTAGCAAAATCAGCAGAGAAAGACCCCGCTGGCCCTGCGCAGCAAATTAACAAGATTAGAAAAAATCTAGATGAATTTAATTATGAATACGCAGCAAGATTAGCTCAAAGTGGTCAGGATATGTTTCCCAAGCAGGGTTCATTTATTTTATTAAAAGGTAAAGCATTTGAAGGTATGGGTGATACGCAAAATGCTAAATCAAGCTATCAAGAGTCAATTAAAAATGACCCTACCCATCATGAGTCCTATGTTGCTCTTGGGGATTTATATTCTAGCCAAGGAAAGCATTTATATGCAGCGTTAACCTATAGTGATGCAATACGGCTCGATCCAGCAAATGAGAATGTCCGTTTTAAGCAGGGTCTTGGGTATTTTAAAGCAAGCGAATGGGGAAGGGCTGCCTCTGCATGGGAAGATTTGCTTTATTATGATCCTAAAAATCAGAAAGTAAATCTATTATTACCACAAGCATATTATATCTTAGCAGTNGAATATAATAGGTCAGGTCAGTCAAGTTTAGGTCAGAGTGCATTTCGAAAGGCAATAAATATTAACCGAAATTCAGCTGCATGGCTACCTGGATCAATGAGAACATTGGGAGGTTTTTATAGAGAAAAGGGTATGTANAAAGAATCATTGGCTGCATATCAGGAAGCTATAGAATTAAAACCATCTGACTCGCAAACATATCTTGGCTTAGGTATAACTTATTGGAAAATGAAAGAGGAAGCTCTTGCTAAAGCAGCTTGGTCAAGATCAATGGAGCTTGACCCTACCAATAATGACGCTAGAGGCTGGCTATTGCTATCTGGTAAAATCTCTGGCTAANCCTCCTTACTTTACAAGATCAGTCGTAACATATTTTAAATGTTAAAATTAATCATTCTATGGTTTATGCAACGCTTAAAGCATAGTTTTCTATTAGTATTTATTTGTTCAATTCTTTTTTCACAACATAGAGGGGACTCTGTTGTTCGTCAAGGAGTAGATGCTTTTTTTAATTATGAATATGAGAAAAGTATAGAAATTTTATCTAATGCAAGAGTTGAATTTTATGAACATCCTGTTGTTCATACTGTTTGGGCTGCAGCTTGGTATCAATTTGANCAATCGCAATTTTCAGCGGATACCGTATACAGTAAATTTGAAACTAGGTTGAATGAAATAGAGCAAATTTATGATTCATTACTCACTAAATATCCTGAGAATGCAGAATATTTATTATATCTCGGAACTGCTCAATCCTTAAGGGCAAGAATTTATCTAGGCCAAAAAAGATTTGTTTCAACATTTTATGCTGCTTATCAGGGGTTTAGAACAATNCAACGAGCGAATAAAGGCTCTCAAGGCGTAAAAGATATTTACTTGCCGATAGGTGTGATCGAGTGGTATTCTGGTTTAAGCAATCCTGTTGTTCAGATTGCNGCTCAAACGCTAGGGGTNGACCCATCGCGTACTAATGGTATTAAAAAGATGGAAATAGCCGCAAATGAGAGCTCATGGGCGTGGATGGAGGCTATGAGCATTCTTTCTGTTGTTTACCAATTTTTTGATTTAAATGAAAAAAGGGGATTATTTGTTAGTAGGTCTATTGCGGAGAAATATCCAAAAAATTATGATTATACTATCTATTANACATTAGGCCTATTGCAAAATGGAATGCTAGATCAGGCAAACGCAAATTTAAAATTATTAGATGAGACACTTTCAATTCAAAGATCTTACCATCAAAAGAGATATGAACCCTATGTTAATTATCTATGGGGCTATTATCATTTTTTAAAGAGTGATGAAAAATCTGCTCTAAAATTTTTAGAATTGTGTATAGAAAATTATAATAGCGATTTAGATATAATGCTATCTAGCGCATTATTATTAAAAGGCAATATTCTTGATATTCAAAATAAACGTCAAGATGCAAAACGAGCTTACAGAGCATGCATAAGATTAAAGAATCATACTGTTGCAATAAGTCTTGCAAAGCAATATTTGAATGAACCATTTAAAGGTTAGTTTGTTGTAATTTCTATAAGATAAAAAATGATAAAACGAAGAAAAACACGCGAAGTAAAGATTGGCGATCTCATCATAGGTGGAGAGCATGCGATAACCGTTCAATCAATGACCACTACTAAAACTGACGATATTACAGGTACGTTAAAAGAAGTTGAGAGATTGGAAGAGGCTGGTTGTCATATTATTCGCATCACTGTTCCAGANAAAGCAGCTGCTAAAGCCCTTTATGAAATAAAAAAACGTATGAATGTACCCTTGGTTGCTGATATACACTTTGATTATCGAATGGCTTTAGAAGCTGTCGANGCAGGAGCAGATAAAATAAGGATTAATCCTGGAAATATTGGAGGCAAGGCACGCGTTAAAGAGGTTTTAAATAAAGTTAAAGGAGCCAATCTGCCTATACGAATTGGCGTAAATGCTGGAAGCCTTGAAAAAGATTTAATAGAAAAATATAGCTTTCCAACCGCAGAGGCAATGGTTGAAAGCGCACAAAGGCATATCGATATATGCAGAGAGCACGGCTTTGAAGATATTATAGTATCTCTTAAAGCATCAGATGTAAACNTGATGATTGGGGCTTACTCCCTATTTTCACAAAAGTACGATTACCCACTTCANCTTGGTGTTACAGAAGCTGGTCCAGCTAAATCGGGGACAGTTAAATCCGCTGTTGGTCTTGGAAATTTATTGGCAAACGGTATAGGCGATACAATTCGCGTAAGCCTGACTGATGATCCTGTTGAAGAGGTCCACGTTGGTTTTGAAATCCTAAAAAGCCTAGGATTAGCAAGTAAAGGTGTTACTATTGTCTCATGTCCTACCTGCGGTAGGCTTGAGGTAGACCTATTTAAAATTGCTGGTGAGGTAGAGGAAGAATTAAAAGATGTAAAGACACCCATGACTTTAGCGCTGATGGGTTGCGCAGTCAATGGACCTGGGGAAGCTACGCATACAGATCTTGGAATTGCCTTTGGAAAAGGCGCTGGGCATCTTTACTATAAAGGGGAAAAAAGAGGNAAAGTAAAAGAGGATCAAGCTCTTGATGAATTGAAAGCTATGATATCAGAGTTTGAAGAAGAGAAAAAGGAGGATTANTATGAAATATTTTTTATTAATTGCGCTCTCGTTGAATTTGTGTTTTACGCAAGAAAAAAAGGAAGAAATCCAACCTAATGCAATTGCGGTATATTGGAAAACGCTCGATGAAGAATCAAAAGAAATTTTCCTNTTTTCCTATCTTACTCAAGTATATGATACCCATCAGAAAATGATTGATGATATGGGCTATGGAAAAATTACAACTTGGTATTATGATAATAGAGCAGAGATGGTTTATGGTATATTTGATCAAGTAAACCAGTCTGGCATGAAAGAATTTATCGGCTGGATTGATGAGTATTATGGCCANGAAGAGTTTGCGGGTAATAGTTTTGATGATGCATTATCTTTTGCCTTTCGCTTTCAACAAGCTTCCGGTGAGACTATGTGGGAAAAATATGAGAATTTAAAATTTGGCAAGATAAAACCTAAGGACTGATGGCCAGGTTTACCCCAAAATTCATCAATGAATGGTTGGAAATCAAGCGCGAAGGGGGATTTAAGCTATTATTACAGAAAAAAGGCTGGTATGTTATACTAGCTATTGTTATCTATTACCTTATTCGTGATTCTATTTTATATATTTTAATTCCATACTTGATCTACAAAGGATATTTTTCATAGACTATTTTACAAGAGTTATTGGTATCCATTCCTGATTCGATCCATCATCTGCTTTAATGAAATATACTCCTGAACTAACAAGAGCCCCCGTTTCATCTTTAGCATTCCATCTATATATATAATTAGCGGGAGAAAGCTCACCTTGATGCAGGGTTTTTACTCTCCTTCCAGATATATTGATAATATCAATTTTTAGTGAAATCTCTTCAAGTACCGTAATTGATAATGAAATATCAGTGTTAAATGGATTGGGGTAGGGATTTGATAGATTAAATGAAATAGGTAGGTTTGCGTCAGTTCCTCTTTTTCCATCTTTGAATGTAAGCCCGTAGCTCCAATCTGGATTCAAAGTGTCCTTNCTTACTATTGATAAATGAATTGATTTCAAATCAGTTGGATCTATGTTTATNGATTGATTCGATATCACAAGATACGAATGATCATTCTTTTTTAAGATGGCGTTAAGCTGTAAGTCCTCATTGGATCCATTAATATTTTTTAAATCAACTAAAATAGGATCTTTTGAGATAATTTTAATGTATTGTGAACCGAATCTATTTAAACGAGTAGACTCAACAAAANTTTGANCCCCTGATTGAAAATTGATTGTTTTGTATATAGTAGGGCCATCAACTGGATACTCGCTAGCATCTTGATATCTATAGATACCAGCTGATGACTCTGAAGACATAATCAGGTTGGCTACCGACATAGCATTTAGNGCTTGCTTGAACGTATACCCGTTTTGGCTTAAAGCNTTATTGATGGCTAGGTGCGATCCGTCTTTNTTATAACTATCATTTTGTACGGAAAATTCAAAGATATTCCTGATTAAATCTTTTCCTCCCATATGTTGTTCAATATATTCAAAAAAGATAAATGAGCCATAGTGATGATTGCCACTATCATCTAATGAGCGATATGGATATCTAAACCAATCTTTCATGTATTGATAGATATCGTTAACATCATCAAACAGTTTATCTTCCATCCAGGCTGCAGTAGCTTCAAGAAGCCAGACTTTTTCCCATCCATCATAGCCAATTTGAACCGAATGAAAATATTCATGCGCTATTGTAACTTGAATATTTTCAATTTCTGAGTTTTGATTAAAATTAACATAGCTATTTCTAATAGTTAAATAACTAGTGATTGCATTCTTTTCAATTATTTCAGAAGTATTTTCATTATCTCCATTGCCTTGAGCATATTGTTCAAATTGAGTATAGCCATAATAATTTGAAGATAGTTGTCGAACATAGATATCAAAATGATTTGACCCTCCATTATCATATTCATTTGAGTAGTGTCCATCCCCAGGGGGAAGAAAAAATCCCATTTCATCGCGAATTTTTTGGGCAACAAAATTTAATATGTTGGAAACATTTTCAATATAGTCAGGGATATTATTTGCATTATTATCAGCGCCACTGACAGCATTTCTTCCAATAGTGGTGTAGTGAATTCGAAAATTTCCTGAATCATAAAATTTATCTAAACCTACGCTCTCTGATCTTTTTGCTCCTCCGCGAGAAACTAATGATTGATTGAAATTAAAACCCAACTCTTCGAGCTTTGCCTTAATGTTTGAATCAAGCTGGTGGCCATTTCGTGCTATCTCTAGAAGATAGGGCGTTATGTGATTATTTTTAATATTATCATTGTTAAAAGCATTAATCACCATATTCGCAGATTGGGTAAGGTCTTGAGCTCTTGCTACAAAACATATTAGCAGAAAAGTAATTAATGCTTTCATTTTTTATGGGATGATTGTGATTTATTCCGTTTTTGGTATAAATAAAATCTAATAAATAGACTCATCAATAGGATGCCTATGACGTAGAAAATTGCATAATAGGGTAGAAGTTCTTTCATGGTTAGTTGATTAATAACCCTACAATAATTACTGTAGCAATAAAGAAAAACGTCGTTTTATTCTTAGCAACACTAAACTTAAACCTCTCCTGTTTCTCTTTTTTTTCAAGATTACTTTTTTCAATATAAGCTAAGGCTTCAGAAATAGGGTATCTAAGTGAAGCAATAATTGTTGAATCATTTTTTTCATGATAAAATTCAAAATTTTCCACTGGTTTTTTAGANCTCAATCCAAGTTGTAATGATTCGCCCAATTGAATTATTTCTAATTCGGTAATTGAGTTTACTGTGGGTGTATTATTTAAAGAAAAAATATCACCTTTTGTATTATAGAGTGTAATATATGACCATGATGTAGATTTATTGTGCCAGCCCGTTATCTGTGAAGTTTCTATTTTTAAATCAGAATGAATATTTATTGAAATACCATTTTGCTTTGAAAGGATTTCAATTTTTTTAATATTTGAATCTTGTCCATTTAATAATGTGCCTAATAATAAAATAGCAACTGGAAACCTATTTAGCATTCTTCTTCTTATAGTCATTTATTTTATTATTAAAACCTTCTGTCAGCGCATCCAACACCGTATCGCTTCTTATATTATTTATCATTGCTAGAACCATTATTGGATAAACTTCTTCCGGTAAAAAAGGCTCAAGAGACTCAAATGGATCTTCAATATCTAATATTTCATCAATAGTCAGTCCAGATTTTAATTTTTCCTGAAGATTATCTTGAAGTAGGAAGATGTAGTTTTTAAAATCTTCANTATTAAATTTTAATATTTCCTGAGATGATGGTTTTAAATTTTTTGTCATATCGTGATGAAATTTAGTTAGAAAATAGAGATTGTTGAAATGGCGATTTAGCCATTGAACACCATTTATAATCCAAGGTAATTTCTAAACCAACATGAGAAAATCTCGGATCATATTTCTCATCTTTATTCAACCCTGCTTATGCNTGGTTATGTTAAGTGCGCAAATCAAAAATCAGGGCGCAATTGGCTCTGTAACCATTGATGGTAAAGTTTGGAATCAGGTTGCAATGCGCCCGGTTATTCCCCTTGGAAATTGGGCTGTTGCATTGGATTTAGTTATTTATTTTGACGCTGAAGGNAATATTCATTCTGATGAATGGAATTTTTCTTCTCCCTCNGCAATCAAAAATAGCTTAATCGATAAAATCTATTACATTAGATATGGATTTCCTGGCGACCCTCTTTTTGCTAGAATAGGCGCCTTGGATAGAGTAGATCTTGGATATGGTATCCTNGTGAATGGNTATTCAAATTCAATCCTGTACCCTCAAGATCGTAAAATCGGAGTAAATTTTGAGAAAAATTCTCCCTCAATTAAATATGAAGCTTTTGCTAATGACCTAAAAGAAAATTTGGGTCTATTTGGAGGAAGAGCTAGTTCTAGAAAATTCATGGGTCTTCCAATAGGTATTTCTTTTGTTTCGGATCGTAACCAGTATCTTGGATTGCGAGACAATGATAATGATGGAAGACCAAATATTGTTGATGATTTTCCAAATGATAAATCATGGTGGCTTGATAGTGATGGAGATGGATTATCTGATTATGATCCCAATGAATGGGATATTGATGGAGATGGAATAACAGATACTTTGGATAGTCGTATTCCAGGTTATTCTGGTGATCCAATAGTTCTTGATGATAATATTTTGAAGAAGGATGAACCGTTAAACCTGAATAAGGATTCAGATGGTATTATGGCTATTGCTATTGACATGGGTTTTCCGGTTATAAATAAAGAGAATTTTTCGGTTACTGTCTATTCTCAAGCTGCGCAGATGATTGGAGAGACAGTGCACCCAGGAACCGGCGAGATACAAGAGCTAGGGGTTGGGGTAATTCCATTCGGCCTTTCTTCAAGGTTCGGACCATTGAGTTTTAGTTTTGAATACAGAATGATGCCAGAAGGCAAATTTGAATTTAATTACTGGAATCGTTTGTACGAAATTGAACGTATAAGCTTTACAAAAAACAGCTCAAGCCAGATTATTTTACGCACAAAAGAATCTAGATTAGGAAGATTTGGAAAGCAAAATGGTTATTTCTCAGGAGCATCTTTAGATCTTGGCAATATTTTCCAGGTAAATTTATCTTATAACAATATGATTGGAAATCAATGGTCAGATAAAGAGGTTAGGTATTTAGAGGATAAAAATCAGACATTTCTAGGATCATTAAAGTTAAAAAAATCAATTAGTCGACTTCAGAGCGGCTCTGCATTTTATCAGCAAAGAAATGTTCCTAATCCATTTAAATTTGAATATACTGAAAGTACTGTTATTGGTTATAATCTTGGAATTTCTATGGGACAAGGATTGGTTTTAAATTATATTTTCAGACGTTCTTTTCGTGATTATAATGCGAATGGACGAATTGATGGCAATGCTGAAATGATTGATATTACATCTATTGAAACATCTTTTGTATTTTGATAAATATGAATAGTAAAGAAATACGTAAGGCATTTATTGATTTTTTCAAGGATAAAGATCATAAGTTTATCCGTAGTTCACCCGTGGTGCCTATTGATGACCCCACCTTATTGTTTACAAACGCTGGAATGAATCAGTTTAAATCAATCTTTCTTGATCAGAAAATATCTGAATTTCCTAGAGCGGTAAATAGTCAAAAATGTATCAGAGTGAGTGGAAAGCATAATGATCTTGAAGAAGTTGGGATAGATACTTTTCACCATACATTTTTCGAAATGCTTGGAAATTGGTCTTTCGGTGACTACTATAAAGCTGAAGCAATTAATTGGGCTTGGGAATTATTTACCGAAGTTTGGGGATTAGATAAAAATCGGCTTTGGGTTACCGTATATCACGAAGATAATGAAGCATTCGATCTTTGGCCAAAAGTCACCGATATTTCTCCTGACCGTGTATTAAAATTTGATAAAAAAGATAATTTTTGGGAAATGGGTGAAACCGGTCCGTGTGGCCCCTGTTCTGAGATCCATTATTTTATTGGTGACGATATTAAATCTCAATCACCAGATAAAGTTAATAGCTCAGATCAATACTGGGAACTTTGGAATTTAGTTTTTATTCAGCACAATCGTCTTTCTAATGGAAAGCTTGAAGATTTAAGTGCTATGCATGTTGACACCGGCGCAGGTTTTGAGAGAATTGTATCAGTTATGCAGGGCAAGTTAAGTAACTATTCTACCGATCTGTTTTTACCAATTATTGGCAAAATTGAAAGTATTACAGGTAAATCCTTCAATGATGATCCGGTGCCTTTTCAGGTTATTTCAGATCACATTCGCATGCTCTCCTTTGCCATTGCAGATGGTGCTTTGCCAAGCAATGACGGGAGAGGGTATGTTTTAAGGCGAATTCTTCGCAGAGCAGCTCGATTTGGAAGATCGCTAGATATGAATCAACCTTTTATTTTTAATTTAGTTGGGACTGTTGAGAAAATCATGGGAGATACTTTTCCTGAGATTGTAGATAAAAAAAGCCATATTGAAAAAATTATCAAAGCTGAGGAGACTTCATTTAATGATACACTAGATCGCGGTTTATTGCATTTCAATAAAGTCATCAGCAATATGTCTGGCAAAACAATTCCCGGTAGTGATGCATTCAAGCTCTATGATACTTTTGGTTTCCCATTGGATCTAACCCAGCTTATGGCACGTGAAAAAGGTCTTTCCATTGATGAGGATGGTTTTAAAAAAGAGATGGATCAACAGAAAAAAAGAGCGAAATCAGCAGAAAAATTCAACACTAATGTTTCTGAGGTATCTTGGAATGAATTGAAAAATATTGAAGATTCTAAATTTAAGGGATACGAAGCAATCTCATTATCAGCTGAAATAGTTAAATATGCCTCTACAGATGACTCATACCTCGTTGTTTTAGACCAAACACCATTTTATGCAGAATCTGGCGGTCAAATAGGTGATACGGGAACAATTAAAGGTAGCGGAGTAGATCTAATCGTACAAGATGTACAATTAGATGGAGAATGCTATGTGCATCATTGCACCGGAACTATTGGTAAGGATATTTCAACTGTTGAATGTCGAGTGGATTTTGAAAAACGTCAACGAACAAGAAAAAATCATACAGCAACGCATCTTATGCACAAAGCCTTAAAGATGGTTTTAGGTGACCATGTGCAGCAGGCAGGATCTCTGGTTCATCCAGATTATCTTAGATTTGATCTTACTCACTTTGAAAAAATATCAAAAAAAGAAATTCGTGAAATAGAAAATATTGTTAATAGTGAAATACTAATAAATAATAAGTTAGATGTATCAATTAAAGCTTTTGATGAAGCAAAAAAAGAAGGCGCAGTTGCCATGTTTGGCGAGAAATATGGAGATCAAGTCCGCGTTATTACCGTGGCTGATTTTTCAAAAGAATTATGTGGCGGAACACATGTCGATCGAACTGGTGACATTGGATTATTTAAAATTACCGAAGAAACATCTTTAGCATCTGGAGTACGTCGAATCGTTGCCGTTACAGGGCCCAAAGCGGTTGAATTTGTTCAAGATCAGGTAGCAGCTTTAGATGAGGTTAAATCGCAATTGAAATGCAATCTTAATTCAATTCCAGATCGTTTAGGTCAATTAATCAAGGATAACAAAACTTTGGAAAAAGAATTAAAGAAACAAAAAAAATCTAACTCATCATTTGATACTAAAATCTTATTGAAAGAAGCATTAATTATTGAAAATAAAACTATAGTTATCAAAATGACAGATGCTGAAGATATGGATAGCCTAAAAGATTTTGGAAATAGTCTTCTTTTAAAATTAAAGAATGGAATTGGAGTCCTTGGCGCTGTGGCTGACAAACCGATGTTGGTTGTTGTTGTCACAGATACATTAATTGAAGCGGGAATTAAGGCTGGGGACCTCGCAAAGCAGATTGGATCTATCATGGGCGGTGGCGGTGGTGGTCGCCCGAACCTCGCAACGGCTGGCGGTAAAGATCAAAAATCTCTTGAAACCGCTATGGAAAAAGCGAAAGATATTATTTTAAAAAATATTGAGGAAAAAAATGCAGTATAAACAAGATGGAGATACCTATATCGTCTACGTTGAACAAGAAGAAGGTATTATGGAAACTCTAACATTATTTTGTAAAGAAAAAAGGATTTACAATGCTCAACTTTCTGGTATTGGGGCTATAAAAGAAATTGAAGTAGGAGCTTACGATTTAGGAAATCAAGAATACCTCAAACAAACCTTTTCTGATATATGGGAATTAACCTCTTTTCAAGGAAATGTTTTGTTAAAGGATGATGAACCATTTATCCATGCGCATATCACAATTTCCAATCACCAGCTTGATTGCAAAGGTGGGCATTTATTTGAGGCAAAAGTAGCTGCTGTCGGCGAATTTATTTTACGTAAAATCGATTCTGATGGTAAAAGAGAGTATGATTCAAATATTGGTCTTGCCTGCATGTCGTTTAATTCTTAGGAGTTTAGTATGAAAAAAATTATTTCTGATGCCCATGCACCAAACCCAATGGGTTCATATAACCAAGGAACAATTATAAATGGCTTTGTCTTTACCGCTGGCCAAGTTCCTATTGATCCTGAAACTGGCGCAATGATAGAGGGAGACTTTAAATCCAAAGTTCATCAAGTCTTTAAAAACCTATCTGCCATTTTAGAGCGAGCAGAATCTGACCTATCGAAGGTTGTAAAATTTACAGTATTCATAACCGATATGTCTAATTATGCAGAAGTTAATGAAGTATTTAATGAATGGCTGGATGAGGAATCGGCACCTGCGCGCTCATTGGTTTCAGTTAAAGAACTTCCCGGAGGAGCAGATGTCGAAATTGAATGTATTGCTTTTCAATAATTTAAATGCTTAGAAAATCATCTTTTTTTTCTATTGTTATTTTTTCGCTTATTGTTGGTCAAGATCAAGAGGTTGACAGCTTAAGTCAAAAATCTCCGAAAGTTGCAGCGCTAAGATCTTTTATGTTTCCAGGCGGGGGTCAATTTTACAATGGCCAACCAATTAAAGGGTCTATTCTCTCATCCGCTGGAATCGCATCTACGTATCTTTATTTGGATTTTTCAAACAAGTATAGTAGCTCTAGCAACTTAGACTCTTCTATTAAAAAAGACTATCTATACAAAAGAAACCGATATGGATGGTGGGTCATCATTGTCTATATTTACGGTCTTCTGGATGCTGTGGTTGAGGCGCATTTGCATCCATTTAACAAAGTAATGAATGAGAATTTAGAAAAATCTGATCAAGAAAAATTGGAGAAATTATGACAGCACAACGTGAAAAATGGGGATCAAAGTTAGGATTTATCCTTGCTGCAGCAGGGTCTGCCGTTGGAATAGGAAATATCTGGAAATACCCTCATATGGCTGGCCAAAATGGAGGATCAGCGTTTACAATAGTCTATTTAATTTGCATTTTCCTCGTGGGTTTATCTATCGTTATTGCAGAATTTGCCATAGGGCGCAAAACTCAGCTTAGCCCTGTAGGTGCTTTTGAAAAACTTGCACCAGGCACAGCTTGGAAATATGCTGGTTTTTTAGGTGTTGCATCTGCTTTTGTAATATTGTCTTTCTACGGAGTAGTTGGTGGATGGATTTTAAAATATGTTGTTGATTCTGTTAGTGGTGGATTTTCTCAGTTAGCCGGTAATCCCGATGCCTCTAGCGCTATTTTTGGAACCTTTATTGAAAGCACATGGTCACCTTTGTTTTATCAGATATTTTTTATGTCATTGTGTATGTGGGTAATTATCAATGGCGTTAAAGGGGGTATTGAGAAATGGTCTTCAATTATGATGCCACTAATAATAGTATTATTGGCTGTTCTAGCTGTAAGAGGAATAACGCTTGATGGAGGAATGAAAGGACTCTCATTTTTATTTAACCCAAGATTTGAAGATTTAACACCTTCCTCAATTGTTCTAGCCCTGGGTCATTCCTTTTTTACGGTAAGTTTAGGAATGGGTACGATGATTACTTATGGTAGCTATTTAGATAGAAAACAAAATTTATTAACCTCCGCTTTATGGATCATTGTAATTGATACCTTAATTGCTCTTCTAGCTGGTATAGCAATATTTACCACGGTATTTGCTCTAGGCGCTAATCCAGCAGAGGGACCGGGACTCATTTTTGTTGTATTACCTTCTGTTTTCCCCCAGTTAGCAGGGGGTACAATTTGGGCAACAATGTTTTTCTTTCTCCTATTTATGGCGGCATTAACGTCTGCAATTTCAATCCTTGAAGTTCAAACTGCATATTTGATCGATCAAAAAAATTGGTCGCGCAAAAAAGCTACATTATTATTTGGGTCTATAGTGACAGTTATAGGGATATTTTGCTCTTTATCGCTCGGCGGCGGGATCAATTTAGCAAGTATATTTGGAGACTCATTTTTCTTGGGTGAAACCTTTTTTGACGTTATGGATAATTTATCATCAAAATATATGTTGCCCATTGGCGGAATGATGACCGCAGTATTTGTTTTAGTAAAGTGGAAAATGCCAGAATATATAAAAGAGATTAACACCGGGGCAGATGGAGCAAGCTTACCGCCTGGTTTTATTAAGGGAGGTTTAGTATTTGCATCCTTAGTGGTGGCATTCATCATAATTAACGAAGTATTCCCATTTTTCTAATATTTATTCAAGGAAATATTAATTGTTAGTTGAAAAGTATATCCCCAAAGGAACACAAGGATATCAATCTCTATCAAGATTCTTCAATAGTTTTGATAAGTTATTCAGTTTTAGCCCCCTGCGCTGGTTTGGGGTATGGGCAATTTTAATTGCTGGTGATAATGTAGTTTCCCATTTGAGTGATAGATGGATGTATTGGAGCTGGAATAGCCTATCAATTTATTTGATTATAGCGTTAATTATTTTTCCTTACTTTGATTATTTATTAAATTCAAAATATGAATACCTCAAGCAGGTAAACTCAGCTAGTGCAGCTAGTAAGATTTTTTTATATGGTTTTTGTCTTTTTATCGTAGGCGCAAACCCCCTATCTTTTTCTCTAGAAGTGCTTTACTTCGGTTTGCCTTATATCTTATTTTTTTTAGTGGGGCATATAACGTGGGGTATATCAATCAATAATGACAATTCAAATAAATTGCTAAAAAAAGAGATTGCTCCTAATCTATGCTTAATAATTTTAGGCTCTTTAACGGCATCTATACTTGGATATATAAATGATGATCCCATGATTAGTACTGTTGCTGCTGTATTTTTACCATTTCCTTTAGTTGCTCTTTTTTTTCCGTTTGCAATAAGGCATTTGCAAAGATGCCGCATTTATGTCGTATTTATACCAACAATGTTTTTATCGATGCGCTATCCTTGGCTGTTGGCTCTAATTGGTCCTCTTTTTATTCTTTCAAGGCATTATTATTATTTTACAACTGGAAAACCTTACCCCACCTTTAAAGTGGATCATTCTGATGNGCAATTAGTATAGTTTAATTAATATTTATGGATCGATCAGAATTATTTTCCTCATTAAAGCTTGATCGNTTCATTGCTTTTGATTTTGAGACAACTGGACTTCAAGTAGAAACAGATCGCGCTATAGAAGTTGCAGCTATTATGTTTAAAGATGGTAAGCCGGCAGAAAAATTTGTAACCCTAATTAATCCTCAAATTCCAATTTCTGATCTGATAGCTGATATTACGGGCATAACAAATGAAATGGTTACTGAAGCACCTCTTGAGAAAGAAATAATTGATGATCTTTTTGAATTTTTGGGTGATTACCCAATTGTTGCACATAATACTCCTTTTGACCTTTCTTTTCTACGAGCGATGGCCGAGCGACACAATAAAGACTTTATCGAAAGAAAATGTTATGATACCTTGACTCTTTCCAGGGCCTTTCTNTTTTTTCAACCTACGCATAATCTTAGCGCAGTTTCAGAATATTTCAATCTTTCATCCGAAGGGGCACATCGCGCTGAAAAAGATACTGAAAATTGCGGAGAAGTATTTATTGAGCTTGTACATGAAGTTGCATCATACAATCTAGATTTAATTTCAAATATTATCACCTTCTTAAATCCATTTGAAGTTCATAATAAAGATTTATTTATTAATATTGGTAACCTTCTTACGAAAAAAGGTAATCTTAAAACTGCTATCGTTTCATCTGAGCTAGCAAANCCTCANAATAAAAACATATTTTTTCATGATGCAAAAACAAATATTAATACCACTAATTCAGTTGATGTTTTTGGTGAAAATGGTTTATTAAATCAAACCTTTGATTCTTATGAACTTAGACCTAATCAGATTAATTTTAGCGAATATGTTGATAATATCTTAAGCGGGCAGGGTGGGATTGGCGTCATAGAAGCGGGAACCGGTCTTGGGAAAAGCATGGCTTATTTATATCCAGCAATAAAGTATTCTCATGATAATTCGAATGAAAACCCTATAATTCTTTCATGCTATACTAAGCATTTGCAAGATCAACTTTTTAATAATGATTTACCTACATTAACAAAAGCGATTGACACTTCAATCAAAGCTGTTTTATTGAAAGGAAGAAATAACTATTTATGCAAAACTAGACTGAGATGGCTNATTAACAGCTCAGATAAAATGCTTAGCGGTGAAGAGGCAATGAATCTATTNCCTGTATTAGTATGGCTTGAGCATACTTCGACTGGAGATCTAGATGAATGCCCAGGCTTTTCAAATGGATTTACTTATCGACTGATGGGCTTGATTCAAAGCGAGCAAGGATTTTGCACATCTTCCATTTGCGCTAAACATGATGGTTGTTTTTTTGGGCCATTAAGAAAAGTTGCTTACCAGTCGAATCTAATTGTAGTTAATCATGCTTTGCTAATTTCTGATGCACAATCAAAATCTAACATTGATGATTCTATGGGCTTTTTACCTGAGAATAATGCAGTAATCATTGATGAGGCTCACAACCTACCTAAAGCTGCTTATCATCAATTAACTCTATCTTTTGATCACAGATCCTTAAATTATATATTGGATCGTATTGACCCTAAGCATAACCATTCGGTTCGATGGAATAATAAGCTAAGAACAATAGCAGCCATACACTCAAAGTTCGAGATTAGCAGGTCGACTCTATCTGGTTTGGTTGAAGAAGGTAGAGATCTAATTAAAATCTTTTTTGATAAAATGACATCTAATGCCTATCATCATTTTGATCCAAATTCCAAATATTCCACTAAGATAATTATTGATGATTTAAATGAGCATTTTACTCCTCTTGAAAAAGAATTGAATGAATTAAAAAGCGCCTTACACAGCTTAAGAAATCATATTCGAAAATTAAGAGAAGATTTATTAGATATTGATGAAACGAGAGAAGATTTTATAGAGCTTCANCAGCTTTTTGATCGAAGCGAAGGGTCTTTATCTGATATTCTTATCTTAACTGAGTCAATCACTTCCAATCAGAACAAAGAATATGTCTATTGGTATGAAGGAAATTTTAGAACAATATCAGGTGCAACTCAGCTGATTCTTACGGTAAATATGGCCCCAATTCAACCAGGAATTGAACTTGCTAATTCTATATTTAAATCAATCGACTTTTGCATTCTGACGAGTGCAACTCTAAGAACTAAGCTATCATTTGATTATTTTTTGAATCGTGTCGGTTTGGATTCTGTTGAATTCGATGATGTATCATCTACTGTTTATGAAAGCCCATTTAGCTACAACGATCAGGTAACTTATTTTCAATACGCAGGCAATGATAGCCAGCGACCNGATATTATAGCTAAGACCATTTTACACTGTCATANAAAATTTAATAAAAGAATGATGGTCCTTTTTACCTCTAGGGCACAACTTGACAATACATCGCAACTTTTAAGGCAATTAAGCCATAAGNCTGATTTGCCAATTTTTGCGCAAAAGCGTCAAACCTCAAGAATGGGGCTAATAAGAGGAATGAAGCAGGTAAAAAATGGAATTTTATTAGGGACAAATGCGTTTTGGGAAGGGGTTGATTTACCGGGAGATCTATTAGAGGTTCTAATGATTATTAAAATGCCTTTTGATGTACCAACTGAACCTACCGTAAAAGCATACGGCAAAATGATTGAAGAGCGNGGAGGAAATAGCTTTATGGATTATGCCTTACCTGAATCCGTCATTAGGTTTAGGCAGGGATTTGGTCGGTTAATCAGGACTACTTATGANGAAGGAATCTTTATAGTNATGGATGACCGCATAATTAACAAAAGATATGGAATTTCATTTAGCGAAAGCATCCCTGTTCAGATGCAGGTATTTAGACACATTGATGACATATAANCACCTTAACTGACACAANGCCNATAAAGTAATTGATAATGCCTTAAAAGCCTTCCTTAAATTAGATACAATTGGAACAGAATTTGGTTATTGTCAATAAAAAGGATTAAATTAACCAATGGAAGCACAAATTATTTCAGATAAATTGATTGATTGGCATGATTTAAAACATCTGATTGTTTCACCTAAGCCTGTGCGCCTTTCTCAAAGCTCAAAAAAATTAATAAAAACTTCAAATGAAACTCTGAATAATATTCTGAATTCAGGGAAGCAGATTTATGGTGTGAATACTGGATTTGGCAAACTAAGCTCTGTTTCCATCANTANNAAAGATATTAAAGAGTTGCAGCTAAATTTGGTAAGATCTCATGCAACGGGTGTTGGCAAGCCTTTTGACCTAGGCATAACTAGAATAACAATGCTGCTTAAATTACTTACTTGGGCGAAAGGCTATAGTGGGATTCGTCCAAAGCTAGCTATTTTATTAATTGATATGCTTAATCATGATATTCTTCCCATTATTCCAAGACAGGGCTCGGTAGGCGCATCTGGAGATCTTGCGCCTTTGTCCCATCTCGCATGCTCCATGATTGGAGAGGGAAGTGTCCATTTTCAAGATAGGGTCATGCCTAGCATGATTGCACTAAAAGAAGCCAATTTGAAGCCAATTGATCTAGATTCTAAAGAAGGGCTTAGCTTGGTTAATGGCACTCAAATTTCAACAGCCATTGCGATCAAAACCTTGNATGAAGCTGAAAAACTCTTATTTTCAGCTGATATAATTTCAGCGTTATCTGTAGAGGCGAGTCTATCAACAAGAGACGTATTTAAACCCGTAATTCATAAATTGAAAAAACATAAAGGACAGATTATTTCAGCTACCAATATTTTTAATTTATTAAAAAATAGTGAAATAGTATCCTCACATAAAAATTGNGATAGAGTTCAAGATCCGTATTCCATGAGATGTATTCCTCATATTCACGGTGCTAGCTGGGAAACTTTTTCTAGTGCAGAAAAAATAATAAATAATGAAATTAATTCTGTNTCAGATAATCCNTTAATTTTTTCAAATGGGCAGGTTCATAGCTCAGGCCATTTTCANGCAGAACCAGTAGCGCAAGCTTTGGACTCTTTATCGATTGCGATGTCTGAGATAGGAGCAATTTCAGAAAGAAGGATACATTTTTTCATGAAAGGCGCAGATAATAAACTCCCAATGTTTGGAGCTATAAATGGTGGTCTCGAATCAGGATTTATGTTAGCACATGTAACTGCAGCTTCTTTAGCATCAGAAAATAAAACCCTTGCTCATCCATCTAGCGTTGANTCTCTATCTACCTCAGCTGGACAAGAAGACATTGTAAGTATGGCTCCTTGGGCTGGAAGATCCTGTTTAAGAATACTAGATAATGTACGAATGATTTTAGCGATTGAGCTATTAGTAGCAGGTAATATAAACCATAGATTTCATCATAAACTTAATTCAAGCGACGGGTTGCAACCATTAATGAAACTATTAAAGAAATCAAAAGTATTATCTAAAACAGATAGNGTTTTTTCAAAAGATATTGAAATTANCAGCGAACTAATAAAAANCGATCAAGTTTATTCNGCAGTAAATAAAGTAAATAAAATAAGNAGAGTATAATGAAAAACAGACCACCNTTTAAGCAGGCTTTGACATTTGATGATGTATTGCTTGTTCCTCAGAAATCAAGCATTTTACCGAAAGAAGTAAATTTAAAAACTAAGCTAACCCAGAAAATTGAAATGAATATACCATTGCTTTCCGCAGCTATGGATACGGTAACCGAAAGCGGTATGGCTGTAGCTCTCGCTAGAGAAGGTGGTATAGGCATTATTCATAAAAATTTATCAATTGAAGAGCAAGCCTCAATGGTTGATTGCGTGAAGCGATATGAGAGCGGTATGATCGTAAATCCAGTTACATTATCTAGCAATAAAACAATTAAAGACGCAAAAGAGGTGATGGGGTTATATAAAATTAGTGGGCTCCCAGTAGTTGAGAATGAAAAGCTAATTGGAATCATTACAAATAGAGATATTCGTTTTGAAACAGATGAGTCTCTTCCCGTTACAGATCGTATGACTACTGAAAAACTTGTCACGGTTCCACAAGGCACCACGCTTGACCAAGCAAAAAAAGTATTACAAGAGCATCGAATAGAGAAATTACTTGTTGTAGATAAAGAGGGTAGCCTTGCAGGCTTAATTACTGTTAAAGATATTCAAAAGAAAGAGGATTTTCCATACGCATGCAAGGATAAAAATGGACGTCTCAGGGTTGGTGCGGCGCTAAGCGTCACTAAAGATTTTCTAGAAAGAGCTCAAGAATTACATTCTAAAGAGGTAGATGTTATCGTTATTGATACTGCTCATGGACACTCTAAAGGAGTTTTAAGTCAAATAGAAAAAATTAAAAAATCGATGCCAGGCTTACAGATTGTTGGCGGAAATGTTGCAACTTCAGAAGGTGCAAAAGCATTAATTAATGCTGGCGTTGATTGCGTTAAGGTGGGTATTGGAGCCGGTGCAAGCTGCACTACAAGAATTGTAGCAGGTATTGGAGTCCCACAGCTAACCGCAGTAATGGATTGTGTTGATGTTGCAACAACTGACAACATTCCTGTGATTGCTGATGGCGGTATCAGATACAGTGGAGATATCGCAAAAGCTATAGCTGCTGGTGCGAGCACTGTTATGTTAGGAAGCATTCTTGCGGGCATGGATGAAAGCCCTGGTGAATTTATATTATTTGAAGGTCGGCAGTATAAATCTTATAGAGGAATGGGATCTCTTGGAGCAATGCAAGATGGCGGCGGAGAACGATATTTTCAAAATGATACTGAAGATAAAAAACTCGTACCTGAAGGCATTGAAGGTATAGTTCCTTATAGAGGAAGTGTAAAAAATACCATCCATCAGCTAATGGGTGGATTGAGATCTTCGATGGGATATTGCGGTGGGGAAAATATATTAGATTTTCAGAAAAAAGCTGAATTTATTCAGTCAACTCAAGCTGGCGTTAAAGAGAGCCACCCTCATGAAGTTAAAATAACAAAGGAAGCTCCTAACTATCAGATTTCAGATACTAAATAGACTTATTTAGAAAGGGAGTTTAGGTGGCGAGTGATTTGAGATTTTCTTCTTGCGGCAGTATTCTTCTTTAAATGACCTTTGCTGACCATTTTATCTATGACGCTCACGGCATTCTTATAGGGCGCTTCTGCCTTTGAAAAATCATCCGACTGTAATACTTTTTTAATTGCTGTTCTCATATCTGAAAGCCTAGCGCTATTTATAGCATTACGTTTTTTATCTTGTCGCTCACGTTTAATCTGTTGAGGATGTCTATCCATCATATTCCTTTAAATATTATAAAATTATCACGCGAAATTATCTTATATTTTTACATAAGACAAAAAGAAAATATATAATATTTTTTTTAAACCTGGTCAATGTTGTGACAATCATCACAGAAAGGTTTGTGAATAACTTTTAAATTGCCNGATTTAGTCTGTTCAATTATTTAATTTTATAGTATTTTCTGCTATGAGTTCAGTCCAACATCTAAGAAATGTTCCAATTTTTTCAGATTTAAAAGATTCTGATTTAAATATTATTTCTGATAAAATGATTTCTCGGGCCTATGAAAAAGGTCAGATGATTTTACTTGAAGAGAGCCAAGGTGAAACTTTTTTCATTATTGTAAGNGGTGCTGTTAAGGTTACCCGATTAAGCGATGATGGTAGAGAGGTTATTTTAGCAATCCTTGGTGAAAGCGATTTCTTTGGTGAAATGTCTTTGCTTGATGGCGAAGGCAGATCTGCAAATATTGTTGCAAATGAAGATGCAGAAGTTTTAACACTATCGCGAAGAGATTTTTTAGATTGNTTAGAAACATACCCTAAGATTGCAATANCATTGCTTGAAGAGTTAGCTATTCGTCTCAGAAAAAGCGATCAACATATTGAAAGTTTATCTCTGAGTGATTCTGAGCACCGAATTGCAATCACTTTAATTAGATTCGCCCAAGAGCTTGGAACAATTAAACAGGGCGACGTAAAAATTAGCAATTTACCTTTTCAACAGGATATTGCAAATATGGCTGGAACCTCAAGAGAGACTGTTTCGCGCACGCTTAAGCTCTTAGAAGAAAAAGATCTAATTAAAAAACACGGTAAAGATCTTATCATTTATAAATTTGACGAATTTCGTCAGCTTTTTTCCTAAAATCTTCAATACAAACAATGGTTGACTCTAACCAAAATGATGTTATTAATCGCATCTTAAAAAACGATCACCGTGCTATATCAAAAGTTATTTCTCAAATCGAGTTTGAAACCGATACAAATAATGCTCTCTATAGCAGACTTTATCCTCATACAAATAATTGTCTCAAGATTGGTATCACTGGACCGCCTGGCGCTGGAAAAAGCACCTTAACTGATCAATTAATCAATAAATATCTGAGCGATAACAAAAGCGTTGGTGTCGTAGCAATTGATCCTTCAAGCCCATTTTCAGGAGGAGCCTTACTTGGGGATAGGGTAAGGATGAATAATTATCTATGGAATGAGAATGTTTTTATTAGGAGTATGGGGTCACAAGGTAATTTGGGCGGTTTGAATAATAAAGCACAAGATGTAGGCGATGTACTGGCTGCCAGTGGAAAAGAAATAATTATTTATGAAACTGTTGGTGTTGGACAAGGCGAGCATGATATAGCGAAAGCTGCAGATTTAACAATAGTTATGCTTGTTCCTGAATCNGGAGATGACGTGCAATTAATGAAAGCTGGCTTAATTGAAATTGCTGATTTATTTATTGTTAATAAATCGGATAGGGAAGGATCNGATAGATTAGCTCAATCTATCCGTAATGTTTTGCATATTTTTAAGAATAAAGACAATCATGAACCTCCTGTATTCAAAGTTTCAGCCAACAATGGGAACGGTATTAAAGAACTTTATGATGGAATAACAGAAATTATAAATGAAATGAAAAATAAAGACTTCTTAGAACAAAAAAGAATAGCTAGATATAAAGATCGAGTTTTAAATCTTGTTCAAGAATCTTTGATCAACAATTTTTGGACTGATAAGAAGTTAAAAAAGCTTGAAGCAATTATTAAAGGATTAGAGGTTTCAGACTCTTCTCCTCATGAAACTGCTGAGAAAATATTGAATCAATCATGAAAAATAATAAAGACTCCATGCCATTTTTAGATCATCTTGAGGAGTTGAGATGGAGACTGATTAAATCAATTGCATCCATATTAATTGGTGCGGTTGTATCTTTTTATTTTATTGATATAATTATAGAGTTTTTAATTAAACCTACTGAAGGATTAAGGAGCTCAATGGATCTTCAAGTTTTGAAAGTACAAGGTATGTTTATGATTAAGTGGGGAATTGCATTATTAGGGGGCATAATTGTGTCTATTCCAGTATTAACGTATCAACTCTGGAAGTTTATTGCTCCTGGATTATATATAGATGAAAAAAAATATATCATTCCTTTGATTATTTTTACTTTTCTATCCTTTATCTCAGGATTAGTCTTTGCCTACATGATTGTAATTCCATTTTCACTAAGTTTTTTTACTTCAGTTGGACTTGAAGGAATAGATAATAATTTTTCAATTAATTATTATTTTAATTTTATCACATGGTTAATGNTGGGTAGTGGTTTAATTTTTGAACTACCAGTAATCGTTTTTATTTTATCNGTTATTGGATTGCTAACACCTGCATTTATGCGACATTATAGAAGNTATGCTATTGTATTTATATTGGTAATAAGTGCTTTTATTACGCCACCTGACCCTGTGAGTTTGGTTCTTATGTCTATTCCATTGCTATTGTTATATGAAATCAGCATTGGTGTTAGTTGGCTAGTAAACAGGAAAAAACATACTTAATTTCTTAGCATGAAAAGCGATGTTAATTCACTAAAGCGTATCACGCGTCCAATTTTTGATGATATTAAATTATTTGAAGAGGAATTTAAAAATGCTCTTCATTCTGAGGTTCGCTTAATAAACATGATCGGCAAGTACATCATACATCATAAAGGAAAACATATTCGCCCAATCCTAACAATTTTATCTTCTAGGGTATGCGGTCAGCCAACCTTAAACAGTTATCGCGCCGCTGCAATGATCGAGCTTCTTCATATTGCCACATTGATCCATGATGACGTTGTTGATGAAGCTGAAAAGCGTAGAGGTTTTCCATCGATCAATCGGGTTTGGAAAAATAAAATTGCAGTTTTAATGGGAGATTTTATTTTAAGTAAAACCTTAATTAATATGGTTGGATTAAAAGATTTTGCAGCGTTGCAATTGATTGCTGACACTGCAGAAAAATTAGCTGCTGGTGAAATACTGCAAATAGAAAAATCTCTGACTAGATCGATGACTGAAGAAGTCTATTATGATATGATTTATCAAAAAACAGCCTCTTTGATTTCTTCCTGTTGTGAGCTTGGTGCAATTACTTCGACAGGTAAGGATAAAGATAGACTTGCAATGATAAATTATGGAACAAAGCTAGGAATGGCATTTCAAGTAAAAGATGACCTATTTGATATTTTAGGAAATGAAAAAACAACTGGAAAAAAGATTGGTGCAGATGTAAAAAGAAATATGATCACTCTTCCACTAATATACGCATATAAAAAAATATCAAAAACAGAATACAGGCAAGTAAAAAAGATTCTTTCTCAAAAGAAAAAAACTCGCTCCAACCTAAATGATCTAAAAGAAATTATTGATAGAGTGGGTGGGTTTAATTATGCCATGCAAAAAATTTCAGAATTCAATAATCAAGCAATTGATGCTTTATCTCCTTATCCAGATTCACCATATAAAAAATCTATGGTTGATCTAATCAGTTTTAACGCGCAGCGTAAAGGATAGAATTTAGATGAAAGACTCATGGGCAAACCTTCTTGTCCTCAGATTCAGCTCAATAGGAGATATTATTCAAACAACTTCTGTGTTAAATACCCTAAAAAAATATTATCCTGAAATATCAATCAATTATATGACATTATCAAAATACGAACCTTTGCTAGTCGGGCACCCTAGTATCGATAAGCTCTATGCTTTTGACGCAAATAATAGTTATAACTCATTGACTGGGCTTAGAAAAATAATTAAACAAAAAAACTTTGACTTAATTTTGGACCTTCATAATAGCACACGAACTAAAATCATTCGAAAATTATCAAATAAAATTCAGTCTTTATATGTAACAAAGCCAAGAGCAAGAAGATTTTCACTTTTTTTGAATCATCAAAATAGATTTCCATCTAGCTTTAATCAAAAAAGTTGGCTTCATAAGCCGATCGAAAAAATGCTTCCTGAAAAATATAAAATTTCTAAAATAAGCTTATCAATTTCTACTGAAGAAAAAAAGTCAGCTATAAAGTATTTAAATGAAAATGGATTAGATAATAAAAGGTATTTTGTTGTTATTCCCGGAGCTGCTTGGCATCAAAAACAATGGGGTGTTGAAAAATATATTTCACTAATAAAGCACTGTAAAGCAAAATATGATTTAACTCCAATCTTGCTGGGTTCTGAAATTGACACAGTTTGCAATGATATAAATCAAGGACTTGATTTGGAATCAATCAATATGGTTGGCAAAACCAACCTGAGGCAATCAATGGCAATAATTAGTCGGTCTAGTTTTTGCATAGGCAGTGACACTGGCTTTATTTATGCTTCCGAAGCATTAGGGATCAATACAGTAGCAATATTAGGTCCTACTTCCATTGAGACCGGAGCCGGTGTTTTTTCAAAAAATTCAATAAATATTGAGGATAATAATTTATGGTGCAGGCCTTGTTCGCAAAACGGTAGTTTTCCTTGCTATAGAACTAAGCAATACTGCATGTCAAATATTACGCCAAAAGAAGTTATAGAAAATGTTGAAAAGATATTGGCATAATAATGTTTTTCAAAATATTATATAATATTTTCCTATTTCCTATTTTCTTTTTTGTATCCTTGGCGTTATGCATTTTTAATCGAAAGCTCTTCAATGGAGTCAAAGGAAGATTTAAATCAAAAAAAATCTTAAAAGATTTTCTCGCCCAATGTCAGAGTAATCAAATTTATTGGTTTCATGCGGCCTCTTTAGGTGAATATGAACAGATAAAACCCGTACTTTCTGGTCTTAAAGAAATAGAACCTAACGCAGTATTTATTTTAAGTTTTTTTTCCCCTTCTGGATATGAAAATGTAAATGATGATCAAGTTGATTGTAAATTTTATTTACCATTTGATTTTTCATGGAATGTAAAAAGCTATCTTACACTTGCAAATCCAAAAAAACTCATTTTAGCAGGATATGATGTTTGGCCAAATTTAATTTGGGTTGCAAAAAAATTGAACGTACATACAGTTCTTTTTGCAGCTCGATTTTCAAATAAAAGCTCAAAGCTCTACCCCTTTATACGAAAATTTTATCATAATATTTATAATTCATTTAGTGCAATATATACAATTTCAAAAAATGACAATAATCAATTGGGTAAAATCATTGGCGAAAATTATAAACCCATACTTCGCGTTCTTGGAAATCCTAGATATGATCAAGTCAAAAATAAATCAGATCAATTTACTAAAGAGAGAACGCAGTCAGTTCTTCAAAGACCTAAAAGGTTGATATTAGGAAGTATGCACTCTGATGATGAGAAGAAATTGAATCAGTCAATCGTTAGCATTTTGAATGAAATAGATGATCTTTCATTGATTTGGGCATATCATAATCCAACAGAAAAGAATCTCAATCAAATTGAA
>PBPW01000067.1 GCA_002725545.1 Fidelibacterota bacterium | reverse complement strand
GAAAAATAGACACATGCCTTAATAGCTTCTTCGGAATAGGATACATTATGATGTTTTTCATAATTTGACTGCAAGCCTTTTAAAATTTCAATTGATTCAATAGGTGTAGGAGGTGAAATATTTATTTTTTGAAAACGCCTTTCAAGCGCACCATCTTTTTCTACATGTTTTCTAAATTCATCTAGCGTTGTAGCCCCAATACAGTGAATATCTCCTCTTGCAAGAGCAGGTTTAAACATATTTGATGCATCCAAAGATCCAGATGCCCCACCAGCTCCAACTATCGTATGAAGTTCATCAATAAATAAAATAAGATTTTCCGTTTTTTCAAGTTCAAGCATTATGGTCTTCATACGTTCTTCAAATTGACCTCTATATTTAGTTCCAGCAACTAACCCAGCAAGGTCTAAGGATAAAATTCGTTTATTATGAAGAGTTCTGGGAACATTTTTATCAATAATTTTTTGTCCTAAACCTTCAATAATTGCTGTTTTTCCTACTCCAGGCTCACCAATCAATACAGGGTTGTTTTTCTTTCTCCTAGATAATATTTGAGCAACTCTTTGAATCTCTTCTTCTCTTCCAATTACTGGGTCTAGCTCCTTCTGTCGAGCTAATTCAGTTATATCCCTTGAAAAATGATCTAGTGCAGGTGTCTTAGATTTTGTGGATTTAGATATTTTTGACTCTTGTGAATCAATTTGATCATTATCTGGTTCATTGTTAATTAAATCTAGAACGCTTTCGTAATCTAAATTATGTGAGTTTAGGACCTCTCTAGCTATACCTTCGCTTTCTTTTAGGATAGCTAGAAGTAAATGTTCATCATCAGCTATACCTGTTCCTAGTGCGGCAGCTTCATTAAATGCATTTCTTAAAATTCTTTCAGCGCGACGGGTTAAGGGTAAATGACCAAGTGTCATAGTATTGCCTAATGTTTTAATCAAGTCTTCAATCATTGACTGAACATCTTTGATATCACAATCATAAATATCAAAAATTTTAGTACTTAGCCCTGAGTTTTCTCTTAATAAGCCTAGGAGTAAATGCTCCGAACCTACATAGCTATGACCTAGACGAATAGCTTCTTCTTTAGCATATTTTATAATATGCTGTACGCGTTTGGAAAAATTTTCTTTCATTCTAGCCCTAAGTTAATAAGAGCTTAAATAACTTCAAACATGATCTACTGTTGATAGAGTACCTTTATTTAAATAATATTTTATTTTACCAATTGATGCAATCTGAGGATCATGTGTAGCAATAACAAATGATTGTTCAAAATCTTTATTTATTTTTTTAATGAGATCAACCAAATTCTTAGCATTTTCTAAATCTAAATTTCCAGTTGGTTCATCTGCAAAAATTAAAGCAGGTTTATTTATTAATGAGCGAGCTATTGCAACTCTTGACTTCTCGCCTCCAGATAACTGAGCAGGATAATGCTTTATGCGATGAGATAGACCCAAATAATCAAGCAATTCTTTAGCGTAGTTCTCATTAATTTTTTTGCCAAAAATTTGTTGAGGGATTAGAATATTTTCTATTGCGTTAAATTCAGGAATTAAATGATGATATTGAAAAACAAACCCTATATGTTTATTTCTAATTTTAGATATCTGATCTTTATTTAAATCTGAGATATTTTTTTGGTCAAATACGATTGATCCATCATCAAATGTATCCAAAGTTCCTAAAATATTTAATAGGGTAGATTTTCCCGAGCCGCTCGGACCCATGATAGTAATCAAGTCGGATTTGTCAATTTTTATTGATAGATTTTTAAAAACATAAAATTTACCCTCACTACTTGAAAAGGATTTTGTCAAATTTTTTGCCGATAAAATCATTTTTCAAGCACAATTGAATTTGAAGTTGAGATTAAATCTGTCCGTTTTGCAGCAATAATTGAAGATAGCAAAACCATTCCTGACGCCACCAAAGTAATTATTAGAAAATCTGAAAAATAAATGATCATTGGTAAATGAGATGTAAAATAAATATCGTCTGGTAATTTTATTACTCCAAATAAATTTTGGATTAATACAGCAGAAAAACCAATAATAAAACCCAGAACAATTCCGATTGAACCTGTGAATACGCCTTGCCGTATGACAATATCTCTAATTATTTTTTTTGTAGCACCAAGTGCTGACAAAATACCAAATTGTTTAATCTTTTGAATTGTGATCAGCATAAGTGTTGTAGAAAGATTGAAGCAACCAACTAATACAATAAGGCTTAAAACAATTAAAGAGCCAATTCTTTCTAGCTTCATGGCACTAAATAGCTTACTATGTAATTCCTTCCAGGTTTCAACTTTTGAGTTGGGAATTAATTCAATGATACTTTTTTTCACATTGTTTGGGTCTGAACCTTCAATTATTTTAATATCAACTCCGTCAAAATTATTTTTTCTAGTAAAAAGCTTGTCTCCAGACTCTGAAGAAATAAATGCCACTCTATCATTAAAATCAAGAACCTGAACATCAAAAATGCCGCCTATTACACATTTAACTTGCCGCGGTAGACCCCAAACAAGATTTTGATCAAGCGGACTCATTAATTTAATTTCATCACCAGTTCCTAAATTCAATCTACTTGCGGTAGTTTTACCAATGATTACAATTGGTAAATCTGAATCAATTACTTCATTAAGATTGATTTCATAGAATGCTCTTAATTTATTTATATCTAAAGATTTTAGACTAATCATTCTGGTGCTATTTTCCTTTCCTAGAATCAATCCTTTTCTTTCCTTATATAATAAATAATCATCAATCTGATCTATAGATTTTAAATTATCAATTTTTTTCTCATAATCAATATTTCCTGTAAGTTTGATATCTCCCTCAAACCCAATTATTTTTTCAACAATTCTTGATTCAAATCCATTTAAAACTGAGATAGAAAGAACCATGGCCATTGTACCGATTGCAATGCCAATTATTGCTATCGACCCAGTAAATCTTGTTGGGCCAACCTCCTTGCGGCTGAACATAAACTTCCGAGCAATTATTGAAGAAAAACTCATTCGTATTTTAATGCTTCAGCGGGCGGTATTTTTGATGAACGAACTGAGGGCCAATACGATACAAGAGAAGAAACAATCAATGAAATTAAAGAAATCATTAAAATTTGTATAAAATCTATATCAATTGGAATAAAATTCATAAAATAAATATCCTCAGGAACTCCGATGATCTTATAGTTGTTTTGCAGAAAAGCTAAAATAACCGCAATCAAAGACCCAATGAAAGTGCCAAAAAACCCAATAATTAGTCCTTTAATCAAAAAAATTTCTTTAATTTTTTTTCTAGGCATTCCAATTGCAGAAAGCAACCCTATTTGCTTTGTTTTATCAATTATGATCATTAGCAATGAAGAAGCGATATTTACAATAGCAACAAGTGTAATTAATCCAAAAATGAATAAGATGGGCCAACGTTGAACTTTTAACCATTTATAAAGAGCCCTATTTTTTTCCTTCCAACTCATTGACATTAATGGGTAAGATATATTTGAATTAATTAATTTATTTATATTATCCAATTCACCAACGTTTTTCAAGCGTAGAATGTATCCAGATATTTGCTCTTCCATTTTGAAAAGAGTTTTAGCATCTTCAATCTTGATATAAATAGAGTTTTTATCAAACTCTGTCATTCCTGAATTAAAAATTCCCCTGACTGAAAACTGCATAAATCTTTTTCTGTTTTTATAAATTGTTGATAAATCAAATAGGGTAACCTTGTCATTGATTTTTATTTTGTATAATTCTGCTAAGCGCTGACCGATTATAACTTCTTTGTGAGATAAATCAGAAGATCCATTNACTAGTAGCTTATCTATAAAGTTAAGATCTGTATTATTCATACCTTCAACGATGACGCCCTCTGCTAATTGACCTTTTCTTAATAGTGCTGGGCGCTGAATAAACATACCTTGAGAAAAACTATTATTATTTAAAAAATTTTTATCTAATTCGTATTCAGAAGGATATAATGGCTCATTTAGGAAGTGCTTAATTCGAATATGGCCATCGATTTCAGTAATTTTTTCAGAAATGACTCTTTCAAAACCATTTAAAATAAATAAGGTTATCAAAAGTGCAGAGATTCCAATAGATAGCCCAAGAATTGACAGTATACTTGCCGTTCTAGAAAATCCGCTTTTATGCTTTGATTGTAGATGTCTTAAAGATAGGTAAAAGCTAATATTCAACTTATTAAATTATTCATTTTTCATTGCTGGAAATAAAATTACATCTTTTATTGATCTATTTCCNGTTAAAAGCATTACTAGCCGATCTATACCAATACCAACCCCAGCTGTGGGAGGCATTCCGCTTTCAATNGCTTGAAGAAAGTTCTCATCTACAGGATGGGCCTCTTCATCTCCTTTGATGGCTAATTTTTGCTGAGATTCGAACCTTTCTCTTTGATCAACTGGATCATTAAGCTCGCTAAATGCATTTGCAAACTCAGACCCACCAATGAAAAGTTCAAATCTCTCAACAATATCAGAATTTCCATTTCTATGCTTCTTAGCTAGGGGTGATATTACTGTGGGGTAATCTGTAACAAATGTTGGTTGAATCAACTCTGGCTCTATAAACTCACTCATAAGNTGATCTAATAATTGACCGNAATTTTCATTCTTTTCAATTGAAAGATTATTAGCTATACAAAGTTTTTTTAACTTATTAATGTCTAATTGAGAAATGTCTTCTCCTAGTTTTTCATTCAGTAGCTTAAAAAATGGGATTCTTTTAAACTTTTTTGTTAGGTCAATTTCATTACCATCCCAATTTATTTTTGAAGAATCAACTTGCTTTGATACGCTTCTAATCATTTTTTCAACTAATTCCATGTTATCTTCATAGTCTGCATAGGCCCAATAAAATTCAAGCATTGTAAACTCNGGATTATGATTACGATCCATNCCTTCATTACGAAAATCTTTAGATATTTCGTATACTCTATCAATTCCACCAACAATTAGACGTTTCAAATAGAGCTCATCAGCTATTCTAAGGTAAAATTGCTGATCTAAAGCATTGTGATANGTTGTAAATGGCCTTGCATTTGCTCCTCCATAAATTGGTTGAAGAATAGGTGTTTCAACCTCAAGAAACCCAAGGTTATCTAAGAATGATCTAATACTAGAAATTATTTTAGTTCTTTTATAAAAAGTCTCACGAACTTGAGGATTAACAATTAGATCAAGGTGTCTGTTCCTATATCTCATTTCCTTGCTTGTAAATGCATCATAGACCTCGTCTTCCTTTTCTTTTACAATCGGTAGAGGTCTAATAGATTTACAAAGAATGGTCATGGATTTAACCTTGACAGATATTTCTCCAACTTTTGTTTTAAAAACATCTCCTTCGATGCCTACAAAGTCACCAATATCTAATAACTGGAAGTTTTCATATTCAGATTCACCTATGTCATCTTTTTTAATAAAAATTTGAATCTTTCCCATANTATCCTGCAAATGAAAAAAAGAAGCTTTACCCATTTTTCGTATAGATAAAATTCTTCCGGCAAGTGAGACTAATTTTTTTTCTTGGGTTTTGAAATTTGATAAAATCTCGCCGCTTAAATGTGTTGGTTTAAATATTGGAGGATAAGGATTAATGCCTTTGGAAATAATTTTATTTAATTTTTCTTTACGAATATTTATAATTTGATTAAGGCTTTTTCTTTCTTCTGTCATAAAATTTCTTTCAGGTTATAATTAATTATTATCAATCTTATGAATTAAAAACGATCTTATAAAATTATCTATTTTACCATCCATGACTGCGGAAATATTTCCAGTCTCATGATTTGTTCTATGATCTTTAACGAGATTGTAAGGGTGAAAAACATAAGATCTTATTTGACTACCCCAAGCAATTTCCATTTTTTTATCTTCCAAGTCTTGGATTGCTTCTTTTTCTTTATCAAGCTCAAGCTGATAAAGTCTGGCTTTAAGAACCTTTAGCGCTGATGCCTTATTTTTATGCTGACTTCTTTGATTTTGACATTGAACTACTAAGCCAGTAGGCAAATGAGTAATACGAATTGCTGAATCAGTTTTATTAACATGCTGACCTCCTGCGCCGCTTGCCCGATATGTATCGATTCTAATATCATTTTGATCAATTTCAATTTCTATTTCATCATCAGATGAGGGGAAAACAAAGACAGAGGCAAAGGAAGTGTGCCTGCGACTATTTGAGTCNAATGGAGATATTCTAACCAATCGATGTACCCCCACTTCAGCTTTTAAAAGCCCGTAAGCATAGTCTCCTTGAATTTCGATGGTAATATCTTTTATTCCAGCTTCATCTCCTGGCTGAAAATCAATTACATTTTTTTTATATCCTTTATTCTCAAACCAGCGATTATACATCCTATAAAGCATTTCAGCCCAATCCTGACTTTCTGTGCCTCCTGCACCAGGATGTATNGTCATGATAGCATTTTGAATATCTTGCGGCTGGCCAAGTATAGTTTTAAGCTCTAAATCATTTACTAAATCAACAACGTTTTCTAATTCATTTTTAACTTCTTCAATTGAAACATCGCCTGATTCATAAAATTCAATTAAAATATTACAATCATTTAAAGAGGTATCAATTTTTTTCCAGAGATTAATTTCTTTTTCTAATATAGAAATTTTTTTTAATTGCTTTGAGGCTGNTTGATTGTCATCCCAAAAATTCTGGTCAGAAGTGAGCTGACGCATTTTATTTAAATCATTCTCTTTTGCTTGAAGGTCAAAGATGCCTCCGCAATTCAGAAAATTTCTTTTCTGTTCTTTTAAAAAGTTCTATTAGATCGCTATAATCCATATATCAAATTAATATTCTAATCTCCTGATGAAATAAACATTTTATCATTAAGATATTTAGTTAAAGCAATATCATCCATATCGATTTCTACAAAATGCGAGTTCTCAGCAATGGATACCTGAGACCTTTCTTCCGATATTAAAATTACAATAGCATCAGTCTCTTCGGTAATTCCAAGCGCAGCTCTATGTCTTGTNCCCATTTCTGGATCAACCATTTTACTCTCAGTAAGAGGTAAAATACAGGCTGCAGAATCAATTAAATCATTTTGAANAATAACTGCTCCATCATGCAAAGGTGATGAAGGGCTAAATATTGATAGCAATAACTGAGTAGATACTTCAGCCCTTATTTGAGTTCCTTGATCTTTATAGGATCTCAATCCAGTCTCTCTTTGAATCACAATTAATCCACCCCAACCTTTTTCTTTAAGTTGCGAAGTAGCATCCACAATTGATGTTATAGTTTTAGGTGTTCCAACTCTNAAAATTTGTTGAAAAAATCGTGTTTGGCCTACATAAATTAAAAGCCTTCTAAGTTCTGGTTGGAATAAAATCACAAACGCCACCACTAAGACGGTTTGAAATTGATTTACCAACCACGAGGACGCACTAAATCCGAAGGCATTAAAAATAAATGATCCAATCATTAGAATAATTAAACCAACAAGCATCTGACCTGCCCTGGTCCCTCTAAAATAAAGATATATTTTATGAAAAAGCCAGCTNACTAGAATTAAATCAATAAGATCAATGAGGGTTATGGTTAAAAAACCTATTTCAAAAAGAATCATTTATGCGCTTCCGATAATTTTTTCAATAATAGATAGGCTTTTCTTTGTTTCATTAACATCGTGGACTCTAATCATTTTTGCACCATTCATTAAGCATGCATTAGCAGCTGCTAAACTACCCTCTAATCGTTCATTTACAGACAAATTTAGTACTTCACCAATAAATGACTTTCTGGAAGGGCCAACTAAAACAGGATATCCCATATCGCAAATTTGATCTAATTTACCTATGATTTCAAAATTATCATTTAACCCTTTTCCAAATCCTATACCAGGGTCTAGGATAATATTTTTTCTATTGATCCCATTTTTAATTGCAAATTCTATTTGCTTAGAAAAAAAACTTTTAATTTCTTTAATTAAATCAAAATAATTTGGATTTTTTTGCATGGTTTTAGGGGTGCCCTTCATATGCATTACCACAACCGCTGCATTGAAATTGGAAATAACACTTGCCATCTCTGAGTCATNTGTCAGTCCAGAAATATCATTAATAATTGTTGCTCCATTATCAAGGCCAAATTTAGCTGTTGATGATTTATAAGTATCAACTGAAATCAAACAATTAGCGTTTTTACCTAATTCCTTTATTAAAGGGGATATGCGATCAATTTCTTCGCTATTTGAAACTGGATCTGCCCCAGGTCGTGAAGATTCTCCACCAATGTCAAGTATATCTGCACCAGTATCCAATAGCTTATATGCATAATCAATAGCGCTNTTAATTGAGTTAAATTTTCCTCCATCGCTAAATGAATCTGGTGTCATNTTTATTATNCCCATTATCAAACAATGATCTGGGTTGTCTAACCAAAGTTTAAATTTATTTTTATTCATCTTATATATACAAAAAGCGCCTTATGAAAAGGCGCTTTATNTAACTAATTTAAATTTAATTATAGATTAATTTTTTCTTGTAGTTTTTTTGGGCGCCTTAGTGGCTACAGAGCCATTCTTTGAAGGTCTTATTTTTTTTCCATTCATAATGGATAAAACATCTTCACCATTAATTGTTTCGTATTTTAATAACGCTTCAGCAATTTTATGCAATTTAGAAATGTCCTTCTTTAAAATCTTATTCGCGGTTAGCTGTGCTTTTCTGACTATCTTGACTACTTCTTCGTCAATGGTTTTTGCCATTTCTTCAGAATAATCGCGCTGACTTTGAATTTCCCTACCAAGAAAAATTTCTTCATTTTTCTTTCCAAAGGTCATAGGGCCAACTACATCGCTCATCCCCCATTCGCATACCATTTTCCTGGCAATGTTGGTAGCTTGTTCAATGTCGTTTCCAGCTCCAGTAGTCATTTCTTTAAAAATTAATTCTTCAGCAGCTCTTCCACCCATTAAAATTGCTAATCTTCCAGTAATATATTCTCTCGAATAGCCATGCTTTTCATCCATAGGTAGCTGCATTGTGACGCCTAAAGCCCTACCTCTAGGAATTATTGTTACCTTATGCACTGGATCAGCGCCTTTGGTTCTCGCCGCAACAAGAGTATGGCCTCCTTCATGATATGCTGTAATCTTTTTTTCTTCATCAGATAAAACGACACTTGTCCTTTGTACACCCATCATTACTTTATCTTTTGCCTCTTCAAAATCAGCCATCTCAACTGATTTTTTCTTTTTTCTTGCAGCTAATAATGCTGCTTCATTAACAATATTTTCAAGATCAGCTCCAACCATTCCAGGTGTACCTTGCGCAATCGCTTCTAAATTTACCTTTTTATGGTCCATTACAATTTTTTTCGAATGCACCTTAAGAATACCTAATCTACCCTTTAAATCAGGAGCATCAACAATAATCTGCCTATCAAATCGTCCAGGGCGAAGCAAGGCAGCATCAAGCACATCTGGTCGGTTGGTTGCCGCCATCAGGATTATATCTTCATTTGATTCAAAACCATCCATTTCAACTAATAATGCATTTAATGTTTGTTCTCTTTCATCATGCCCNCCACCTAGGCCTGCACCTCTTTGTCTTCCAACAGCATCCAATTCATCAATAAAAATTATACAAGGCTGATTGCGTTTTCCCTGCTCAAAAAGATCTCTAACTCTTGATGCGCCAACACCTACAAACATTTCAACAAAATCTGCTCCACTAAGACTAAAAAAAGCAACATTTGCTTCACCCGCTACTGCTCTAGCTAACAATGTTTTTCCAGTTCCTGGTTGACCTACCAGAAGAACACCTCTAGGAATCTTGGCGCCTAATTTTTGAAATTGTTTAGGTTTTTTTAAAAATTCAACAACCTCTCGAAGTTCTTCTTTGCCTTCAACACAACCCGCAACATCATCAAAAGTGACTTTAGGCATATCGGATGTCCAGATTTTAGCCTTACTTTTACCAAAGTTGAATATTGATTTCATTCCACCTCCACCGCCTTGCATTCTTCTCATAAGAAAAATCCAAAAACCTAAAATTACTATCCAAGGCAAAAGGTTTAGAAAATAACCAGTCCAATCTACAGTTTGCTGTTTAAAGCTATAGTCAACACCGTTTTTATCCCATTCATTCATTACATCTCTATCAATGAAAGGCAGTTTTAATCTAAATCTTTTTAAATCTACCGATGAGCCACGTCTATTAATTATTGTTTGAACCTGCGCTANCTCCCCATGGAAAACTTCATCGACTATTTGCGCTTTTANGATTAGGCCTTTATTTAAAAATGATCGATACTGAGAGTACTGAACTTCAACTTCATCACCGTTTGGATTAGTAAAGAAATTTGATAGAAAAACAGCTGATACTAAGATGAAGACCCAAATAAAACTAGTTTTACTAGCTTTTTTCCATTCAAAATTATCAGGATTTTTATCTAGCCCAGAATCTGTCTTTCTATTCTGATTGTTTAATTTCTTTTTATTTGTATCGTTTGAATTAGAATTCATTTCTTAATTAACTCCCCCAAGTCTATAAACTGCATTTAAATTCCTTAATTTTTGATTATAATCCAAGCCATATCCTANAACAAATTCTGNTGAAATTTCAAAACCTACCCAATCAATCTTAAAACTTAGCTTTGCAATTTTAGTTTTTAAAAGCAAAGTAGCTATTTTCAACGATTTTGGATTTTTATTATCAATAAATTCTTTTACAAAATTAATAGTATTTCCACTATCTATAATATCTTCAACAATAATGATATTTTTTCCAGCTATTTCAGTAGATATATCTTTTTCAAAATTAATTTTTCCCTCTGATTTCATTCCTGAATAACTCGTAACTTTAATAAAGTCGACCTCGCATTCAATATCTACGGCCCTAATCAAATCTGATGCAAATATAAAACTNCCATTTAAAACCACAATAAAAACTACTGATTCTAAATTATAAGCGTTAGATATCTCNGCACCAATCTCCGCAATTCTTGAGCTCAATTCTTCTTTGGAAATTACCTCTTTTAGATTTTCTCGTTCAATCATAATTGTACATATTTTTCATATGAAAGTTCCATCATTGTTGAAGTATTTTTTGTTACTTTAACCTTATCGCTAATTCTTTGTCCNCANAACCAAATAATATCATCATTAGCTGTTAATACGAGCTGGTTCTGTTTTTCAAAACAATCAATTTTATTATCAATTAAAAAGTCTGAAACTTTTTTCTTTCCATGCATACCAAGTGGCTGAAACGAATCTCCATACACCCATGACCTAACCTTAAGATTTTTATTTTTAACTTTTTCATAATCAATGACTTCTATATTTTTATCTTTTGTGAATGTCGGTTTGTCAGTTTTTGACAGTAGCAAAGAAGAACCATTGTTGAGATGATATTTCCCAAAATCATCAATAGCTGTATTTGTTTTTCTTATTTTATTTTGATTTAAGATCCATTTTTTTCTATCTCTCAAGATTAACCAGCTTTTATTTAATCTTAAGCTTGATCCAGTTTTTGATTTTGAAATATAATCTTTAAGTAAGTTATATTTATGAGATCTCCA
>PBPW01000066.1 GCA_002725545.1 Fidelibacterota bacterium | reverse complement strand
TCTCTGGATTATTATGAACCCCTGCGTCTTCCCATCCATCACCAAGGTCTGACTCAAACGAATAAAATGCTATTAGTCTATCTTCTTCAAATAAACCAAAGCCTTGCGCTGGGTTTCCATTATGCTCATGTATTTTTGGTAGACCATTTGGAAATTTATAATAACAATTGAATATAGGATGGGTTATTGGNAGCTCGACCCAATCCTTNTCNGGAAAAACTCTTTTCATTTCTCTTTTAAAAGAAATATTCATGCCATAATTGTCATCTGCGTGAAGAAAAGCCCCNTTTAAAAGATGCTCTCTTAAAATGCCCACTTCTTCATCGCTAAATCTAATGTTACCATGACCTGTAATATATAGATATGTGTGATTGTATATGTTTTGATCACTTAACTTAATTCTNTACTCAGTGGGNTCAATTTGAATATTGGTTTCAGCAGAGANAAAGCTGATAAGATTNGGCAAGCTACTTGGATCTGCATACCAATCTCCACCTCCAGAATAGTGTATTCTGGCAATGTTAAAATCTTGAGAAAAAATCCCNCGAATTAGGANGAAAACAAGACTNTATTGATATAATTTNTTTTTATTTATTTGTAACATGTAAATAGATATTTTTGTTTTAGCTAGCCCTGGCAAAAAGTATATATATATTTAATCAAAATATTCAATAAAAGTTTCAAAGCATTTATTGTTGTACAAACAACATTCACAATAATCGTATATTTACTAGGCTGATAAAATACACCTAATATATTAATAACGATGCTGAAAAAAATAATCTTACTAACTCTACTGATGACATCTGCATCCCTTGCGAACATGCAAACTGTTCCAGAGGATTCTAGTCGGATAAGATCAATGATTTTTAGGATTTTTTCATTAGACAAGATTGATCCAAATGACTATGAAAAAGGCTATATTTTTGATCGAATTTTCAAAAGACGAGAATTTCATCGACCCGTAAATTTTATCCCACTAGAACTTCGATACGGATTTGCTTATAATACTGGAGGNGGTTTTCTTGGNCTNGGAAATTTGAGAAGTAGCTGGATGACATATGAACTAGATGGATTATCTGCATTTGATGGAGGAAATTTCTCATCAAGAATAGGCCATCAGTTGGATTTNGATATGCTTAAAACAAATCTTGCGTATTATTGGTTTGGGAATAGTTGGTTAGATATGCANACAGGGCTTAATCTAAGATATAGTATGCTCCTTATGCCTTCCAAAATTCCTGATGCCTGGAATGGATCTCAAAATTCGTGGAAACAGGGGGAAAAATTTAATGCTAAGATGTTTGAGCTTAGCTGGAGTCAATCTTTAATATTGCAATGGTTTGAAAGTTGGTTTACAACCTATCGATATACTTATGGTATGGCTTTATCTCAGTTCTATGATAAACAAAGTTCACCATTTGGTTATGGCCCNTCACAATCTTTTACTATTGGGGCAAAATACATTCTTGATCGCAAAATGGCATATCGATTTTCAATTGGATTAGATTTAAAATATACCAGTACTTCAATAAATAAGATTAGTGATCCTAAAGATTTAACACCTATAAGAAGTTTTAATATTCAAACAGCAGGTCTCTATGTGTCGGCATCAGTTTTTTTCGGAGGACAGCAAACCAAAGGGGATATAGGAAAATCATACTATTATACCAAAGATTATATATCAGCTAAAAGATACCTAAATGAATTTGTTGATGAAAATCCTGACCATGCAAATATTCAAAGCGCCCTAAAGCTTATCATTGAAAGCGATAGAAAAATACCTTACCAACTTATGCGGCAAGGNATGAGCTTTGATCAAAGGGGAATGGTTAATAGAGCCGTTGAAAAATATATTCGCGCGAAATCTTTAGCCGACACCTTATTAGCAGATATAATTGATGAAAGGTTAAGAGAAATTACGTATCGTGAGGTTGAACGTGCTGAAAAATGGCTCTATGCAGGTGAAAGCGATACTGCTATTGCTCATGTTACAATGGCATCCGGATGGTACCCTGGATTTAAACACCACATTGACAGGTTTAAAGTGTATAATTTTATGTCAAAAGGTGAGCANTTATATAAAATTGGATTGTATGATCGAGCCTTAAANTATTTTGATTCAGCCCAAAAGATTGATCCTACCCTAGCTTTTGAAGTTGCTACACATAAGCACCGGATTGCATCAGATTTATTAACCATTGCTGATTCTTTAAATGATTTAAATTCATTAAAATTTGTTGTTTTTGCTTTAGAAGAGACGCAAAGATTAACTGGATCTTTAAGCCCTTCCAATATTCGTATCTTGGATCAACTAAAACAAAAATTAAAAGCGAAAGAAGAATATGATATCCGTCAAAAAATTGATTTAAAATTACTTCAAGAAAAAAAGAGTAAATCTGAAATCAGATCTATTATTGTTGGAATGACAGTTTCAGATGTAGAAAACATTATGGGGAAGCCATCAGAGATTGTATCAAGTGGTCAGCAAAATGAAAATCAGCTATGGATATATAATTATGAAAACGGAGATGAAATATCTTTAATTTTTACCAACTATAAATTATTTAGAATTAAAAAATAGATTATCTATAGCAAATGAGCATTTTTTCTTATAAATGCTATTTCATTTAAAATCACTTTTATTACACCAGTTGCGGGAACAGCAAATAGCATTCCAAGAGGACCAAGTAGAGTACCGCCAATAAGAAGCACAATCATAACAAGCATAGGATGCAAGCCAACGCTTTTTCCAACCAAGGCAGGTGTAATAAGATTTCCCTCAATTTGCTGAACAACTAAAAACATAACAATGATATCAATTGAGAAAAATGGAGAAGGTATAGNACCCAAAAACATATGTGCTGTCGCAGCTTCATTNCCTAGATTATTCATAAATGCAATAAGCAAGGCTGGAACCATTCCAACAAAAGGACCAATTAAGGGTATTAGGTTTGCAANGCCGGCAATGATCCCAATGAAAATTACCAGAGTAAGATTTGCTCCAAAGAAATTTAACAAAAGAAGGCCTGCTATTGACATTCCCGCAACGCTTGCAGCTGAAAGAAATTGACCTCTTAAATAGCTAGATACTGATTTTTCTATGTTGTAAATAAGTTTTAATCCTACTTCAAAATATTTATTTGGTATTGCATTTACCAAAGCCTTCTTAAAGGTATGATANTCAGATAAAAGAATGATTGTAAAAATAAAAACCATTACTGCAATAAACATAAAATTCCCAACCGTACTAACAAGCGAGCCTAAAGAGCCAAGTACGGTTTGCNTAATATCTGTCAATTTATTAGCAAAATAATCAGATGAAGAATCATTGGTTTTCATGAAAGAGGGAAGGGCAGAGGTAATTTTCTCTCCGAGAATTTTAAATTCATTAGACATTGTATTTTNATCAACNCTTTGGGAAAAATCTTGCGCTTGTTGTGAAATTTGCGATATAAAACTTCCTAAAAATGTAGAAACTCCACCAAATAAAATGATNACTACACCTAAAACTGATAAACCGCGANTTCCAATCCTTCTTTCAAATGCATCAACACTAGAAAGGAGAACTGTAGTAAATAAAAAAGCAAAAACTAACATTAAAATCACGTCAGATATGTATGGCCATATCAGATTGATAAACCACAACCCAATTAGAAATAAAATAATTCTATAAATCTGTTGAATGTAATTTGATTCTTTTTCNATCATTTAGATTGTTCTTTAATTAGCAGTTTATTTGTTTTTCTTAGCCTTTCGCCAAGCAGGCCACCAAGATTAAACATGATTTTATGNCCCAATACAGGATTTCTCTCTTTTAAAATCATTAGNTCCTGAGTAAAAAACCCTAGCATTGTACAATCTTCTAAAGCTATTGCATTAGCAGATCTTGGTTCATCATCAAAAAGAGCTAGCTCTCCAAAAAATTCACCTTGATTCAATTCAGCCAAGACATTTTCATTTCCAGCTCTGGTACCAACGGTAATTTTTACAGAACCNCGCATAATTATATACATACCTTCACCGGGAGCCCGATTTTTAAATACAAAATCCCCTGAATTAAAATCTCTATGATGCATCATCTTTTCTAATTCAGTAAAATCTTTATCGCTAAGTTCTTTGAATACTGGTACTTTTTTTAAGGTATGAACAGTTTCACTCTCAGAATTGTCCCATCCCTTAAATATGTTTTCCCATTTTGCGCTTTTCAAATTATACTCCTTGATTTAGAAGTTAGATTATAGTCATAGGATGCCAAAAACTACAAGCAAACTAAGCATAACAATCAAATTGACCTTACCTGAAGCAATTAGGTATTTTATCATATAATGATTATTAAAATTTTTATCATTTCAATTACATTTTTTAGTTTAGCCTTTTCTCAGAGAACCCAAAGAGACTTTGAAAGAGAATTAAAAGCTCAAAACAGCGCTATACAGTCTTTAAAGGATGAAATTGAGACTACAAAAAAACGNATCAATTCAGAGAATAAAAAAGAAAAGTCCTCTGTTAGAAAAGTTAGCAATTTATCAGAAGAGATAAGCNTACTTCAAAAGCTTGTAAAAGAACTAGTTAAAGAAGAGAAATTACTCATAACCGATATCTCAAGAATGGAAAGAAAAATTAATCAAAATGAAAATAATTTAGAAGAGCTTCGCAAGCTATATGCAAAAAGACTCTCAACAATGTATAAAAAAGGTCAAATATCAAATCTAGAAAGAGTTCTTAGTTCAACATCATGGAGACAGGCGATTTATCGATCAAAATATTTGAAAATAATATCAAAAATTGATAGAGAAACTCATGATACTATTCGGGCATTGTTGATTGAAGTTGGCAAGCAGAAATTAGTCCTTGAATCGGCGCTCAGAAAAAAAAGGTACTTAAANAGGGANAGAGAGAAAACNCTATCTCAAGTAAGATCAAAGAAAAAGAAAGAGCAGCGCGAATTAACACGAATTAGAAAGAGCCAGAAAGAACTAAAAAATTATTTATCAGAAAAGCAAGTTGGAATGAACCAGCTTGAAGTTATAATCAAAAAAATTAGAGAAGATATAGCAAGGCTTGAAAGAGAAGAGCGAATTCGAAAGCAACAAATGGCTCTCTCATCCAAAGAGTTTCCAAAGCTGAAAGGGCAAATATCTTGGCCNGCAGAGGGTAGAGTNGCTGCTAAATTTGGTAGACAGTGGAATCCAAAATTAAAGACAACTACTGAGAATCCTGGAATAGATATTAAAGGAAAGCCAGGATCAGAAATTAGAAGTGTACTTGGAGGTGTGGTAACCACTATAACCTTTATTAGGGGATATGGAACAACAATTATTATTGATCATGGTAGTGGGTTTTATACAGTATACAGTCATGTAACAAATGTTGAAACAAATGTAGANAGTCAAGTAAACAGCGGAGATGTGATAGCGTATATGGGCGATTCAGGATCAATCAATGGTTCACAACTGCATTTTGAAATATGGGGAGAGGGTAAAAAACTCAACCCTGAGAATTGGTTAAAAAAGAGATGAAAATTTCTGATGCACAACCTTTAATTTGGGATCAATTAAGCAAAGCTAGGACTAAACAAAAAATTGGCACATCTTATCTTTTTTCTGGTCAAAATGGAAGCGCAAAAGAATGGCTGGCAATCGAATTTTCTAAGCTTTTAAATTGT
>PBPW01000065.1 GCA_002725545.1 Fidelibacterota bacterium | reverse complement strand
GAATTGATTGAAAAATTAATATTATTGGTTGGTTTCAATTTTAACTCAAGGCCATATTCGACTTCATCATCTCTAAAATTATTAGCAATACCATCTCCTTTATTTAATTTATACCAAGGGCGGATTATATAGGTTTTTCTCTGGTCAGTAGAAAACCATACATTGTAAGATTGCCATGCTTCATCCTTAATAAGTACAGCTCTTGAATCACGATAAATATCATCATCTACGTAAGTTTGAGGGTTGAATTCTACTTGAATTCCCAAGTTCCAATAATTGATAAATTTATTTTCAAGTTCAATTTCTAGATTATTTCTAGTTATCAATCCATTGTGTAATCCAGAGAGCCATAATCTTGCACTTAAATCTTGATTGAGAAAAATACCTTTAGGTTGATCTCTTCTAAGAGAAATACGTGCGCCAGAATACCAATTATTATTTTTTTCTTGGAAGCCCATTGCGTTAACATCCCATTTTTTATCAGAGAAGCCTGCCCAAGTAGCTACTTCCCACAATACTGGATTTCTATAACCTAATCTAAGGCGACCAGCGTGCCCTCTAATATCATTGTTAATTGTTGTTGCTATCTCTCCAGTAATTTCAAACTTGTTGTTCATAAGATTTAGAAGCCAGTCACCTTTTAAGCTCCTTGCAATATCACTATATCCATTTCGCATAACATCAGTTGTCATAAATCCTATTGTAGAAAGATCATTTATAACAGGTTTTGTTAATCTGCCAACAAAGTAATTTGAATAAGGCTCAATTAAGAATTTTTCTTTTTTATTAATTCCATCATCTTCGAATTCTCGCGTACCATACTCTTGATTTGTAACTGCATTAATTATACCGTACTTTATTCCAGAGGGTGTTTCTCCTAAAATTTTAGCAGCACTCAATATTGTTGTTTCATTAGGTCGATCAATGATACTTCCAGAAGCTGGATCAATAAAATTTGGTCGCTGACCAATTCTTCTTGAATTAAATAGCCTAAGCCAGCTGTTAAAAAAACTTGCGCCTTGTACAAAAAATGGTCTTTTTTCATTTAAGCGTGTTTCAAACGCAGACAAATTTAATACCGAAGGGTCAGCCTCAACTTGACCAAAGTCGGGATTAAATGTCATATTAAGCGTTGCCGTAGAGCTAATATTATAACGTAAATCTAAACCTAAATTTCTTTCTTGAATTTTGTTATCGGTTTGGGTTTGTCCAGCCAAAACATAAGGAACTAATTCAAGATTGTTAGGCTGTGGTATATTTTTTATTCCATTAATAATTCCAAAATGAGGGATATTACCTTTAGCTCCTTTTGACCTGCCAGGCCAATGGATTTCTTCTTGACTAGCATAATAGCCTCGTTGAAAAGTCCCGCCCCAAATTTGAGACGAATCTTTAGTGTATTGAAAAACATTAAAAGGAACTCGAATCTCAGCTGACCAGCCTTCAGAATGAATAGAGGTTTCACCATCCCAAACTGCATTCCAGCTCATGTCATATTTATCTCTCCATCCACCACTCTCATTTACAGAAACATCTAGCTGTACTCCTGCCGCAGATAGCATAAACCAATTTCCAGTCATATCATCATTATTGGAATCAATTCCAAACCCAACCCAATCCACATTCTTTTCCATGCCTTCAAAGTCATCGCGTCTACTCATGCGCGACATAATTGTTAAAGGATTGGGGTCGTAATTTTGAAAAGCTATGTATAAATACTTATCATCATATAATAATCGAACTTCTGTTTTTACACTAGCTGGTTTAAGATTATAAGGATCGAACTGAATAAAATCTTCTAAGACTATTGCTTGCTTCCATACTTCATCAGTTATATCACCATCAATTAAAGGTGGCACTTCAGTCCGTACAGCATCCATAGATTTATATCTCAGTGCTTCTGCATTAGCTTCATCTGAGTGTGCTTTTAGATGGACAGTAATTAATAATAAGATTATTAAAAATTTAAAATGTTTTGGCATGGTTTATATTCTCTCCGCAACGAGTTCAGCAATGTCGAAAACTTCCATATTTTGGTCTTGACCAGTTACTTTTTTTCCGTCCTCCATCATGATCATACAAAAGTTGCAGGAGGTTGCTACTTTTTTTGCACCGGTTTCAATAGCCTCTTCAAAACGTTCAACGTTTATACGTTTTCCTTGCTTTATTTCATACCACATATTACCACCTCCAGCACCACAACAAAAGCTTTGTTCTTTGTTACGGGGCATTTCAACAACGGAAGCATTATCTGATAAAACGGATTGCAGAACTTCTCTTGGGGCATCGTATTCACCGTGATGACGACCAACATAACACGCATCATGAAAAGTAATATCTTCATCGAATGATGCTTCTGGCTCTATCTTACCATCTTTAATAAGATCTGCGATGAACTCTGAATGGTGTACCACCTCAAGTTCCGTTCCAATTTCAGCGTAATCATTTTTAAGGGTAGTTAAGCAATGCGGGCACTGTGTAACAATCTTCTTTACATCGTACTTTTCAAAATTTTCTATATTTTGAGCAGCTTGCATCTGAAATAAATATTCATTTCCAATCCGTCTAGCTGAATCCCCAGTACACGTTTCTTCATTTCCTAAAATAGCATAATCAATGTTAGCTTCATTCATAATTTTTGCTACAGAGCGGGAGATGTCTTTTCCTCGATCATCGTATGCCCCTGAGCAACCAGCCCAATATAGATATTCAGCAGACCCCTTTTCTCGCATCACAGGTACTTCCATTCCATCGGTCCACTTTTCTCTATCTTGCGGGGACATACCCCAAGGATTGCCATAATTTTCAATTTTATCAAAAACCTCCATGGCGTCTCGTGGAAAATTGCTCTCCATTAAAACAAGGTCTTGTCTCATCCTGAGAATATCAACCATCGGTTCATTGCCAACAGGACAAGCCTCCAGGCAAAAACCGCATGTAGTGCATGACCAGGCAGCTTCTTCCGAGAGCATCCATTTAGATAATGAATCGAGACTTTCAGAGCCATTTGCAAATTCTTTCATATTTTCATTGTAATAATAACGCTTGTTGATTTCCAGTGCGGCTGGTGACAATTCTTTTCCTGTTTGGTAGGCTGGACAAATATCCTGGCATCGATTGCACATAATACAGGCATATCCATCTAAGAGTTCTTTTTGAGGTAAGTGCTCTAATTTGGAAGCGCCAAACTGTTCGACATTTTCATCTTCAAGATCCATGACCTCAAGCGTTGTCATCGAGCGTCTTTTCGTCTCAGCCATATAATTTAGGGGTCCCATGAATAAATGCGCATGCTTTGAATAAGGAAAATATGGTATAAAAAGTAAAATCAAACCTAGCGCGATCCACCAACTTAGATGCTCGCCAAAGATAAGGCTATCTTTAGGTAAACCGCTCCATAGAGAAGCGACCATGGTCGCGCCTGGCTGACTCCAATCTGCGCCATGCATCGCGACCTCAAACGATGCACCAATAAACCTAAAGCCAACATGCAGAATAATAAAAACACCAACGATGAGCGAATCTCTTTTTATTCCTTTTTTTGCAGCAGGGCTCAACATCACAGGGTCGTTTGTATTCAAGCGCAGATCTTTTGCGATGAATCTTCGCAATAGAAATAAAACAACACCTAATAATACTACTATGCTAAAGCTATCTACAAAAAATCGGTAAATATCTCCAAAAAGGTTATTGGGTAAAAATCTAAAACCAGGAACCATGCCGTATAAAACATCGATAACATTAACGATTAGATATAACGTAAACCCCCATGCAACACCGGCATGGATGGCTCCAACTATCGGGCGTGTTTTAAATAGGGTTTTTTGACTTATAAAAATGGCCAAACCTTTTGGCCATTTTTTAATCACGGACTTCCAATCGATCGGCTGAGTGCCTCGAGCAATGACTTTAAACATCCGGGAAAATGTAACATATGACAGGCTGACTGAAAAAATAACGAGAACTAAAAAAGCGATTCGTTCTATTCCGGTAAGCATCTAATTAAATTTATTTTAGTGCTTCGTTCAATTTTGGTAGAATTTCTAAAACATCACCAACAACGCCATAATCAGCAATTTCAAAGATTGGCGCATCGGGATCTTTATTTATCGCTACAATATTCTTAGAACCCTTCATTCCAACAACATGTTGTATCGCACCAGATATACCCAACGCTAAATACATTTTTGGGGAAACAGATTGGCCAGAACTACCAACTTGATGCACAGATGGCAACCAACCAGAATCTACAACCGGCCTTGATGAAGAAAGCTCGGCGCCTATAGTTTTAGCAAATTCTTGGGCCAGGGGAATATTTTCTTCTTTACCAATACCTCTNCCTACAGAAACGATTAATTCAGCAGCGGCAAGGTCAAGATCTTCTGCCGACTCTTTGAAAGGTTCTTCAGATTNTGTTTTGAGCATTGAGGAGTCTAGTGAAACTTCATAATCTCGAACACTTGGGCTTCCAGATNCGATAGTATCTGCATTNTACGCTGCAGATTGGANACTAATTAGGTGTGGNCCTNNATCTNNAGNNGNAACATCNGAAAATAATTTAGCATTGAACATTTGCTTAGTTAGCGTCATTGTATCGCCATNAACATTTAAAGCAATATTATCCGCTAAAAANGGCTTCATAAGNTTAGCGCTTAGTTTTGGAACATAATCTCTTACCTGATAAGAATGTCCAAATAAAACATAAGCTGGGGACTCGCTATCAATAATTTGCTTTACAGCATGCGCATACCCATCGGAAGAATAGGTTGATAGCAATTCATCTTTGATTCGAATTACCTCCCCTAGGTCAAATTGGGAAGCCTCATCGGCTAAAGCATCCGCATTGCTTCCCATCACAACCGCAGAAGTTTTAAGTCCCGTTGAAGAGGCAAGCTTTTGAGCCCCGGCAATTGACTCCAACCCCATGCGGTGAATTTTGCCATTACTATCTTCAAGAATGATTAAAATACTCATCTTAATNACTCAAGCAATTTTAATTTCATTTTTTAATACATGCACTAGCTTATCAACCACCTCATCTGTTGAACCTTCAATCATTAAGGTTTCTTTGGAGCTATTTGGTGAATATAATTTTTTAATAGATTGGTGCTGGTCCTTATTGGTGGAGGCCACTTCGCTGATTTCTTTTTTCTTAGCACCCATAATGCCTTTTAAGGAAGGGTATCGAGGTACGTTGCACCCTGATTGAACGCTAATACTTGCCGGCAAAGACATTGTAATCCATTGAAAATAACCCGCTTCAAGCTCGCGNTTAACCTTAACTGAGTTATTAACAAGCTCTGTGGCCATGGCAAGGGATGCTGTCGACATTCCAAGCATTTCTCCTAAGATGATACCGGTTTGCCCAAACCCAAGATCNTCGGATTGAAGCCCAGAAAAAATAAGATCAAAATTTTCACTTCTAAGATTTTCTGCAAGCACAGATGCGGTTGTTAAAGGATCGGTAGAATCCTGTGCATCGGTTCGAATATGTATGGCGCGATGAGCACCTTTTGCTAGTGCTTCGCGAATAACTTTTTGTATTCGATTAGGCCCCATGCTGACCACAACCACTTCGCCATCTCCATTTTTTTCGCAGATTTGCAAAGCTTCTTCGATCGCGTAGTTGTCGCTCTCATTCATGACGTAGGCTACGCCACTTTCTTCAAGCCAATCTTGGGATGCGCTTATTGGTAAAGGGGATTCGGACCCGGGTACTTGTTTAACTAAAACAGCAATTTTCATAAATGAATTTTATCTTAAATGCTTAAATATTATTGTTAATTGTAAGAACAAATTACAATTTTTATGTTCAGTAAATTAAGCGAAATAATTGAATTTTAATGGATTGAAAAAATATTTGCTGATTTTACAGTAAAGGCGTACTTTTTATGACTTCAAACAGTAATTCTGTTTGGGATTATTACATACATAAAAATTTTAAGAATACACTTTATTAAGGAGAGAACATAATGAAAAAGCTTTTATCTAAAGTTTTATTTTTAACGATTTCCTCAACACTACTTTTCACATCCTGTGAGGATGATGAAGAAAAAGTAGTGAATAATGGGCTAGTCGTTGGTGAATGGGAGCTTATGGGCTATAGCGCTACATATGAGCGCGTAGTTACTGTTCCCGCGGGTGAAGATAAATCGCAACGTTATAAGCATGTTGTTGATTGGGATGCAAATGGGGATGCCGCTACCGCAGCCTTTTTTCAAGCTATAGGTGGTACTTCATCGCCAGCTTATCTAGGCGCTTCTCAGACATTAATCGATGTAGGTGATGGAGAAAATGTTCCCGGTTTTCCTAGAACATTGAATCTACCTAATTCAGCTGCGCTAACAGGGTTTGGCGTAGANCTTGAACTTGTAACAGAAGATGCTCCTGCAAAAGGCGAAGATGCGACCTATAAAGTAACAGGTACATACCCAACTGTTCGNCAAGCAGACTGCCAAACAACGATCACCGTTGCATCAATCACAGATCAAGGCCTATATAAAGTTGATGTAGATAAAAATGGTAATGCTAAACTTGGAAATTTCATGATTCAACCAGATCCAACATTAGGTGGAGCAGTTCTAGCACCATTCATGGATGGTACATATACTATTACTGAAGGTGTTGAAGGATCAGCTGAGCCGCATGATCAGATGAATATTAAGTATCTTGATCGCGATGGTCATGATGCAAGGTATTCAGAAGTTCAAAGCACTTGGAATGAAACCGATGACCGCGTGATACAAGGTTACGGNAATGTGTTTAATGATGCTGATGGAAATATCGCTGCTTCTGACCCTAATCCAGCAGTCTTGAATCCAGCTTATACGGGTGGATATCTAAAAAACCCAGCTATTCCAGCATTTTGGGGTAGTCAATTCACTTTCTATTTCTACAATATTAGCGTTCAGACTGCTGCACAAGNANNAGATGCGAAAAATCCATTAACTGACCTTGATGGTGACGGTACGATTGGCGCAGGAGACATGATCGTTTTCATGCACTACGATAACCTAGCTGGTGGTGGTGGAAAAACTGCTTTTGGTGTTCCTTTCAGTGTGCTCGTGGATAGTTCAAATCCTCAGCAACCAGTACCTGTAAACGATAGCGATCGTGTATTCAGCGGTGCAAATGCTGGAGCCGGTGGTAAAATGTATTTTAAGGTGCGTGAAGCTGTATGTGTACCAACTAATGAGTTGATCGATATTGACTCTTATTGGGAAAGAATCGAAGATCACGAAGGTCACGACCATAGTTAATTACAGCTAAACTCTCAAAGTTTTAGTGTATCCTTAAATAAAAAGGGGCAATTAAAATAAATATTGCCCCTTTTTTTAATACATTAATGATTGAATGAAAAAAATATTATTACCTTTATTATTCATTTCGAATATTGCGTTTACCCAAAATACGATTTTTGGTACAATCACAGATAGGGCCAATGGCGAGGCATTGCCGGGTGCAAATATTATCCTGGCACAAACCAACCTGGGTGCCGCAGCTGATGGTGAAGGCTACTTTGAAATTAAAAACGTACCTAATGGTGAATATGAGATTAAAGTTTCATTCATTGGATACGAAACCTATGAATCAACCCTTAATGTTTTTGATGTTGATCCAACTACCTATCAAAATTTAAGTATTCAACTAGCGGTTTCTGCTATTCAACTGCAAGAGTATGTGGTTACTGCAAGCAGGGGGAGACGAGAAAAAATTACCGATGCTCCTGCAGCGATTTCTGTGATTTCTGAGCTTAAAATTCGCAGCGAAAGCAACCCTAATCTTGGAGATTATTTTAAAAATATTAAAGGTGTTGATTTTACTGCATCGGGAATGGATAGTTACAATTTAAGCGCTAGGGGATTCAATTCTAGCTTCTCAAGCAGGCTCTTAACATTGACCGATGGTAGAATGGCTAACGTCCCTTCATTAAGATTGATCGCCTACAATACAATTCCGCTAACTTCCGATGATGTAAGTCAAATTGAGGTAGTGCTTGGCCCCTCTTCAGCGCTATACGGTCCAAACGCGCATTCTGGTGTTGTAAATATTATATCNAAGAAACCTTCGGAGTCTCTTGGAACAAATATTGGATATACAACCGGNACAAGAGAATTCAATAAAATGCAAGTAAGGCATGCGGGTAAGATCAATAAGTTCAGCTATAAAATGTCTGCTGTTAACTTCACTGCGCATGACTGGGAATATATAGAGGTTGATGAAAAGAAAGANCATTACCGTCAATGGCGAGAAGATGGCTTGGATGGNGATATNCTNGANGATCTCTTTGATGATGGTCGCGCGATTTGGGATGGTTGGGATATCAAAGTTGATCGTGATGGTGATGGAAAATATGACACAACTTACTTTGGAAAAGATAATATCATTAGCGATACAAATATTGATGGGATTGATGATCTGCCTGATTTTGATATAAGCAATCAGCGCTTAGATCTTCGTATGGATTACGACTTTTCTGAAGACCATTTTGTAAGTTTGAATTTTGGACATGCTCGCGCAAAGAATATAAATATNACAGGTATTGGAAGATATCTAGCTTACGATTGGATCTATAATTTTTATCANGGTCGCTGGATTTATAAGAATTGGTTTGCGCAAGCTTATTTAAATACCAGCAACTCAGGTAATACGCGTAACATGAGAACCGGTGAAATTGTAGTGGATCGGTCCACGTTTTTCCACTTTCAATTCCAGCATTCAACAGAGTTTGAAAATTTAATGAATACCCGTTTTGTCTGGGGTGGAGATTATCAGCGTACGATGCCCGAGACATACGGAACTATTCTTCCCGATGGTACAGGTGGCAGAGCGCCAAAGAGCTATCGNAGAGATGGCATCGATAATGATAGAGATGGAGAGGTTGATGAGTGGGATGAGTTATTTGTAACCAATGAATTTGGTCTATACGCACAGACACAGACAAAATTAAATTCCTATCTTGAACTTATCCTTGCNGGAAGGATTGATTTGCATAGTGGACTTACAGATGAAGAAAGTGGATTAACATTTTTGAATGATCCATTAGATGGCAGCACGCTAAAGTACATTCCTCAGGCTTCTCCAAAAATTGGACTTCTCTATAAACCTGATGATAATCATACCATACGCATGACGGCCGCTAAAGCCTTTAATACGCCAAGCTCTCAAGGGCTGTATTTAGATGTAAAAGCAGCTCAATATAGCATCTTTTCAGTTATGGCGCGTGGTAATGATAATGGGTATACATTCTTTAGGGATTCATTAGATAATTTGATGTACTGGGATGTTCGTGCAAATTCAAAAACCGAGTTTCAGTTAGCACCAATACCCGAAGGGGCAATGATGTGGATCCCCGCTGTACTTGGAAGGCCTGGCTGGGAGGTAAAACCTGAAGATTATACACGTATTAATGAAATTGAATCGGAAACCGTGTGGACATATGAACTTGGTTATTCCGGAATCGTTTCAGATAAGTTTAGATTAACCTTTGATCTTTACAATAGCACCTATTCAAGCTTCGTAAGTGACTTGACTTGGATTACCCCGGTATTGCTCGATACAAGCAAAAGTGGTTTTTATGCGGTTGATAACCCAGACCCTGAGATTATGGGTGTTATACCTGCAATGGAAAATAGCAATTGGACTGATGGCGGAGACGGCATCATTGGAAGTCGCTATATTCCATACGGAAGTGCTGAGTGGAATGATATTGTTAATATGACTGTCCAAATAGCGGGTAGCACCACAAATTTCTGGAGGCTTTCACAACAACAAAGACAAGGCTCATGGATGGATATTGACCAAAATGGAGATACACTCGGCGCATATCTGACTGATGATAAATGGCCAGTATCGCCTCCACTTATTCTCACAAATATTAATTATGGAAAAGTTAATCTATGGGGAATGGATGCCAGTATTTACGCATTCTTAACAAAAAATATCACATTAGATCTAAATGTTTCGTTTATTGGAAAAGATAAATTCTATAACCCGCTTACACGAGATTATGATCCTGTAAATGCTCCGCAATACAAACTAAATGGAAAATTAGCTTACATTGCTGAAAAGGGATTGTTTGGTAATATTGGGGCAAGATATATACCTGAATTTGATTGGGCAGCTGGTGTCCATTTTGGTAAGATTGAAAGTTATTTTGTCCTGGATGGAATGCTTGGCTATCGATTCAACGATAGATATGATTTACTTTTCAATGTAAATAATATGAATAATGATGTTCATCGAGAAATTATAGGTGGACCTAAACTTGGTAGACAGTTTACCTTAAAGTTTAACGCAAAATTCTAGTTTATGTAGTTTTAACTATTACCCGACCAGTTTGACCACCCTGTAGTATTTTTTTTAATTCAAAGTCTAGATCATCTAAGCTGACAGTTCGGCTAAACTGATCTATATCTTCAATTTTCCATTCTTTTGAAAATTGATTCCAAAGCCATTGCTTTTCTTCAAGAGACCTCTCTGCAGAATCTACTCCAAGTAAACTATTTCCTCTTAAAATAAAGGGAAAGACATTCGTTTCAAAATTGACACCCCCAACATTTCCACAGCATGCTATACTACCTTCGCGTTTTAAGCATGTAAGTAAACCTGATAATACCTCACCTCCAACCACATCGACCCCTATATCGAAAAGGCCTTTTGATAGTGGCTGTCGACATTGTTCTTTCAGCTCATCAAGGGTGATAATAGTATTGGCGCCCAATGCGCGAAGAAATGTTGATGAATTTTTTTTACTAGTTACCGCAGTAACATCTGCTTCAAGTTTTGATAGCAGTTTAACAGCTAAGCAGCCTACCCCTCCAGTGGCCCCCGTCACAACAGCTTTCTTATTCTTGATTCCATTTTTCTTTTGAAGAAGCCTTATGCATAATCCTGCTGTTAAGCCTCCTGTGCCCAGCGCCATTGACTCTTTTAGCGAAATACTATCGGGTAGTTTTACTGCCCATTTATCAGGAACACGTATACACTCAGAAAAACCACCAGGAGTATTCATCCCCATATCATATCCAGTGACAATTACTTTATCGCCAGATGAAAACTTGGAACTTGTCGATTCCATTATTATGCCTGCGGCGTCTATTCCAGGTGTATGTGGGTAATATTTAGTTATTCCTTTATTACCTGAAGCCGATAGGGCATCTTTATAATTAATTGAAGAATAAGAAACTTTAATAGTTAATTCGCCTGCTGGTAAATCATCAATGCTTCTATGTTTGATAGAGTTAGAAAAAACACCATTATCGTCCTCTCTAACCACAAATGCTTTGAAGCTTGAAATCATAGTAAATCCATTTTCTTGCAAATGATCTGGAGCATGATTTCATCAGTTCCCCCAGCAATTGATGACACTCTAGAATCCCTATAAATTTTAGATACTGGGTTTTCCCAAGTGAAGCCCATTCCTCCCCAGTATTGTAGACATGTATCAGATACCTCTCTAGCAAGCCTTCCGCTTTTTAATTTTGCCATCGATGCCAAATAAGTCATATCTTTACCTAAGATAAAATTTTCGCAAGCCTGATAAATTAGCGCTCTAAGGGCTTCTACTTCAGTTTGTAATTCTGCTAATCTAAATTGTATTGACTGGTTTTCAATAATTGCTTTTCCAAAAGCATGCCTATCTTGGCAAAATTCAATGGTCTTAGAAATACATTTCTCAAGCACGATTAGTATGCTGGCTGATAAAAAAATTCGCTCCTCCTGAAAATGCTGCATCTGTATTTTAAATCCTTCTCCTTCTTTGCCAATACAGTACCTCTGAGGAACTCGAACATTATCGAAAAAGATAGGCGCTGTATCAGAAGTATGCTGACCAAGTTTTTCTATTTTATCACCAATCGTCAAGCCCGCACTTGATGCAGGTATAAGTATCAACGATTTATTTTTATGCGGACTTTCATTGCTAGTATTTACCAAAGTGCAAAAGAAGTCTGCTTGCTTTGCATTTGTGATCCACATTTTTTCACCATCGATTATATAATCATCGCCATCCTTACGGGCGAAAGTTTTTAACGCTGCTACATGTGATCCACCTCCCGTCTCACTTACGGCGAGAGCTGCTATATAATCACCTGTAATGGCAGGAGATAAAAATTCCTCTTTTAATTCAGTGGATCCATAGCGATCAATTGGAGGTGTTGCCATATCCGTATGAACGCCAATCGCAGTAATAATCCCTAAATCCCATGCATGACCCAATGCTTCAGCAAAAACCAATCCATAGCTATAATCAAGACCCATACCGCCAAATTCTTTACTTTTAGTTATTCCAAGCAAATCGAGTGCGCCTAGTTTTTTGAACAATGAATGGGCAGGAAACATTCCAGATTTTTCCCATTCTTCTATATGTGGATGAATTTCTTTAATTGCAAATTCACGCACAGTCTTGCTTAAGGCAATTTGTTCTTCGTTAAATTGCATATTAATCTATCCTTTGTTCAGTAAAATTTTGAGGTTTAATCTTAACAATCGCTCTACCTGTGATTCTTTTTTCACCGTTTTGATTTACAACATTTAATGAAACTTTGAGAATTGTATTATTATTTGGGTCTTTTTCCTTGCTGATTACTTTACCTGAGCATAACAATCTATCATTAATTTGAGTCATTGAAATGAATTTTGATGAGAAATCAGTTAAGGATTGGTGTGAAAATGTATTGGTCAATGCTCTAGCAAGATAAGACATAATCAACATTCCATGGGCTATCACATCAGGTAGGCCAGATTCTTTTGCAAAATCTATATCTGTATGTATTGGATTGCTATCACCTGAGGCCTCAGAATACAAAGCAAGTGATGATCTTGAAATTTCATTCAATTCAAGCGTTGGGATTTTATCGCCAACATCTAACTTCAAGTTCTCAAAATCTTTCATCTAACCACCACCGTTGAAATCGATTCAGCAACTTTTAAATTATTTTGATTTGTATACACTGAAAAAAAAGATACGAATTGTAAGGCTCCATTCTTTTTATCAAATATATTATCAATTCTACTATTCATTTTTAGCTGGTCACCTGCATGAATAGGGGAAAAATAACTATACTCCTGATTGGCGTGAAGAATGCGCCCTATTGGAACATTAAGATCAGTTAAATAGAGATAAGGATTCTCTTGCCGCATAGCAACAGCTATCAAGAAAGTTGGGGGAGCTAATATAGATGGGTGGCCTTCCTTGTGTGCAGCTTCTTCATTGAAGTAAATGGGATCTTCTTGACCGGTAGCCTTAGAAAAAAGGCGCAATATTTCAATTTCTACATCAAAGTTTATCTCAGGATACTTTTTACCTATTAACGTTTTATCTAAAATAATTTTTTTCATTAAAAATCTTGGCCCTCTTCAATCTTTTGATCAATCAGCTTAGGTGGAAAAAATCTCTTACCGTATTTTTTACTTAAATCTTTAGCGCGATCTCTAAAACTCTTTAATCCATAGTCATTAATAAATTGAAGGGTACCCCCTTTAAATAAAGGAAAGCCCCAGCCAAAAATACTACCAATGTTTGCCTCAGCTACTGAGTTTAATACACCCTCTTCATAGCAGCGAACGGTTTCAATTGCCTGTGAAAAATAAAAACGATCGATCATTTCCTTTTGCGATAGGGGATTATCAGATAAAGGAAAATATTTATGTAGATCAGACCAAAGATGTTTTGTTTCATTAGCAGGGTATTCATAAAAACCTCCAGCTCCTGCGCGACCAGTTCGATTTACCTCTTTTGTCATAAAATCTATAACTTTATCCCAAGGTTCAATTGAAATCTTCTTTCCATCTTTTTTTAATTCTTT
>PBPW01000064.1 GCA_002725545.1 Fidelibacterota bacterium | reverse complement strand
GCTTTGGTTGAAAATTTAGCAGGAGTTTCATCATAGTCCATTTTGCAGCCTCCGCAACAGAAATAGACTTTTCCTTCCTTGTAGGTTGAAAATTCATGATCCTTTAATTCTTTTTTATTGATCTCATCCCCTGAAACAACACACACAACCTTGTCTTTAGGGGGGTCATTATTTAATGCATTTAATAAAGATGAAGTAATAATTAAACTGGATAAAAGATACTTTTTCATAAATAGCTCCATTGATATACTAGAAGGAATTTAATCCATAAAAACTAAAACATAATAAAAAATAACGAACGTATTAAACAAAAAAGCCTGCTAGAAGTGCAGGCTTTTTTGTTTCGAAATGATAATTACTATTTATTAAAACTCACATCATTGTAAAAGACCCCAATATCCTCATGCTTGCCAAACCAATACTTTCCGTATTTTTGAGCATCTTTTTCGTTAAAGGCTTTTTGAAATAACTTTGACTCAGTCTCAGTATCATCTGCATCTGCCATAGAAGCAAATTCTGTAATAAAGGTAACTGGCCATTCACCTTTTGTCATTTCACCAGACCAATAATGGGTCACCATGCGCTGACTTAAAACTTTATCATTTTTCATGGTTACCTGTCTGTGATACTTATCCATCATTTTTTGTCTTTCTTCCGTTGATCCATCCTCAACAGTACCCAAAGGCTTCCAGTACTGAGTTACTACAGTGGTAACGGTTCTATCGGGTACATTTGATTTCTTTCTTTTTTTATGATACCTAACATGATTTTCCCATACATGCGAATCACCATGATAGCCAAGCTCTCTATATTTATTCACAGCTTCCCACACTTTCCTTCTTTCATCATCATCTGGCCAGATTTTTCTATTCATCGCGCCTGACTCTTGCTGTTCTTTGTCCGCATCAGCCATACTTGCATACTCCTTAACTTCATGATATTCCCATGAGGCTCCTGTCCAGTAGTGGCTTAAAAAAAGAGAGCTTTTAAGATATTTATTTATTTTGTTCCTTTTTGAATAGACTTCTCCAAAAGATTCTGCCCAATCTTTAGGAGAAACTCCTTCTATGCCTTGAAGAGACTGTTTATATTTTAATTTCGTCCATACAAGAACAGTGTTTCCTTTATTGTACTGTGCAAAGGAAAATGTTCCAAGTACAAAGATAAGTGTTAATATTATTTTTTTCATTTTTATTTCCTTTATTTAATTTTCATTCATAGGTGGTTGAGGCGAACTTAGGTCCTTACGCTCTTTGATAATCTCGCGCATTCTCCACCTTACCACTCGTTGATAAGTTTTTTGCATTTCATCTGCCTTTTCCTTCCCGTAGACTTTTTCCCATCCGCCACCGCCACCAACGCCGGTTGATTTTTTCAACTCCTCCATGGAATTTATTGGATATTCATATAACCATGCATCTGGATTTGAACCGCTTGCAACATGATATATATGATGATAGTTTTCACTCCTTGTCCTTCTTTTAGCATTAGCACCTGCTTTAGCGACTTCCATATAATCACTACCAGTACCAGGTCCAGTATAATTCCATGAAAGATGGAAAATAGGGGGCCAAGGTCCATCGCTGTCAGGACTACGATGACTTAACTCTGGATGGAAGACCAAAAAGTCAGTTCCAGCACTAGAGTTGTCAACATATGGCGCAACATATCTATTCCAATGATCCACATCAGCCTGACTGCGCACTCTTTCATCAAACGCTTTCCAGGTGTGCGGTCCTGACCAACCCATAAGCGATCCAAAATTTGGTCCACTTAGAACATCATAATAGTATTCTGGCCATTGATCTTCGCCATGATGTCTTGCCACATGATCTTTTAAGCCTTTTTCTAGCATCTGCGCTTTGCCTTGAGCTGGTTTTATATACCATACACGCCAAACCTGCTCTTTTTCATCTTGAGCAACTGAAAGGTTGAGACTTATAACATATGCAAGCGTTAATAATATTTGTTTCATTTTCTTCTCCCATAATTTGTAAAAAAAAACCCGCCAAATAGCGGGTCAGAATAAAATTCTATTTATGCTATCCCGCTAGCAATTAGCAACAATGTCGGCAAAGATAAACTCGACATTGAACTTAATTAACGAAGCGGGTTTTAAATTCATGTTTAACGATAGAAAGAAAATTGCTATTAAGTCAAGAGCTTAATATTACTACGCCAATCAATTACTGCTTGATTTGGGTGGTTTATTTACTCTCTCCATTAATTTTACAATAAGTGGAAGGTTGTTATCTCTTTTTAGCTTTCGAAGATGATCATTGATGATATCCTCATCAACAGATTTTAATGCTTCAATATCTTTTTTCTTGAGATTGGTATTCTTAATCTTTTTAAGCCGACTATTAAGGATCTGATCTTGCAATTCAATTTTTATTTTTTTTAACCCAGCTAAAAAACGCCTCACCTTTATTTTTTCACCAAACTTGGGTTCATAATCAATAAAGAATTCTTCTAGGGATTGAATAAACTCAATTTTTTCTTTAGAAATAAGATATTTATTCTTTTTCATTGATCATTAGCTTCAAACTATGGCTTAACAAATTTTAAAGTATACCTATCGCTCTCCCCGATCTCTTTAAACTTCTTTTGCATCTTTTTTATTTCTGATTTCTTAAGACCCCTGTCTCTGAGTGATGGGGGAAGATTCCAAACCCCTCCAGGATAGTCTTTAGTATCTTTTGGATTTGCATTGATTTGAGAAGAACCTACATATACAAAACCAACAGCCTCAGCATCGCGAATCATGCATGGCTCACAGGTATAACCTTTTTCATCTACAGTTGAGTCGCTTCTGTGATCGGTGATGCCAAAAATACCACCCGGTTTTAAGGTTTTAAATACGGCACGAAGTTTTTCAAACTCAGAACTGCCTATCCAATTATGATAATTTCTAAAACTTAAAACCATATCTGCCGATTCTTCTTTTCCGTAAACTTCACCGGAGAGTGAGACTATAAGAGGTTTGCCGTAGAGTTTTTTATTTGCTTTTAACCTCTTCATTTCAGCTTGATAAGAATTTCTTCTATATTCGCTTTCTGAATCTGGGTCATAGGTAGCTGAAATATATTTTCCTTTATCTTTTAAAAAAGGGGCAAGAATTTCTTGATACCAACCTCCACCNGGGTTTAGCTCAACAACGGTCATATTNTTTTTGATNCCAAAAAAATTAAGNGTTTCAATTGGGTTTCTATATTGATCTCTGGCTTTATTCTGCGCAGAGCGATGTTCGCTATTAATTANNTCATCTAATGTTTGTGCATTAATTAGAGTTGAGATGACGAATAATAATAAAAAGGATTTTCTCATAACTTCTCCAAATTATTTATATAAAAATAAAAGCCTCTTNGAAGAGGCTTTTATNATCAAATGGGTTGTTAAATTTCGTCTCTATTTNGATATAGAGATAGATAAAATATCTATAATGGTGTNATATCAACGGCNTTNGGGCCTCTTTCACCATCAGCTACTTTAAATTCAACTGCATCTTCATCGTTAAGTTCTGCTTCACCAGAAACTCCAGACACATGAAAGAAATAATCTTTTCCATCATCACCAGTAATAAAACCGTATTTTTTGTCTCTGTTATAGAACTTTACTTTTCCTTTGTCCATAAAAATATATCCTTTACTAATTAATTAATATTTTAATCTAGTGAAAACTTTGCAAACATGAAAGGTTGTATTCTAATCTGCTAAATTTTTCTCACAGAGACTGTAAACTGCCAAATATCGCTTCCTTGAGCTATATCGCCTTCACTCTTGAAAGCGCCTTTAACATAGAAAGGTTTTGAAATATTGAATGAAAGTGCTCCAATTCGTGAATTGATCAAATACGATACTGTGGGAATTACACTCAAGGAGCTCGAATTAGGTTCTTTGATTCCATTCCAGTATCCATGTCCACTTTGTAGTAGACCTACACCGTAACCGATTGAAGAGTCTCGCTTATCAAAACGCTTAAATGTAGCAGAAAGCGAGAGGTTCAAAATGGGTGGAGCAAGATAATTGAACTTATTCTCTTTAATTGGATGTTCATAGATCAAAAACCCTCCATAGAATAAAGGATTAATTGAGCGCTTAAAGAATAATTGGGTTTCAAATATGTATTTGTAAGAGCCAGAACTTAAACTAAAATGACGGTGTTCTGTTTTTTTACCTCCTTGTAGAAAAAATGGATCCGAAGTTAACACGCTACTAGAAGGTATAGATAGGCCTCCACCAAAAATAGCTCGCATACCATCACCCATACCATCATTCTTAGCAATATAGCGTAAAATAATTTTGCTATCACCGAACCAGCCTGGGTTCGCATTGCTAAAATTTTCAAGTGTTGTTTCGGTGCGATGATGAATAGAAGAGCCTTTTTGATCCCAAATCATTGACCTGATTCCAATCTGAGTTGATAGAGCAAGGTTCACCTTATTTGATAACCCATAAATAACTTTAGGGTTTAATAGTAATGTATTGAGCTTTCCGCTATGCTTGAATGGCTCATTGCTATCAATAGGGTCATGCCACCAGTCAATAATTGATGATTGGATTTGAATCCCATAGTATGTTTCGCCCTTAGGAGCGCCAATGCCTTTGTCTGCCTCACCAACTGGCAAGGATGGATTACTTCAAAGGGCTCATTGCCCATACAGGGCAGCAATCAACATAAAAAAGAGTAATGGCTTAAATTTCATTGTAGTATTAAATAAATCATAGTATGTGAACAATCAATTTAAATTAAAATTTTGATTGGAAAAAATAAAACAGATCATCAGGTTTTTCAAAAAGATAGTCAGGATCAAATGATGATAATTTTTGTTTATCGCTCATACCCCAAAGAACGCCTAGCGATACCATGTCAGCATTTTTTGCAGTCATAATATCATAACCCGTATCACCAATAAAGAAGCTCTGATTCGCCTTAGCATTAAATTCACTCAAAACATGTTGAGTGCTTTTCGGGTCAGGTTTTAGGGGAAATACATCTCCTGATCCAATCGTTATATCAACATATTTAGAGAAAAATCTATCGACTGATTCCATCGTAAAGGGATGGCGCTTATTCGATATGATCGCGATTGGAATTTCTTTTTCCTTTAATAAATCTAAAATCTCATAGATATAGGGGTATACTTTAGTATTTTGATTTAAGTGTCTTTTATAAAAATAATCGAGCGACTCAATATAGCTTTCTGTTGATACATTATGGTCTTTTGGTAAAGACTTTTGAATTAGGTCATTGATACCTCCTCCAATATTCTCTTTATAAAAATCGATTGAGTGCGTTGGATATTTAAATTTTATCAAGACATCATTGACTGAATTTGCAATGTCTTCTACTGTATCTATCAATGTGCCATCAAGGTCAAAGATAACAGCATGGCTGTGGTTCGCTTTATTTTTCATAGAAGATGTTATCTATTTCAACAATAACATCTTTTTAGTTTGAACAAATTCTTTGGTTTGAATTTGATAAAAATAGATCCCCGCAGCTACCGATTCGCCATTGAAGTTTTTAGAATTCCATATAGCTGAATGATAACCAGGATTCTGCATGGAGCTTAAAGGACGTGCAACCTCGCGCCCCGTGATATCATAGATTACAATATTAACTAATGCTGATGTTGGTAAATCATAGCGTATCGTGGTTGTTGGGTTGAATGGATTAGGATAATTATCCTTAAGGGCAAATGTAGCGGGAATTGGGTTTAACTTATAATCCAACGATCCTGAGCTGATCGTATTGTTGTTTTGATCAATGAATTCATATGAAATAGCAACATTTGATTCGTCCCGCGAATAAGGATTAAGGTCAAAGGCTATATCGTCACCATTAAGGATCTGATGAATTAAGATTTTTCCAGATACCGTATCAATCTTTGAAAGCCTGCTGTTTATTCCTTGGATACCAAGCACACCAATTGGGGTAATTTTCATTTCAGCTGATGGATAATTGACTATAATCTCGGCTGCATGCGCATGATTAGGAACTTCTATATTTAAGCGATCGGTGTTATGTGAAATATTTATTTTTTCACCGTGTTTTATATTCTTATGAACAACCATTTTGCCAAGCTGATCATTATCCCAGTGCCACATGTAATAAAAAACCATTCCATCTTCAAGATCGTAAATACCATCAAGCTCTGGCACAAAAAATGGGATTTGCCCACTAGCCGGACCAAGCTCAAAGCTTAAGTCTTGGTTCTGCCAGGCATTACTAAATGTATTGAAATCAGTGATATCAATTGAACCGTTCATATCAAAATCACCTAAATAACTGATAGGGTGTTGATAATCATATTTCGTGGATTTATTACCAGCTTTATCCTTCATATTATTAATCGTAATCTTAATTAAATCACCACTAATAAGTGGCGCATCTAACGTTACTTCGATAGTTTTAGAATCTTTTAACTTATAATTAAAAGGTATAAGGCCAGAAATTTGTTTTGAAATTACAGATACTTCAGCAGATTCAATCGCCTCAGATAGCCCATAGGAGAGTATTGCATCTTCGGTCAATAATAAAACCGTTTCAGTTTCTACAGAAGATGATTCCACGGTGGGGGGGACGAAATCTACTTGAAAACCATCAGATGAAGCGATATCTGATCGATTACCAACAGCATCGGTCGCTCGAACATTGGTAAAATATTGGGTATTGCTCTGTAGATTTAATTGATTAAACACATACGAAGAGTCTTTTCCAACATTACGCCATGCAATGAAATCATCACTGCCAATCGATGTACCAACTGAAACCTCATAAAACTCAATTCCAGTACGGTCTTTAAAGCCTGACCACTTTACAGGTAAGGTTAAACCTAACCAATCTAAATCTTCGTTATAGCCTTCCGAAACTGTTCCAATGGTTGGCGCTCCATTATCAAAATACCATTTAAATGGCTGATCAACAATATTCATATTACCTGGAGCATCAGTAAATGATGCACCGGGCACCTCAATAGTTAAAGGACCATTTCTATTTGGCTTAAAAGTAGCTTTAAAATTGAGTGGTGACATTTTTACAAAATTACTGAACACGCCTCCCCTAACAATAATAGTACTATCTATATTCACTATAACAGTATCAATAATAAAATTGTTTAATTTAATGTCACTTACAACAAAATCGTTCGTTACTTCAGAAGAATTAAAGCTTATGATTAATAATGAATCACTCGAGGCAGAATTATTAACGATTTTATCACCATTAGTGTTTTCTGCTGTAATGGTCATTGAAGGACCGGTGCCATCGTAGGTCCAGTGAAGCTGAGATAATGTCGGGTTCTTGTTTCCAGCCATATCAGCAAATACATTTGCTGCAACACCGACCACTGTTTCGCCATCTTGATTTGGCGTAAAGGTTGCGGTATAAATTTTTGCTGAGGAAGCTGTAAAGTCTGAGATTGTTCCTCCGGTAACTGAAATATCCTCTAAGCCAAAAGTGGTAACATCCTCTGTAATGGTAAAAGTAAGAAATAGATTATTATCATTGGTAAGAGAGCTATCNAATACAGCAATATTATTCTTGTTAACCGCTGTGATTGCTAGGNCAGGATCAGTTCCATCAAATGACCATCTAAATTCTGCGCTAGCCGTATTGTCATTTCCAGCAGCATCAGTAAANGTATTTGCTTTAACGTTAATNGTTCTCAACCCATCGCCACTAGGCGCGATCGTAGCGGTATAAACTGTATCTGAAGATGCGTTAAAATTAGTGAGCGTACCTCCAGTAACAGTAACATCTCCAGCTACAAAGTTTGAGGTGGCTTCGCTTGAAGTAAACGTCAGCATTAAAGGATAGTCATTTGTCGNGGAACCATTCTTAATTACAACATCTGTATTGTTTGCTGCGGTGATAGTCATGGTTGGCTGTTCTCCATCGTAGGTCCAGCTGAACACAGCGCTTGCTTGGTTAAAATTACCTGCAGTATCGGTAAATTTATTAGCTTTCACCTGGATAGTGCTAGCTCCACTCGATGGCGTGAAAACAAGTTTGTAGACTGTTGATGAAGTACTTGAGAATGAGACAACTTCACCGCCAGAATATGTAATATCATAATCTTCAAAATTGCCTGTAGCCTCACTAGTGGTGAGTGTAAAAAACAATGTATCATCTTTACTGATCGCTCCGCTGGCCACTTGCGTTCCAGCGCTATTGACTGCAGCAATGGTGATAGTCGGAGCTATTTGATCATAAATCCAGTTAAAGTCAGTTGAAGCAATATTACCATTGCCACCTGTATCGGTGAATTTGTTTGCAGCAACACCAACTGTAATTGAACCATCTGCGATCGGTGTTAATACTGCGGTGTACACTGTTGATGAAGAAGCGGTAAAATTACCGAGATTAGCGCCTTTCAGTGTGATGTCTGCTAGTACAAAATCATTGGTTGCCTCGGATGCCGTGAAGGTAAGATTTAATAATGCATCATTAGTCGTGGCTCCATCAACAACCTGCTCCCCTTCTCCATTGGTAGCAGTGATAGCCATGGTTGGACTATTACCATCATAGGTCCATGTAAATGTGTTGGTTGCAACATTACCATTTCCGGCAATATCTGTCATTTTACCAGCTGGAATATTTACGCTCATGGATCCACTGCCAGTCGGAGTGAGTTTGACCGTAGAAACTGTGCTGCTAACCTTAATTAGATCGCTTAAAGAACCATCTCCTGAAATATTGATCTCATCAATTATAAGTCCAGTCACAGCTTCATTTGCAGTGATCGATAAGGTCAGCTGGGAATCATTTGTAGTGGAACCGCTTGCAATCGCAGTGCCGCTACTATTAACTGCGGTTATAGTTGCGGTTGGACTAACATTGTCATAAGTCCAGTTAAACTGCGTTGCTGCAGTATTATTATTTCCTGCAGCATCGGTGAATTTATTAGCAGCTACATCAATTGTGGTAGCGCCATTAGAAGTTGGAGTAAAGCTTGTGATATAAAGCGTGGGTGAAGATGCTAGAAAATTACCAAGCGTCCCCCCAGATAAAGTAACATCCTCAACTGTAAAGTTTGTCGTGGGCTCAGATGCATTGAAGAATACAATGATTGATTTATCATTGGTTGTAGCACCATCTGGAATTGGATTTGTTCCATCGCTTGCAGTAATTGTCATGGAGGGGGCAATATTATCACGACTCCAAGTAAACTGGTTCGATACCGCGTTATTATTGCCAGCGGTATCAGTAAATTTATTAGCAGCTACATTGACTGAGGTTACACTATTATTGGAAGGGGTAAGCGTTGCGGTGTAAACCTTAGATGAGGTAGCTGCAAAATTGCTGAGCGTACCGCCAACAATCGTGACATCATCTACAATAAAGTTTGCGGTTGGCTCAGATGCTGTAAAAGTAAGGATTAAGGTTTGATCGTTAGTAGTAGAGCCGCTACTAATAGCAGTGCCACTACCATTGGCAGCTGTAATTGTCATTGTTGGTGCACTGGTATCAATCACAAAATCTGTATTTGCAGATAAAGAATTGGCGCTACCAGGCTCGGGTAAAGTTAAAACTGCATTATTGCCCGCAATATCTGTTATTGCCCCACCATTTAGAGCAAGCGCTGTTGTGCTTTGTACATCCAAAGCGCTAATATTATCTCCCTCAACAATAACATAAATCCAAATTAGAACAGGTCCTCCGCTACCGCTATGATAATATTGTTGCTGATCATTAGTTCCTGTTTCTAGGGTAAGGCGTGGTCTACCGGTACCATCCTCCTGGAATAGATTGGTATTAATAAAAACATTTTCACTAAACGTTATCGTGATATAAATCTCATCACCTACATTATATGTTCCATTCACTGTTGATGATGACACAGAAAGGATTGTAGGTGGTGTGGTGTCTGGAATTGGTGTAAGCATGAATACGCGGGCGTGACCAGCATCTCCTCCAGTCTCATCATTTCGCTCTGCCCCAATCGCTACGCGATCACCAGCCGAGTTCATTGATACAGACCAACCAAAATGGTCTCCTGCTGCCTCGCCATGAATATCATCAACAAGTTTGGACCAGGCATTATTCTTATATTCAAAAATCCCAACTTCGCCATTGTTTTGGTAGGTTGCTCTAATCGCAACGCGATCACCAGCCGCGTTCATTGACACCGACGCTCCAGATTTGTCATTAATATTATCACCATCAATATCTGACCCAAGTTGCGTCCAGGCATTATTGGTATATTGATAGATACGGGTATGGCCGGCTAAAGAACCATTGGCATCATTTTCGGGTCCACCAATCGCAAGACGATCGCCTGCTGCATTCATTGATACGGAAGCGCCAAATTTATCATCTGTTGCTTCACCATCGATGTCCACTCCAAGCTGCGTCCAGGCATTATTGGTGTACTGATAAACGCGGACTTGACCGGCAGTGGATGCGCCACCAGATTCTACTCCAATCGCAACGCGATCACCAGCCGAGTTCATCGATACGGAAACACCAGTTTTATCACCGACTGCTTCATCGTTGATATCTGCTCCAAGTTGCGTCCAGGCATTATTGGTATATTGATAGATACGAACATGGCCAGCATCGGCTCCATTACCATCATTTAGAGGTGCACCGATTGCAACACGATCACCGGCCG
>PBPW01000063.1 GCA_002725545.1 Fidelibacterota bacterium | reverse complement strand
TATTATATGCCAGCAGATCGGATTGAAAGAGGATTATTTAGTGAATTAAGTGTTCTTGAGCATTATGGTTTGTCTGAAGCATCTAAATCTAAAATATTAAATTGGAAAAATATTACTCAAAATGCAAATAATAAAATTACAGAATTTAATATAAAAGCTCAGCTAAGAAATGAAGTAAATGAATTGTCTGGTGGGAACCAACAAAGATTAATGCTTTCTTTGATGCCTGAAAGTCAATCTNTTTTACTGCTAGAACAACCTACTAGAGGACTTGATTTAAATTCAGCAAATACTATTTGGGAAATGATTTTGAAGAGAAAGAATAAAGATATTGCAATATTTTTTTCTTCTACAGATATTGATGAAATTTGGCAATATTCTGATGTGATAATATCTGTTTCAGGGAAATATATTATGAATGTTGATCATAAAAAAAATCTAACTAAAGAAATGATAATTAATTATGTGTCAGGTATAAATGAATAATGGATTAGACATACTTACTGTAAATATAATTAGGCTAGGCTTTGTTTTATCTATTATATTTTTTATATTATTTTTATTTGGAACTTCTCCTTTACAAATATTCGATTCTATTCTTTATGGTTCATTAGGAAGCTATTCAAAATTAATCCGAACTCTGTTAGTCTGGGTTCCAATTTCTTTGGCTTCTCTTGCTTTGATATACACATTTTCAGCAGGTATGTGGAATATAGGAATTGAGGGACAAATNATAATGGGGGCAGTAGGNGCTACATTAATCGCNAGATCTTTTTTAGNAGACAGNNTNATNTCNCCTTATNTACAAATGATTTTTGCTATAGGTTTTGGAGGAACTTGGGGTTTGATATGTGGTCTNCTGAAAGTAAAGGGAAATGTTCATGAAATTTTTAGTGGATTAGGTTTAGANTTTGTAGCTTCAGGTATTGTTATTTATCTTATTATTGGACCATGGAAAAGAGAAGGNATTGCTTCTACNGGAGGNACAGATATTTTCGATAAATCTTCATGGATTCCTACAATAGGNCAAAGTGAATTTCCAATTTTCATGGTNCTNGTTGTATTGATTTTTTATATATTGAGTAATTTTGTATTGAGATACACTTCTTTTGGGCTTAGATTGAAAGCTACAGGAACTAATGAAATTGCAACTAAGCGATTTTATTTTAGCTCTGGAAATTANATTCTTTTTTCTTTTTTTATCGCAGGTTCTATTGCTGGTTTAGCTGGATTTTCTCAAGCTTCAGGNGCTTATCATAAACTAGTTCCTACGATNTCAGGAGGATTTGGTTTTTTATCAATTNTGATAGTTCTGATTTGTTCAAGAAATATATATTTTACTTTTATAGTAAGTTTTTTATTTTCNGCTTTGATTGTNGGAGGGAGNCAATTACAAATCAAATTAGGTCTTGACCATAGCTTAATAGGTATAATTCAAGCTACTTTCGTATTGAGTTGGTTGATTTTAGACAGATTGAAATTCGAAGAAAAAATTATTAAAAATATCATTGGGGGTAGTAAAACATAATGTTCTTTGAAAATACAATTATTACAGTAATTTCATTGAGTACTCCATTAATTATTGCTGTTATAGGAGAGACAATTTCTGAGAAAAGTGGAGTGATAAATTTATCTGCTGAAGGGACAATAATGATCTCTGCTTTGACAGGTTTTGTATTTGGATATATAACTGATATTGCTTTAGTAGGATTTATTGCTGGAACTATCTGCGGAGCCTCAATTGCTTTCTTTATTTCAATATGTGATATTAAGCTTAGAATGGATCAAATTGCTGTAGGATTTGTACTAACGATTTTATGTATTCATCTAAGTAATTATTTAGGTCAAGATTATGTAAGAATAAATGGACCACTGGTTACAAAATTTTCTATTCCAATAATTTCAGAGATTCCAATATTAGGTAAAGTTTTGTTCAATCATTCACTTATCACTTATTTTTCAATAATACTAATTCCAAGCTCATGGTTTTTCATAAATAAAACTAATCTGGGACTTTCCATTAGAGCTTCGGGAGAAAATCCACAAGCTGCAAGATCAAGAGGAATAAATGTTAAGAAAATGAGACTAATGGGAACTGTAATTGGTGGTTCACTTTTAGGTTTGGCAGGCGCAACTTTTTCTTTATATACCAAATACGGTTGGTCAGAAAGTCATACTGCAAATTATGGGTGGATTGTTTTAGCTATCGTAATTTTTGGAGGTTGGAATCCATATAGAGCGGCAGTTGGTGCATATGGTTTTGGTCTTTTACAAGTTTTAGCAATAAAAGCTCAGTCAGTAACCCTAGCACTTTCTCAAATTTTACCTTTATTACCCTTTCCAATAATGATATTTATATTAATATTTATACAATATATAAATAGAACTGACAGGAAAAATTTACCCAATTTTCTTCTCTCGATTTTAGGGGGGAACCAACCTGAATCTTCAGGAAGAAAATTACCAGAAGATTTTAAGTAACATGGAAGAATTAAATATTTCAGATATAAAGGTTTTATGGTCAAAAAATGAAATTGACACAGCTGTTCAGAAGTTAGCTAAAGAAATAATCAATAATCTCAAAGATCATGAAACAATCAACTTAATTCCTATATTAACCGGAGGATTAGTTTTAGCATCTAATCTTTTGTTAGAGTTAGAAAAGCTAAAGCCTGGTTCTTCAAGAATGTTTCCCTTAATAGCTAAAACTTATGGTAACACAACTGAATCCCAGGGAACTAAAATTTATGGATATGAATTTTTATCAGATAGCCTTGAAAAAAATTCACCTAGCATAATTGTTGATGACTTGATGGATACCGGAGAAACTTTACTAAAAGTAAGAGAAAATGTACTAGGTATTTCAGATCAAAAGGTATACACGGCAGTTTTAGTAGACAAGTTAGGAAATAGAAATAATATTTTTCATCCTGATTTTACTTGTTTTGTACTAGATGATAATAAATGGATAGTAGGATATGGTATGGACTACGCAGGCAAATACAGGGGTTTAGACTATGTTGGGTCTATAGTAAAAGGGCTTTAAGATGAAAATAAAGAAAATTCAAATAGATGTCATTGAAAGAGATACTGGGCCATTAAATGTTAAGGATGAAAGATCTGATATAGGAGGAAAAACTACCCAAGGTGTACTTAGAATAATCACAGATAATGGAATTGAAGGTAATGCATTTATTGGAGATCAAGCATCACCATCTGAAGATCGAATAAGAATTATCAACGAAATCTTAAAGCCCAAGCTACTAAACTTAGATGTTTCTGAAAGAGAATGGCTTTGGTCAGAAGTAGATAACCTTTCAGGCCATGGATTGCCTATTCATTCCTCCTGGGCTCCAGTAGATGTAGCTTTATGGGATATAGCAGGAAAAGAAGTTGGTAAGCCAATATATTCTCTTTTAGGAGGAAAAAAACAAGAGATCGAAATATATGCTACTTATCCTCCTAGATATAATAATCCTGAAGGATTTTTTCAGGAAGCAAAACAACTGATTGATGAAAAATTTTCAGCTTATAAAATTCATCCTGGAAATCTTAGTGTTGAAGATACCATAAAAGTTATTGAGGGTGTTAGAGATTTAGTTGGTGACACTATGTCCTTGATGCTAGATAGAAATCATGGATATTCTCTTTCAGAAGCATTGCGAGTTGGTGAGGCTTTAGATTCAAATAATTATTATTGGTTTGAAGATCCTGTAAATACCTCAAATCTTAGGGCTATAAAGCGTCTAAATGATAGTTTGAGGACACCAATTAATATGAGTGACGCAGCTACTTTTCTAATTAAGGATGCTGCTAATTTTTTATCAAAAAATCTTGTAGGAATGATTAGAGGAACAACAAGAAAACTTGGAATAACAGGACTAATAAAACAATCTGCTATGGCTGATGCTTTCGGAATTAACTGCGAAATAGGATTGGCAGGAAATTCTCTTATGAATGCAGCAAATTTACACGTAATAGCTTCTGTGAATAATAATACTTATTATGAATTTTGGAGACCAGAGCATATTCATCAATGGGGTGTAGAAAATGAAATAACCATAAATAAAAATGGCAAATTAGATGTGCCTTCTGGCCCAGGCTTAGGCCTAAATATTGACGAAGAATGGATAAAATTTCATACAATAAATACTTTGGATTAAATTTATGAAAAATAATAAATATGAAGTTATTGTAATTGGTCTCGGTGCTATGGGGAGCTCAGCTTCATATTACTTGTCTAAAAAAGGAATTAAGGTTTTAGGAATTGACAGATTTCATCCCCCGCATAATTTTGGGTCTTCTCATGGACATACAAGAGTTATTAGAGAGGCGTATCATGAAGGAACTTCATATGTTCCAATAATTCAAAGAGCCTATGATTTATGGCATGAATTAGAAAATGAATCCAATAAAGAAATGATTATAGAATATGGTGGATTATATATTGGAGATAATGGTAATTATTTAAGTGATGCAAAGTTATCAGCAGAAAAATATAATATTCCTCTTGAAGAATTTTCATCTTCAAAAATTAAAGAAAACTTCACAATATTAAATCCCAAAAAAAACTTTAGAGGTTTGTTTGAAAAAAGAAGTGGAGCTGTATTTCCCGATAGGTCAATTTCATATCTTCTAAACAAATCAATCGATAATGGAGCAGTGCATAGATATAACGAAAAAGTCATTTCATGGAAAAAAGAATCTAGCTGTTATAAAGTTATTAGCGATAAAAATGAATACTTTGCTGAAAAATTAATATTCAGTTCTGGTGCATGGATCAAAAATTTAGTTCCATCTTTAAAATTACCCTTGAAAATAGAGAGACAAGTTTTATTTTGGTTTGATCCAATAGAGAATAAAGAGCTATTTGAATACTCAAATTTACCTAATACAGGTTGGGATTTGGATAATGGAAAAGAATTTTATACTCAGCCAAATATAGAAGGTAAAGGATTCAAGGTAGCAATGCACCATGGTGGAGAATTCATAGAAGAAGAAGATTTAATCCGTGAGTATAACAAAAATGACTTAGATATTATTAGAAATTTTCTTGAGGAATATATACCCTCAGCCAATGGCAAATTATTAAATAACAAGGTTTGTATATATACAGATACTCCAGATTTGGATTTTATTATTGATTATTTTCCAGAGGACGAAAATATAATAGTTTGTTCTCCGTGTTCTGGACATGGTTTTAAGTTTACACCTGCTATTGGAGAAATTTGTTCAAATATGGCAAACGACGAAAAAACCAAATTCGACTTATCTGAATTTTCTATTTCTAGATTTATATAAATATATAAGACATTTTGCTTGAATTACTCTTATATAAGACAATGACATAAATTTGTAACAAAATTTGGTGTAGTATATATCCAAACATATAATTTCGGTGAATCCCGGACTAGAGTTGCTGGTGTCACTCCTGAAAATTTGGAAATGAAAGGAAATATTATGTTTTATTTACGCAACAAGTTAGTGGCCCTAATGGTGCTACTAATGGCAATCTTCATTTTTGCCGCTTGTAGCAGTGAAGAAGAGTCATCTGCTTCTACTAATGAAAGTTCAAGCAATACTCTTGCAACTGTTCTTGAAAGAGGAGAGTTGGTTTGTGGAGTCAATGACAACCTAACAGGTTTTGGAGTAGTGAATTCTGCTGGTGAATTTGAAGGTTTTGATATTGATTTCTGTAAAGCTGTTGCAGCTGCAATTTTGGGAGATTCTAGTAAGGTTGAGTATGTTCCATTAACAGCATCTGCTCGTTTTGAGGCACTTGCAGCTAATGAAATTGACTTACTTATTAGAAATACAACTTGGACAGCAAGTAGAGATAGAGATTTAGGTAATGATTTTACAGCACCTACATTCTACGATGGGCAAGGTATGATGGTGAAGGCTAGCAGTGGTTATGATTCAATTGAATCAATGGCAGGTACAACCGTTTGTGTGCTTCAAGGAACAACTACTGAGTTGAATTTAGATGATAGATTTTCTTCAGCAGGAATACCATATACACCTTTAACATTTGAGACTAACGATCCTCTACAAGCAGCATATGAAGAAGGAAGATGTGATGGATGGACTACAGATAAGTCAGGTCTTGCTTCTAAAAGAGCTGGTTTTGCTAATCCTAATGATCATGTAGTATTGGCTGAGACTTTATCTAAAGAGCCACTTGGACCTCTTACAAGAGATAATGATAGTGAATTCTATGATGTTGTTCAATGGGTAGTATTTGGAATGATGCAGGCAGAAGAAAGTGGCATAGATAGTTCTAATGTTGCAGCTATGGCATCAAATCCATCAGATCCAGGAATGGCAAGATTACTTGGTGTTGGTTTTGATGGTGGTGAAGCTCCAGATTTTTCTTTTGGAATTCCAGTAGAATTTATGCAAAATGTTATATCTCAAGTGGGTAACTATGGTGAGGTATATGACAGGCATCTAGTTCCACTTGGTTTGACAAGAGAAGGTAGCCTG
>PBPW01000062.1 GCA_002725545.1 Fidelibacterota bacterium | reverse complement strand
TTGAGTATGGCTAAGAGTTGTGAAGGCTGGGAGGATGGGCGGTTTGCTACTTACAAACAGTGGCAAAGTAAAGGCTGCCAAGTTCAGAAGGGCGAGCGAGGAACCGAGATTATTTATTGGGCTCCTAAGATGGTTTGCAACGAGGAGACACCTTGTAAAGGTCTTTTTAATATTGGGAAGACTTGCAAAGAAAACCACAAAATGAAAAAGGTTTTGTTAGAGCGTACTTATACCGTTTTTAATGCTTCACAAGTCGAGGCGTTAGAGGGTGAAAAACCAGAGCATCCTTCACTTCCTGTAAGAGTCGAGGAGACCGAATTAACCAACGATGAACAGGTTGAAAAGATCCGGTCAGAGTTCCTTAAAGTAGGAGCTAATTGGAAAGAGGAGAACGGCGGCGATAGAGCCTGCTTTATTCCTTCGCAAGATAAAATTATTACCCCGATAGCTGATCAATTTATTAGCCTCTCAGAATGGGTCTCTACTGTAGGTCACGAATTTGGTCATTGGTCAGGATACGAAAGCCGTCTTAATAGAGATTTAGAGGGTCGTTTCGGTGACGCTAAATATGCGTTTGAAGAGCTAATAGCTGAACTCTGCGGAGTGTTTCTAGCTAACGTTTTAGGTGTCGAGCATCAGCCGCTAGATAATCACGCTTCTTATCTTAAAAGTTGGATAAGAGCGTTAGAGGGTGAAGATGGAGCCCAGCTACTTTGGAAAGCCGGAACGGATGCCCAGAAAGCAGCGAGTTACATTTTAGACAAGATGGAAGGGGTCGGAGCTTCTGAAGGCTACGAAGACGCTCAGGAGTCATCTTACGAAGCCGTAGCATTAAAGGAGGTTGCCTAAATCGAAACGCTCTTAGAGCGTCTGGCTAGGATGGTCTCTAGCTACTGATGAGATAGACCACGATTGGAGAAATAACAATGAATAAATCAAACGGGCTAACTGTAAATTGCGAAGCCGTTATCGACGACGCAATCGTAAGCAGGGGTGAAGACTTTCAGGACATGATCGAAGGTATGGAGTCTAGCGATATGATCGTCGAGCAAGACGACGCTACTACTAGATTTCATGAGTACGGTTTGTCTCTAGATTGGCAAGAGATTAAAGAAGGGGAGCTACCCTATCTTAAATATCTGATCTCTTGGGGCGGACCTTCTGAAGAGATCCGTTTTTACCCTAAAACTTTCAACATGCAATATGGTATATGCACACTCGGAAAAATAGAGTTTGTTTATAAAGATTGGTTTGATAACGCTAGAAGAGATATTACACATCTTGATTGGGCGGTATGGCTTAGAGATTATTTTCAAGAGACATTTCCTTTTGAAACTCTTTACACGAACTAATCGAAACACCCGTAAGGGTGTCTGGCTAGGATGGTCTCTAGTCACTGAAGAGATAGACCACGATTGGAGAAAACTAATGGCTGAATTGTCAGTAGAGGAAATACTTAGAGAGGCTAGAACAGGTCAAGTGTTAGATAGTGATGTCGAACCGATCCCTGACAAAGATTATTGCAGGCATGGTGTTTATGTCGGCAATATCTACACAGCGGATTACATCTGCGGAGCGTGTGAATATGGCGAATAAAACAATGACAGAAGCACAAGAAAAGAGAGGGAGAATAAAATGAAATTAGTTTTAGAGGGTATATCCGGAGATTGCCAAGAAGCAATTCTAAAATTTGATTCCGGACAGGATACAAAAATATTGTTTTACGTTAGAGAGTTTCTCGATGCACAGCACGATCAAACTATGTGCATTTATCTCGATGACGCTCACAACATGGGACATATTTATAACCCAGAAAACACTCGATTAAGTCACGCTATAGAACGACTTAATCAAGCCGGTAATAAATTGATAGAGCTTGGACTATTTGAACACAAATGGCACAAGAGAACTACATGGCAGCTTAGAGAGGAGTTTGAAAATGACTAATAAGTTGACATTAAAAGAGCGTGTTTATATTGGGTTGCTTATCTCATGTTTAATGATAGTTGCATGGATTGACGACCCAAAAAATTATGAACCGTTTTGTCCTGATACAACCGATCCGGAACTAATAGCGCCGGTTTGTAAATAATATCGAAACACTCTTCGGAGTGTCCGTTAAGGATGGTCTCTTAACGCTGAAGAGATAGACCAAATGATTGGAGAAATACAAATGATAGAACCATTTGAACCAGTCGCCGGAATAACCGAGCGGCTAAAAGAAATACTAATAAATGCTAAACACTTAGAGACAAGTGTCGAGGCTTCTATAAAATGTCATCCTTATTTTAGAGACGACGCTATCCTGTCGGCTTTATCTGTAACAAGAGATCAAGCTTGGGAAGACTTGAAACCACGTTTTGCTTTATGGCTTCAAGAGTTAGAAGAAATCGATCTTTCTTTAAGGAAGTGTTGTGTAAACATTTACAAAGTTAGAGATGAGATTGTTAAAAAAGAAATTATCAATTCACCTAGACCAGTTATATCTATGACAGAACGAAAGGAGAACAATCATGGGAAATAGAGCGGTAATAAGTTTTCAAGATTCATCTGAGAGCATTTTGGATACATCACAGGTAGGCATTTACCTTCATTGGAACGGTGGTATTGAGTCCATTGAAGCTTTTTGTCAAGCGGCATCAGCTTTGGGTGTCAACGAGCCTGCAAGGTTCATTCAAATGATAGGCAACTGGTTCGGAGGCAATTCAAGCGTTTACGTTGATGTAATCAAAAACCTTGATTACGACAATGGCGACAACGGTACTTACGTGATTTCTAAAGCTTCACGCAAATGGAAAGTCGTTCAAAGATTTTACGCCGACCTTGAATACAAAGTAAACGGACACGATGAGCATGTTCGTGAAATGACTCAAGATGTTGTCAACGTCAATGTTGGTACTTTCGTGACAGGGGGTGGAGAAGATGCAATTAGTTCCTCCTCGACCTGAAATAAATATAAACGATTACCGTTTATCGGAGTTAATCACCTTGTCAGATATAGCAAAAAAAGAAGGGGTGCATAAATCAAATATTACTTACTGGATTAACAGTAATGATTTTCCTTCTTCAGTTATTAGAAGATGGGGGTTAGTTTTTTTCCTTAAAGCTGACGTTGAAAAATGGTTACTTGAAACCGGAAGGAAAGCTAGTTGAAACACCCGTAAGGGTGTCTATGTGGATTGGTCACCACATACTGATGAGACAGACCACGATTGGAGAATAAAACAATGGGTAAGAAACGTAAAGCCCCAACTAAAGCTAAGGCTTGGATGCGTATGCAAGCCGCTCAACTAGCTGACGATAACATCTATGAAAAAATAAAAGATAAGTTTCATGGTGACATGCCTGACGAAGTTTGGATAAACGACAGGTATCAGGCAACAATCAGATACTTAAACAAAGAGTTAGGTCGTGATGGTATTTGCCAAATGTGTATTCACTCTCATACACGGGCAACGAATCGACCTTGGCGACATTTCCAGCAGATTAAAAACGACATTTTTGGTGACGAGCGTGAAGCACTTGAGCTTTATCCTGCTGAGTCTAGAGTTGTTGATACAGCTAACGAGTACCATTTATGGGTATGGACTAAAGACTCACAGATACCTGTCGGTTTTCAAGAACGTAATGTTCGTTACGACATAGGCGACGACGATCCTGAAGTTGATGCTCACTTGAAAAACAGTCGTGCTAAACAAGCTCCGAAGATGGAGATAGCGTAATGCCGAATAAACATACATTAGAAGAAGCCGACAAGATAATGCGAGCATGTGAATATATTCCACTAGAGCCATACAGTGGAGATTCGCAAATACCCTTGCATGTGAAGTGCGCTCGCTGTGGGGAACCAAGATATGCAACACTTGGTAACGCTCAACGTGCTGCTAAGAAACATCAGAATCGGCGTTGCTGTCTGGGTAGCAAAACCCTACTGATTAAAGAACAACAATATAAAAACTGCATAGTTAAGGGCTGTTCATTTAAACAAAGAACACAGACTGACGATCATTGTCGTGGTCATGCTAAACGATTAGACAAATACGGAGACACGTACCCTGATGTTCCGTTAGTTCAATCCTTACCTCGCAACAGCACTTGCATGGTGCCTATAGATTCCAAAGGAACCCCATGTGGTCGAGTCACAGACAAAGGATATGTAGGGCTTAAAGATCCTTCAAAGTTTGACCCAAAATCAATCGAATACGGTGAGATTTGTCAGGGACATGGGGCAAGATGGTACAAAAATAAAACTTTTGAAGCAGGTAGAAAGTTACGCCCTACTTTGTTTCATTTAGACTGGACTGAAACTATTGCTTTCTATTTAGATCCTCAAAATGGGTACGTGAAGCCAAACAACAACGGTTGTTTAGTTTGGCAACACACCAAAATGGAATCAGGTTACGGGTCTATTTGCATAGCGAAAGATGGAGAAGGGTTGACTCGGATTGCTACCCATCGAAAAGTCTGGGAAGTAGCCAACAACGAAACTATCCCTGAAGGAAACCAGATACACCATATCTGTGGGGAAAGAGCGTGTGTGAACATTGACCATTTGGAAAGCATTTCGTACAAAGAAAACAATGCAGAAGCTTGTAGGGTCAAAGCCCTACGGGAAGAAGTTGCTGAACTCAAAGCTGAGATACGGCGACTAAAACGTAAAGCCGCATAATCTAGGACTGTCAACCCAAGTAAAAAACCCCCCATAATCGGGGGGTTTTTTGTTTACACAAAACGATTGGAGTGAAATGTGTATAAACAAAATCATATCATGCAAGAGCAACATTTACTCACATACTTCTAAGCTTTTTGATTTCCTTTAATCGTTCTAGATTTTCTTTGTGTGATAAATAACTCCCAGCTTCAATAGCTTTAGGTGCTTCTCTTTCTTGACGTTTTAAAAGCTCTACAATTTCTTTAACCTCTGACCATGCAGGAAAATATTTACTGGTATCAGCTAATTGTTTGATAGCTGCTCTAACTTTAGAACGGTCTTCTGGAGCTAACAGTTCCTTCCAAACCATTAACGTAGGGTCGTTTATTTTCTGAGTCCAAATAGCAGTCATCGTAAAAAGAATCTCTTCGACTTCTTCAGGACTCATAACAAATCTCTTTTTGGGTACGGTTGAATTTGATCTTCTATTTGACTCCGGTGGTATTGTCTCTCTTTCTTATTCCCAAGAAAATAAAAGTACCTTTTCTTACTAGCTTGAGGTACAAACACGGCGTGAGGATAAACATTTAAAATGTCTTCCTTTTTTTGTGAACCGACCTTCTGCCTCATGGAGCGAGCGGTATATAACTTGCCGTCAATCTCAACTCCAAACCTGTCATCTTTTCTGCTGTTCACATTTGGATTGTTGTCTCGCATAGAACCTATATAAACAAAGTTGCAGGCTTGATAGATAGTTCCTATCTCGCCAGCGTGTTCATCGACAGTAGCAGTCACGACTTTGTATTTCTCAGGGAGCATTTTCATCGAACTTGTTATTAGTTTGCTGGCACTATGAGGATGAGCCCAATGAACACAAGCGCCCCTTGATAAGAGAATGATCTTGCCTGTGTAATCGTACTTATCCCACTTACCTAAGTTCTCTATATATTCCGTGCTGTAAACAACAGCGCCACCTAGATTGACGTCAAAGTAAATACCGAAACAATACTTAACCATCGCAGGCATACAACCAAGCCACTCATACTTGATAATCACACTCGCAGCCGTCTTGTAATCAATCGGTTTAACAACTGCTTTTTTAATGTCTACTTCTATGTCTTCCCACCAGTCACCAAACAGATTGAAAGAATCTTCTGTTTTCATTTTTTCTCTAACAATTTTTTGGTGAGCTTGTTGCATTATTATTTCCCCCAACATTTCTTAGAAGGATTCCAATGATGTTTACCTGAGGTGTAAAACAAATGTGCAGCTACCCTTATGTTATTTTCTAAATCGTAAGGAGAAGCATCAGCCGACAAACCTGCTGAAACGGCACGGCTTGACCAGTAACGCATAAGGTTTTGCATAGCTCCGACAGCTAGAGCAGGTGAAACAGCAGTGGAGCGAACATGATGCGGCAAAGCAGACGATTCACAGAAAGCAACCCGTGTCGCCCATAGACGATCTGATTCTGTTTTAAAATACTCATCTATTAGAACGCTTAAAGGTTTAGTGTTGTTCGTTAAAGGTGTGAACCCGTACCACCTGTAAACAGCAGCTACTCCACCACCAACAGAAGCAATATGTTTCGCTCTAGTCTTCGGTCCATAAATCCCATCAACCTGAACTCCACCTATTTCTTTTTGTAACTCCACGATATGAGAACCACGCTCATACATACGATATTCTTGATCCACTATCTCAGGTATCACAACCATAGAGTTCACGGCAACAATCACGGCAAGCAAAAGAGAAGTCATTCTATAATCGTTTACTCTTAGCTAATTGACGACAAGGTTCACTACAAATTTTATGGTGGGGGCTAATTGTTTTAAAATCTGATTCACAAATTCTGCATTTAATAATCTGTCCGTAAGTAAAGTTCCACCTAATTCGTTTAATTTTTTTACGAGCGTCTTTACCTTCTCCACCCCAGACACCATCAATCTCATTATTTTTAAGACTGTGTTCTAAGCATTGACTTTTTACACAACAGCTTCCACAAACTTCTTTAACCTTATTAGGGATAGCTCCTTTAGGGAAAAAGAGTTCAGGGTTCATACCTTTGCAAGCAGCTTGATCCATCCAGTTGGGAGTCTTTTCAAAAAGTTTTGTTTTACCCATAATAACTTTCTCCATTCTCTGAAAAATCGTCAGGCTCTATCATACTCATAGCAGTAGCCAGCATCGCTTGAGACATTTCAATTAACTGATCTCTGTTAATAGCTACACCTGTTTCTACCATTGCAGTAATAGCACCATCAAATTCAACACCGTGATGCCCCACAAAAAGAACAACTTCTGAATGGTCAGGGTCATCTATTCTCATTCCTAAAAACCTGTCTTCATTATGAATACTGCTGATAGCAAAAAGATTTTCAGGAAAACTTGTTAAAGAAATCATTTCTCTTCTCTTAACCACCCTCTTGGAATCCCACCCCAAACTCCAAACTTTTCTTTACGACCAGCTAGACCACATTCTTTTTTAACTACGCAAGCGGAACAAATACGTTGAGCTATTTTTAAATACTTTTTCTTGTAGAAAATCTCTACTGGTTCTCCCTTGCAAGCGGCTCTACTTGCCCAGCCACTCTCACGGTTTTTTAAGTAGCCCACGATCTTCTCTTAAACGCAACAAAGCTTCCTGAGTGTCTGATAAACGAATCCCTTTAGATTTATTTTCTCTTCTACACTCCTCGAAAGCAATATTCAAAGCAGTCTCCCAAGCAGCTTTAGATGAAAATTTCCAACACTTATCTAAAGCTTTTTTTATTACAGGCTCTTTGAAACCTGCTTCTAAAGCTTCGACTATTCGAGCAACAACAGTAGCATCACGACTATTTCTTAAACGTGGTCTACTATCAGGGTCTTGCGCCCATTCTGCGAAAATAGTTTTAGCATTGTTTTTCTCAGGTGCTTGAGGATCAAACAACTGCATATCATCCATTCAAATCTCTTTCTATAGTCTCAACCCATTGACGTAATGATTGCACAACATAAGCATCATCTATAGGAGCGTTACGTTTCTTAATAACAACAACACCTATGTTGACAGAGGCATTGGCAGCTTCCTCTTCAGCTTCGTTAATGAATGAGCCAAGTCTTTGAGACCAGTCTTTAACATTTTTACATTCTATGGCTGTATCCGGCACGCCAATAATATCGCCCTTATCGTTCATGCCGGACAAAGCCCTGCGTTCAACATTCAAACAAGAGTTATTGTTTATGTAGTTAACAACAGCAGTTTCAAAAGCTGTTCCTTTAATTTTATTCTTAGAACTCATTAGAATAATTCTTCGGGATCATCCAATGTTTCAATTTCATGCTTTGCTTCTTTGATTCTTTCTTGGTCGTCATCATCCCATCGAGAAGTTTGAACACCTATATCAGAAGCAGTAATTTTAACCTTTGTCATGGTCTTGTTGTCTTTAGTGTTAACCCATTCATCCTGTTGAAGTCTCCCAGAATAAATAATGTAAGTACCTTTAGACATTAAAGAGTTGCAGTTTCTAGCTAAATGATCCCAAGCTTCCAAGTCAATAAACATATTGTTACCGTCTTTGCCTGCTTTATTGGTAGCCATTATTCGTAACTTGATTACACATTTATCGCCAGAGAGTTCTTTTAATTCCGGTTCGGTAACTATTTTTCCCGTTCCGTTAACATTGATATAACTCATGGTGTCTCCTTTAATTGTTCGATCTCATCAAATTGTCTTTGGACAGCTTCTACTTCTTCACTCGTAGATATATCAGCAGCTTTGCTGATCTTTCTACCTAATACTTCGCTCGCTATTTTTCTTATCTGGGGTTGAGTTAAACCAAGATCCTTACCTCTACCCCCAAGTTCTTTAAGCTCTTTAGTTATATCGTTCGGAACGACGGTAAGCGCAGGTTCAGATTCAGGAGGGGGTTGAGAATCTAGGGTCGCCGTAACCTTTTCCCCTGCCCCTACCGTCTTTGACATTTCTTCACGACTGGGGCGTGGCTTATTCTTATCTGAGAAACAAGCATTTGCTAAAACTCTGCCCAATGCTGATGTTTCACAATTTTCTACATGGCTAGTTTTATTAACGAACCCATCACCACGTACTTCTCTAGCCCAACCAGTAGCAAAAGGAGTGTCTTCCCCTTCTCTAAATAAACGGGCAACGAAAACAACTGTGCCTTTCTCTTCGTCATAGCTAATCATCTCAGTTTCTATACGCCCGTTTGGAAATGCTTCCCAAAATAACGGGATACGATCAGCTACCTGTTCATACTCATCGGGATTAAAACCCATCACATACCTCCAATGTTTGCTGGTTATTATCTACTGGGAGAGGATCTAAGACTCTGTAAATCCATAATCCACCCCCAACACGTTTACGCTCCACTTGATACCCACCAAACTGAGCTTTACGTGCATCTCTTAATCTTGCACTAACACTTTGGACTTGACCGCCGACTTGAAAAGCTATCTCATTCAACGTGCGCCAATGACCATCTGACATAAGGTTTAATACTTTATCGAACAAGGTAAGTAATCTGTCCTCATCTTGTTCTTTATCGTAAGTAATACCATCAAACATTAGCGACCTCCTTAGCAACAGGACTCCAAGTTTGGATGACATGCTGAGTTGACTTTTCAACACTGATCTCTTCAGTGGGTAGGTTTTGACAAATAGAATTGTAGTTACAATACCTGCATCTCCAATAGCCTCTAGTAGCCATGAATGTTGGAGGGTTATCTATAACACCTTCAACTGGGTCGATCCTTGCAGGAACTACATTTTCTTGAACTTGGTCAGCGATTCTTTGCATCCTCATAAGCTCAGTTAAAGCAAGCTCACGTAAAGTTTGACCGCCTTCATATTTACCACAAGGTGGGACTACATCATCAAGCCGTTGTTCAAATTCAAGAGTTTGACCTACCTTGTATTTACCAAACTCCATGTTCTCTTTGTTAATCATAATTATTAGAACGCCGTCAGCATCAGCCCCATGAGCGTAGATGCCAGCTTGAATAAGATGCTCTATTTTTGCACCAGGCAACTCACCACTTTTTGCATGACCTTCACTACAAATTTTAAATCCGAAACCGGCAGTCGTTTTGATCTCAACAATTATTTTTTGATCTGCAATAGTTAATAACCCATCAGCAGATCCACTTACGTCATAACCTAAAGGTGTCAAATCAATCGGCACCTCTGACTTAAAATCTGGGAAAGCATCGTGAAGGGCGCTTTGCACTCTTTCGTGCATCTCATTACCAATATCTAAAGCAATAAGATTTGAAAGATACGGAACGTCTAAAGGATTAACTTTAGCCATCCCAAAAGCAATCTTACGTTGACATGAAAGAACATCTGAAGCTCTTCCTAAAGTAGAACAAGCAGTTGGTTTACCACCAGCCGCTTGTTCTTTAAGCCATCTGTTTTGTAGAAACTTTTCTACTGTGGCTGAAATAACACTAACTTGATTCTCCATAAATAACCCCCTTGTTTACAGATAGCGTAATCGCTAATTACTTGCTGGTCAAGTCATTCTTTTGATTAGCCAATTCAAGTAATTCAAGCATCGTAATCTTTGTTCAGTAGAGTCAGGGTGATAACCGTCAAACTGTATTTACACACCCTGACCCTACCTAATTAGTTTTAATCAGTTAAGGAAGAAGTTCCTTTAGTTCCAACTTTTTGAGCGAGAGCGCCCTTAATAACGGACACAGCAGCAGCGACACCTGCACCTGCCATCATCTTCCATTGGTCAACACCTAAGTCAAACATGGAGTTTGATGACATGGCACCTATGGCAGCCTGCACGAATGTGGCTACTACTCTCTCTATTAAATCTTTTGTAATCATGGTTATTACCATCCTTCTTTTTCTTTATCTTGTACGAATATAGGCGCTGTAAAAGTAAAGCCCCTTGTTGGGGTTACTACAGCAAAAGCTTGTAGAGGTTCAGAGTCAGGGAAATTCATTAAACGACTAAACTCGTCAACTCCTTTCAAAGACCCACAAGCAAAAACACCCTGTTCAGGGCTAATTATTTGTTGATGAAAATGACCAAAAGCCATTACATCAAAAGGCTGATTCACCCTCTTCTTTTGAATCATCCTTATCACAGGGGCAAGCAAGCCGCCCACACCATTCCCACCTCCACGAATTTGATCTCCGTGAGTGAGTAAAATCTTTGTGTCATAAACATTTACGAGGCAATCAGCAGTATCAGGAATGTTCCAAGTCACACGTTTATCTTTTGATAAATGTGTAGCTGCCATTGTAGAAAGTAGATAATCAAGATTATCCCTAACCCTTCCTTTCATTCTAGGTTTACGTGTTTGTCTGCCGTGATTACCAACCACGCTACTAACATGCACTTTGCCAAAATGGTCAGCTAAACCACTTATGCAAGAAGCAAGAATGGATGACCAATAAACACAAGTGTCTATGCCGGATACCCCTTCGTTTGTTTGAGCTAATTCTTCATGGACATCGCCACTAACTAAATCACCGCCAAGTAGTAAGCATAAACCTTCGATGTTTACTCCGGCAATATAATTATTAGAAAGTTCAATTACTTTTTCAACAAATCGTTTTAATCTTATTTCTGCTATTTCTCGGTCATATTTATTAGCGCCACCCATTTCATCCAAGTCAACAACTTCATCAAGATGTAAGTCAGAAAGCATTGCAACAACCGTAGCTGCTGTCTTCTTAGGCTTCTTAGGAGTCAACCAAACAGGTGGTTTATTTTTACCTACCTTTTCGTAAGCTTCAATTCGATCTTCAAGTAAATCAACTTCATCTATAAGAACAACATTTTGTTTACGAGCTACAGCAAGCTCAGACTTGGCTTTTATATGTGCCTTTTCTAACCGTGATAAACGGTCTAAGAGAACAGTATTGTTACTGAACTCTTCTAAAGAATCAGCCAGCGTTTCTCTTCTTTCGCTCTTCCATTAAAGGTTCACATTTTTTAGGAGTAGCAGCTTCAAACCCGTGAACTTCTCTTAACCAATCTGCTGCAACTTTTGAACCAGCGTTAGAAGCAATAATTTCTTCTCTGATTTTTTCAGGAAGCTTGTCGCACCATCTTCCGGAGCCACCATTTCTTGTATTTTCTGTAAACTCGTTAAGACTTATGGGACTGTTAGAAGACGACATATCAAAGTTCCTTCCCAAAAAGAATCATCAGCACTCATTCTGACTGGAGACATTTCAATGTCTTCAACCGTTACTGAGTATGACAGATTCCCTTCTTCAAAAGTAACTGCTTTTGATTGATTAGCTAGATTCCGCAAATGTAAATATTCTTCTTGACTATCATAACCTACAAAAGCACCAGAACCGTGCATAGTCGTTACTCTCCCCTGTATTATTAGAGGAGTTATTAGTTCTTCTATGCGAACTGGTTGGGGTCTAGGATGAAAAGACCAGCGTTCAAATATAGGACCGCTAGTAGTTGAACCTGCATCTCTATTCAAAGTTAATTTAATTGTGAAAGTTTCACTCGATGGGTCTGCGGCAGAATAAGAAGATTCTATTCCTGTTCCTTCAAGAACCATCGCTGTCGAAACATTGTTTTCATCTGTAGCTGTTACTGTCACAGTCCCAGCTTGACCAGCAACTAAACCACCATAATTGATTGAACTTGCTTGGTAATCAGTATTCGCTACACTGTAATCAATATCACCTGAAGCTGATGCAGCTTGTTCTTTTGCAAACCTGCCGGAAGCAGCCCTGCCAACTTTAGAAGCTGACGTTCCAAAAGTAATAGTTCCAACTGTCAACTCTGCTGTAGCTGAAAGATCCCCAGTTGCATCTTCTCCATATAATTCACCGGCAGACACAGTAAAGAAAAGTTTGTTATTGTAGAGTTCTAATGAAAGAACATTTCCCTTCGCCGCATCGTCAAATGAAAGAAGACGACAATAGGCTGGGACAAGAGTGTCTGTGAAAATAGAAAGGTCAGCTTTATATGTATCCCCATTTTTTGTACCCCAATATCCGTACTTGCCGGAGATACGAACACCATAAGCTGCTCCACCTGTATCTATTACAGGTCCGAATGTGACCGATTGCTGATCGTTAGAGTTAATTAAACCAAACCTAGCCCCAGCGGAAGTACCAACCACAATCAATTCTCCAAATGTATCGATACAGCACGGACCAGAGAATGTTTCCCCTAGTGGTAGCACCGCCGCTGGGACTGGGTAGGCGAGAGAACCGTCTGTTGTCGATATGCCTATCGTGTAGAGGATTCCCTGACCATTCACATTGTAAGCTGCATAAATACTATTAGGTCCACCTTTTATGGCTTTGCATGTACCTGTAAGAGTTTTATCGAAAGTTTGAACTACACCTGAAGTATTAAGTTCTACTATTCTTCCTGCATCAGAAGCTAAAAGTCTACCGTTTGCGTACTCAATAACATCTGCTTGAAACGACCCTATTGTAGAATCACCGCTAGTAGATGAAACAGTCGCTTTACGAACACCATTAGCTCCTTGAGCGCAATAAATAGATGCACCATCAGAAGTCCAATCTAAAATTGCGTAATCCATGTCTATAGAAGAAGGAGAATACGAACCAGCATTAACATCAGGATTACCGAATTTCATAAGTTGTCCATCAGAAAAATAGAAAACCGAACCGTTAACTATCTTGGCGTACAAGTTGTTATTAGAACCAGAAGATTTTTCTTCGATGGCTTTACACATGTGAAGCTGGCCTTTAGTAAAAATATCTATGTTCTTAGAAGTGTGAAACCTTCTTCTGTCTGAATCATTTAAATCAAAAAATTCTTGACCAGCGCCATGTGACCAATCCGACTGGCTTCTAACCCATTGACCAACATTACTAAGAGTGTTTTCACCAACATCTTCAGATGTGTCTCTTTGTTCTTTTTGTGCAGGAATAGTCCTACGACGGTAATTAGTATAATCAACCATGTACCCTCGACCATTTATCGAGATGTCGTATTTAGGCGCAATCGCCATAATTATTCTCCGCTACGCAACCATTGGGTTGGGTAAAGCTGTGCGAGTCGCATCTTTTCTGCTTCTACCCTTTGATCCCTACGGAAACGTAGATCACGCATTGAAGCTGAAATAGCTCCAGAAGGTACTTCTTCGGCTCGTCTGATAGGTGATTGAGTCATCACACTCTCACGGGCTATCGGTTTGAAAGTCATTAAAGCTAAAGCTGCACCCAAAGGTGGCAGATCATACGCTTCTGAATGAAGACCAACAGTTGTTAAAGCTGTTGAATAAGTGCTTAAAGTAGTAAAGGGTTCTTTGTATTCAACACGAACACCCTGACCTGAAGTTGGAGTGTCCGCTAAAACCAAAGCAGTTCCAGAAGAAAAAGTAGAAGAAAGCCTGTTGCGACGCAACGACCATCTACGAACTTCTGGTTCTGACAAATCACCGGACTCGTCAGTAAAAGTAACACGATGAACACCAAGAACATCCGAAGCAAGATCGTATCCTTGCGTGGAAGCTGTGTAAGTAAACGTAGCTACTTTCATCTGATATAAACCTTTAGCTGAAAGATCATTCAAATCATCGTTCAAAGCATCCAAGATCATGTGAGCAGGGTATTGAGGTGAAACCCTAATAATAGAATCATCATCATGGGCAGCGGCTGTAGAGCCACCATAACCTCTGATGACACCTACATTAAGACCACTAACCGATGTCACATACATCAACTCTGTGTCAATTTCTATGATTGAACCTGTAGAAATAGGACCAGTATCAAGCTCCGTGTTCATTGAACTGATTGAATCTGTCATACTTCCATTAAGACGGTTAATTGTTTCGACAGTGCCAGATAATAATAAATCTCTAGTTCTATCTATCCAGACTTGTGCTGTCATGTGTTGCCCTCTGATTCTTTAATAACTTTTTCAACTTGTTGTCGGGTTGTTTTATCCTCAACAACCTGTCCTGACTCCACCTCTATCTTAGTCTCAGCACGACTCTCTAAGTCGGCAGAACCACGAATAGAAGGCGGTTGTAAACCATCATCCCTTAAACGCTTGTAGGAATCCATGTCTGTTTCCAAATCATTCCAAGCTTTTTTTTCGCCAGCCGCACTACTACGAGAAGGCATAGCTGAAGGGGCGGTACGAAAAGACCGAGCGTTTTGTCTGAAAGCTTCACGTTCTTCAGGTGTAGCGTCGCTAACAAAACGACCATTCTCTCTTCTTAATTTAGTACCCATCAGGCAGCCTCCCTAACAGTAACGTCATAACCTGCTGCTATTAAAAGNTTAGCTTCAGTTGAAGTTAAATCATNAGGACTTTCATGTGAGCCATACAAAGTCCTAGTTATATTAGCNACATCAGNTGGTGTGACAGGTTGATNTGTNGTNACAGTAGTGTTTGAAAGAATCCAAACATTAGNACCCCTGGATCTTGGACTATAGAAACGTGCAAGCCTGTTCATNGGNGCTAATGGTTGATAATCAGGTTCACCTTTAGCTTGTGTCGGTAAAGTGTTTTCGTATTTAGGCACATACCTCATNGCCATATCAGGGTCACCTACCGTAGCTGTGCNATTTAAAATGTTAGGCNNANNTNNNGCNGTACCAGATATGGCACTAGGANCAGGGATTGTTGCACTAGCAGCAACAGTCGCAGCGGAGACTTGAGCGTCACCTGTTACGACATGCGCTGGTACTGNACCAACACCTGCAACAGAAGNNGNNNCAGCTTCAGTGAATAAAAGAACTGTTACNTTTTGAGGAACACCTGTAGCTTCAACAGTCGTAGCTGAAATAGTTACGATACTTGCAGCAGTAACCGAAGGGACAGTAGCCCCTGGGCATGTTATCGACGCAGGAGAGACACTCGCATTTCCCGATACTGTTGACGCAGGAACCGCACCCACACCAGCAACCACGCTGATAGTAGGATAAGCACCGATATTAACTTCAGATGCGTTGTCCCCACGATACGTTGTCGCTGTTTGCCTGTAATCAATCCCTGATTCTCTGTAAGGGAGACTCCTTTGAACTTCAGGAAGTGTAGNTGTGCAAGCAATCGTCGAAGGNGTAANAGTGGCATGAGCTACACCATAATAATTTCTGATTGAATCTCTGTAATCAATCCCTGATTGGCGGTAATCAAGAGCCACTTCATTCTCCGAACATCTTGTTATAGGTTATCGAACCTACAATACCATCAGGTTTAAGACCGTTTTCTTTCTGCCAAGCTTTAACACGCTGAACTGTCAGCCATCCATAATCTCCGTTCAGGGGCAATCCTAAGACCGCCTGAACCCATTTGACTAGGGGTGACCTATTTCTAGGCCAGCGAAGCTTCAGAGGCTTTGTAAACGCCGGAGGAACGAGCTTAGGAACCACTACCGTTTCCACATCAGGGCGCATTTCCTGTAACCGAGAATAAGCAGTATGACCAGGGCAATCTTTATTCTTCACATCACGATGCCCACGTATATTAAAATCAGGCAAAATGTAACCCAGCTTGATTCCTTCTTTAATCAAATTATGTATCGCTCGAACAGCCTCATCAGAAATAACTTGTTGAGTAGTATCACCAATAATACAAATAGCGTATGACCTGTGATTCCAATTCTTAGTAGCACCAGGTCTATTAAACCAGCCTCTAGCTTCATATATTCGACCAGATTTTAAACCAATAAGAAAACTGTAAGCTATATCAGCCCACGATTTACCGAAATGATAACGCTGGTATGCCCTAGCTATAGCAGCTTCACCCTCTTGAGAGTGATCTCTTAAAAGAGTAGCGCCATGATGAATAAACACATGGTCAACTGGTCGTTTCTGATTGGTTGTCCAACGAGCCGGTTCCGCACCCCATTCTTCTCTTGGGATTATATCGGTCATTCGTTGTCCTGATAGAAGCTTTCTCCCCATGCTTTACTTTGAATAGCTTCTTCAGCTAAATATATACGATCCCAGATCGTACTAAATTCTGAAGGAACCCACGCAAGAGAAGCGATGACCTCTTTCATCTCATCTACATCTTCAATAAGAACATTCATGTCAGAAGCTATAGCTTCAACGATTAAAGAAGGTGCGAACCTGTCCAAATCGTCAAGACGAGCAGCCCTAACGCTATCAATGGCAGAAGCATTTGCAACAATACCTTCCTCTATTTCATCTAACTTTGCTAGAACACTCGAATCAGTCCCAGTGTTCTGTTCAATAACAGCTACTTTCGCTTCCAAATCAGAGATTTGATTAGGGACTGAAGCTGCTTTCCAAACGACTACACCTGAAATGGAGGCTACAGACATGATGAGTCCAAGCGTTAGCTTCGATACTCCTATCTTTTTTACGTCTGTTATCTCTTCCATTGTTTACTCTGTTTCTGAATCGTCTGTCTCGAAACTCCACCACAACTGAAGCACGTAGCGTTCTTGGTTTATGGGTGGGAATGTCTTATGAGCATGAGTCCAACCTGATGGAAAAATAATCATTTTCCCCAGTTCTGCTTTGACTGTTAAATCTTGATGCGGGAAATAAAGCTCACCGCCTTTTACGACTTTGTTTAAAAAAACGATGCCTGTGAGATGACGGCGACTTAAAGTACCAAAAGGGTAATAGTCAGAATGTACGTCATGGAACGCCTGACCTTCTTTGTATTTAATCAAGTTGTAAGGTTCTCGTTGTCGAAATTCTGGAAACAAATTAGCTTGCGGAAATTTTAATAAATAACTATCCAACGAACGTGAAGCAAAATTAAGGACATCCAAATGGTGAGCAGGACAGTTGTGTGCTTCAAAACCAACCTGTTGAGAATCACGGTTATTGCTGTCTACTTCTCCAGTAGATTCTTTTCCTGAATAAGAACCG
>PBPW01000061.1 GCA_002725545.1 Fidelibacterota bacterium | reverse complement strand
TATTTAAACCTGATAATAAAAAACAAGTGCCGCTTCTATTTGCTGGTGGTACAAAAAATAATGGTGCGCACTATATATTTGATGTAACGGATATCAAAATAATATATTTTTCTACTACTAGATATTATGTTTGGGCTTCAACTGAGTTAATTCGTCGTACACCCGCACCTTACTGGCATTTTATTTCTTTTTATAAAGATGATGGGGTTCAATTAAATTATTTAAACCGACAAGAAGTCGATGAAAGAATCAATAGCGAAATTAAACGCCAAGCAGAAAGAGGGGAATCAAGTATGAATGCATTTAGAATAACGTCTTGCTTTTTTCTACTTTTAGCATTTTTTTCAGCTGCCTCAGGTTTGTGAGAACTGCAAAAAAAGTCGCATAACTAAGTGAAACATCTCTGACTTAAATAAAGGATTAGAAAATGAAAAAATATCTTACAGCTACTTTATTGTTTGAGGTTTGTTTGGGGCAAATGAACTTCTTTGATACATTTTTGAACCCGAAAGATTTAGTTTTAAGCAATAGGCAAAAAACAGAAAAGATGAAAGTAGGTAAAACGATTACCATAGGGTATCAAGATTCCGTTGAGCGTAAGGTTGTTGGAAAAATAAAAGAAGTCACTGATAAAGAAATAAAAATAAAAGAAAATGATAATAGACAAATTTCTACAATAAGACTTGGTGATATTAGATTTATTGAACAAGAATTTAAAGATAGAAGGGGTTCCTATAATGGCGCTTTTGTGGGAGGAATATTAACCGGTGGCTTTGTTGCGTTGGTTGGTGATTGGAGTACTCCTTCAGATGCATTTGCAGGATTGATTATAACTCCAATAATGGCTGGTTTTGGAGCAAGTATAGGAGCTTTAATAGGTAGTTTATCAGATTCTGTAATTACAAAAAAATATATTATTGGTGATGACAATTGGAAGATTGTTGCAGGCTAAAGTTAGTATGTAATTCAAAAAGGAAGTCGCATAACTAAATGAAACACCTCTGACTTAAATAAAGGATTAGAAAATGAAAAAAATACTAGAACTGAACCCAAATATATTTATTCCTATGGGAATTATTTCCATGAGCATCGGAGGTATTTGGATGGGCGATGGTGAAGAAAAAAACCTCATTCAACTTGTATTAATCGTTTTGGGTGGATTTTTAACTATATGCGGTGCATTAATAGGCTTTATTCAAAATCGTAAAATAATTAAAGAAAGCAAAAACCAATGAAACACATTTGGCTCATATTATTTGTGATCAATTCTCTTTGGGGACAATCATTTTTATCAAAGATTTTTCCATATAAAGATCAGACCCTTGTTTTTAGTGAAAATGAAAAAGAGCATCAACTTCAAGTTGGTAGCTTTGTCATTNTTNGATTAAAAAGTGGTGATATTTTAGAAAATAAATANACTGGATTTTCAATTACTAAGAGAAAACTTAGAATGTCTGGATTATTTTTCAATCATATTTCATTGGATGAGATACAATATGTGAAAGTTGGTACTAGGCCAAAATATTTAAAGTCCAGGCTGATTGGAGCATTTTCGGGTTATGCTCTATCATTTATTTTAATGGATGATTATGATACAAGGAGAGAAAAGGCACAGGCTTCTTCCGGAGGACAGCAAGTCTGGTTATTGCCAAATAGTTTTATTAGATTTGTTTTTTATGTCCCAATTGGGATTGCTGGTGGATCTTTCTATGCGGAAAATTATACAGTGAAATATTCTGATAAAATTGAGCTTAGAAGTCCTATTATTAATGATGATGGTTTATATATTTCAATTAGTAATAGCAAATGACCATTTAGTAATATAATTGATTGTTAAATCATAATTTCTATAGTTTTAATTAAATCAAAAGTAATAAATAAGGAGTTGTTATGAATTTACAAATGATTTTTCGAGTTAACGGNGGTATACTCTTTGCCAATGGATTGAGTTTCCTTGTATTAACCGAAACATTTTTAGGAATGGCTGGTTTCGATATGACACCTCAATTACAAACGCTNGCTCAAGCAATGGGAGTCTCTCTTATCTCTATTGGTTTATTATCATGGAGAACACCTGANATTGCTGGTGGAGCTATGTCTTCGTATGGTCAATTNTATGGCGTTATAGGTGTTTTATGGGTATTGCTTATAGGTTATCATGCTGCAACAGGGCAAGCATCAGGCCCTCCTGTTTATGGTAATCTTGCTATAAATGCTGTGTTAGCTGCTCTGTTCTTTACGTATAGTAAAAAATAAATTTTATATGAAATGTCTCTGGCTCAAATTATTTCTAATTAGTTTTATTTGGGGCCAAGAAGCGCAGTATCAGCGCGATGGCGATCCTAAGGATTCATCATTTCCGGGTGGATATGCGGGCATTTCTTATGAATTTGATTTAAAAAGTAAAGAAAAAGGTTACCAAATAAGTTTTGGTATGGCTATTCCAGGTATAGGTGAATCTGGTGGTGGGCCATATATTTTTCCTGGAATTGCTTTTGGAAAAAGGTATCCGCAAAANAGTGNGCCCTTTACTTATTTTGACCTCCAAATNGTNGGAATGATGGGTGGCTGGTTAGGATTTGGGCATGGAACTGCATTCAAAGATGGTAAAAAACATGTTAGATCAAAAAAATTTATTGGGTTTTTATTAGCTGGCTACGTGAGTGAGAAAACCCAAACATCTGATACGGAATGGCAGAGCAGTTTTAGCGGAGCCCATTTAGGTTTTGCTTTGCCAATAGTTGGAAATACTTTTTATCCATAATAAATAAAAANGAAAGACCCATGAAGATATTTACACTGATAGCCACCATAAACCTTTCTGTACTATGCGCAAGCGACTACTGGCAACAATTTGTTACATATAAAATGGATGTCAAGCTGGATACAGCAGAGCACACAATTGGTGGACATTCAACNATTACCTATAAAAATAATTCTCCAGATACCCTTTATCATTTCTATTTAAATCTGTATGCAAATGCATTTCAGGAAGGAACGGTAAAGTATCGAGAGTATTTAGCGGGGCTCGGCAGAACCTATAGAGGTGATCGTATTAAGAAAGGAATAGATCCCTATTTTAGCAAATACGATATACAGANCTTTAAAATTAAAAGCGGAGCATCTGCGCTATCAGATACGTTTCAAATTGATGATACNATATTATCTGCTAAGCTTTCCAAAGGCCTACCTCCTGGAGNATCAATGGTAATTGATCTGGACTGGACACACCATGTTGGAGAGTTTTTAGAAAGAGCAGGGCGAGTTGGTGTGCAGTACAATTTTGCGCAATGGTATCCAAGGGTAGTGGTGTATGATGAAAATGGATGGTTCAATGAACCCTTTCATGCGGAGGGTGAATTTTATGGTGAGTTTGGAAACTACGAAGTGACAATGGATGTGCCACGTGGGTATGTAATAGGGTCTACCGGTACCGTGACCTCAGGCGATCCAGGATGGGAAGAGGTTCGCGTAGATACAACGAAGAAATTCAATGAGTGGTTAAAAGATTTTAAGAAGAATCGCACCAGCTATAGCAATAATGAAAGACGAGTTGTCACCTTTTATGCGGAAGATGTGCATGACTTTGCATGGGTTACTACGCCCAATTTTCTATATGAAAGTGGAAGCTGGAATGGGATTGATGTCCATGTTTTATACAATCAAAAGAATGGAAGAAAATGGACCAAGAAAGTTGTTGCCAGAACAGAACGCGCAGTGGAATGGCTAAGCACTAAGTTTGGAATGTATCCCTATCCCCAAGTTACCAACACAGATAGAATAGCTGGCGGCGGAATGGAATATCCTATGCTTGTGATGGATGGAAGCGAATCAGAGGGATTGATTCTGCATGAAGTGGGGCATATTTGGTTTTACGGTATATTGGCAAATAACGAGGTTCGAGAAGCTTGGCTTGATGAAGGGTTTACAAATTTTCAAACCCGATGGTATATGATGGATCGCTATGGCGAGCAAGGGTTCGACATGAATGGTGGAAGGCTAAAAGACTGGCAGAAGAAGCACTGGAGGTTTGCAAGTAGCTTAGGGAATACACAGTGGGGAATGATCGGATTTATGAGTAGCGGCCTGGATGAGCCAATTAGCCGTTCAACGTATATGTTCAAAGGAACTAGATCTGCCGGTGCAAACGCCTACACCAAACCATCTTTGATGTTAGATGAATTGAAATATATTTTAGGCGAAGAAACTCTTTTAAAGAGTATACAAGAATACTACCGACGCTGGGAGTTCAAGCATACGAATGAAAAGCGATTTATCGATGCTGTGGAAGAGGTTAGCGGAGAGGATCTTGATTGGTTTTTCAGGTCATGGCTGCATGATACCCGTCTACTTGATTACGGAATAAGAAGCTGGAAGAAAACCCAAAGACCTAATGGCACATGGGATATCACTTTAGATATCATTCGTCATGGAAAAAGAGATATGCCTCAATTGATCGAAACAAATTTAAAAGATGGTGCTACGCATAGAGTTTGGTGGAAAAACCATAAATTTCGGACAGCAGATACGTTCACTTATAACGTTCCATCTGAGCCAAAAAGAGCCACATTGGATCCGGATGCCCAGACAATGGACATTGACTACAGAAATAATTTTATTCAAACAAAAATGCCGTCTGAGATAATGTTTTACAGGCCCGGGATGCGCTACCTGCCACGAAATAAATACGTTTTACAATACTATCCTACTGTTCAGTACCATGATGTTGATGGCTACATGCCTGGAATAAAACTGAAACGAAACTATGGTATAAATGAAGAGTTAAATTTTGATTTAAATGTTGGCGCTGAGACCGGAAGCGCTTCTTGGAAAATATCCGGGTGGAGACGCTATCTGCACAAAGGAATGCGAAAGTATGATTATCATCTTTATGATTTTGGCGGAGTCAGAGGTTTTGGAGTTTCAACATCGAATAAGCTTAACCCTACAAGCCCCACCAGCTTAACGGTTGGCCTTTCCGTGACGGATGTTGCAAATGTTAAACGAACAAATCTGTTTGAAAAAGGATTGGTTTCAGTTGTATCAATAAAGCTTAGCGATAGTAGGATTGATAATGGGTCAATTATGATAGATTTTTCACCAGGAGGCATATCTGATTGGTCTTTTACCAGATTAACGATTGAGGATATATTTGAAAAGAAAACCAAATTATTCGGTTTTAGAGATAGGAATTTTTTAGGGTGGATATGGTCTGACTCTAAAGGCGTTCCTTTTCAGGAGCGGTTTACTGTTGAAGGGGCAGGTTCCGCGGCAATGCTTGAAAAAGGATACCTTAGAGATGCGTCGAGTTTTTATGGAGATTATGATTTACGCAATCAATATCATTTGCCAGGCGATGCAAACCTCCGCGCATTTGGAAATCAGAATTTTATAGGCGTTGAAGGAGTATTTTCAAACAGCTTTGAGACATTCATCCATAAAAAGATTGGACCTGTTTCTGCAGAAGTCGCCGCCTTCATGGATTATGGAATATTATCGGGCTCAAAATTTGAGTCCAATGATCAATTGTTTGATAATACATCCTTGGCGAATTACGGATTTGGATTGCGATTATCAACAAACATTTTTGGACAACCACTGTATTTAAGAATTGATAAACCCATTGATGCTACCGTAGATGAAAATTCAATAAATATAATGAATGAATGGATCTTTAGTTTTCAAAAGGCCATGTAGCAGGCAGAATAAAAAAAATATCTGAAAAATAAGGAAAACAAAATGAATAAAATATTATCGAATCAGACCTTATTTATTTTTGTAACAGTAGCAGTATTATCTATATTAATTCTTAGCATCTTAGAATATATCCAATTAGATCTTTTAATCATTCCAATAGTATTACCTTATCTTGCCTGGTTATTTATATTGATGAGATCAAGAAAAAAATAGATAAAAAAGCCCCTCTGTTTTGAGAGGTTTTAATCTGCCATTGAAATAGTGAAGTAGCAAGTAAGGAGAGAGTCCCACTATTAAAATATTTCAATAACATATATTATTCTAAATGGAAGTAAATGATATATAGAAAGAT
>PBPW01000008.1 GCA_002725545.1 Fidelibacterota bacterium | reverse complement strand
GAGTAATACTATGCTATTTGAATTTGATAGCTTAGCTGAGCAAAAAGCAAATCTAAAAGTCATCGGTGTTGGAGGAGCAGGTGGAAACGCTGTAAACCGGATGATTCAGGCAGGGATGAAGGGTGTTGATTTCATGGTAATCAATACGGATGCACAAGACCTTGAAAATAATGCTGCTGAAAATAAAATACAGATTGGGAAAAATCTTACCAGAGGCTTGGGTGCCGGTGCAAAATCTGAAATAGGCAGAGACGCAATAGAATCTGATAAAGATGCTGTTAAATCACTAATCGAAGGCGCAGATATGGTATTCATCACAGCTGGAATGGGCGGTGGTACCGGAACAGGTGCCGCTCCAAGAATAGCACAAATAGCTCGCGAAATGGGTGTGCTTACTGTTGGAATCGTAACGCTGCCATTCAACTTTGAAGGCCCTAAGCGTATGAATCGAGGACTTGCAGGCATAACTGAACTTCGGAAGGTCTGTGACACATTAATATCGATTCCAAATCAAAAATTGATGTCAGTTGTAGATAAAAACACAACAGTTGTAGAAGCATTTAAATTGGCTGATTCAGTTCTACATCATGCTTCAAAAGGGATATCTGATTTAATCAATGTTCATGGTCTAGTGAATCTCGATTTTGCCGATGTTGAAACAATCATGAAAAATATGGGTGAAGCTGTCATTGGAACTGGAACTGCAAAGGGCGAAGAAAGAGCAGTTTTAGCTGCACAACAAGCTATTTCTAGTCCATTGTTAGATAATGCATCGATTTCAGGTGCGCAAGGAGTTCTGGTAAATATTACAGGTGGATCAGATCTAGCAATAATGGAAGTTGATCAAGCAACAAATATCATTTTTGAAGAGGCTGGTCAAGGAGCAAACATTATTTTTGGTGCTGTGATAGACCCAGATTTGAAGGATGAAATTATGGTGACTGTGATTGCAACTGGATTTAATCATAAGATAGCAGAGGATGATATTTCAAATAGAGCTATTGAATCGCATCTGGAATCAAAACAACAATATAAAACTGTTACTGAACAAGAAAATGTGCCGCTGCATAAACAGGAAAATCAAGAGGAGTATATTTCAGAACAACTTCCAATTGAAAATTCTGAACCAAAAAAACTATTCGATGATTTAAATCCTGTTATGAAAGAAAATGATTTGGACGTTCCTGCTTTCATTAGAAGACAGCAAGATTAATATATAAATATAGTGTTACTTCGTCAGCTTTGCCCTTTTTAGTAAAATTAAAAGGGCAAATGCTCTATTGGTGGATGTTAGCTTTTTTATTCAAGCTAAGGGTTTATATTTTTTTCCCTTCAGCTTTCATTTTATTTAATACTTTTCTAATACCAATTTTATCTATCAATCGAAGGCCTTGGGTGGATACGGTTAGAGAAACCCAGCGGTTTTCATCAGCTAACCAGAAGCGTTTTTTTTGCAGGTTTAAATTAAATCGCCTGCGGGTTTTATTATTTGCATGACTGACATTGTTTCCAAACATGGGCTTTCTGCCAGTTACATCACATACTCTACTCATAATATTTATCTTTATATTAATTAATGAGGGCAAATGTAAAATTTTCCCTCAAGATTTGAAAGAATTATTTAAGTATCAACAAATAACTTAAATTTAAATATGAAAATTGGGAATATATCAGTTAAAACTCCTATCCTTCTAGCCCCTATGGCCGGAGTGACGGATTATCCTTTTAGGGTTTTATGCAAGGAACAGGGTGCTGGAATAGTTTACTCAGAGTTTGTTTCTGCGCATGGAATTATTCGCGAAAATATCAAAACTCTTCAGATGATTAAATTTTCTGATTTTGAACGTCCAATCGGGATACAAATTTTTGGCGACACACCTGATGTGATGAGCGAAGCTGCTAAACAAGTATACAACAAATTTGCACCAGATCTAATTGATATAAACTATGGTTGCCCTGTTCCAAAAATAACTAAAAGGGGTGCTGGNTCTGCAGCGCTTAAAGATTTATGTTTAATGGATGACATTACATCTGCAGTTGTTGAGGCCGTTCCNGAGATACCTGTTACAGTAAAAATGCGTGCTGGCTGGNACCAATCATCGATTGTTGTGCCTGNCGTTGGAGAAAGGCTTCAAAAAATTGGTGTCAAGGCTATCGCNCTTCACCCCAGAACTACAAAACAAAGCTACTCAGGNAGGGCTAACTGGGAATTAATTAAATTNTTGAAAAAATCAGTTACTATTCCCGTAATTGGCAATGGAGACATAAAAAAACCTCAGGATGTTCAAAAAATGTTTGATCAAACTGGTTGCGATGCNGTAATGATAGGTAGAGCGGCGCTAGGAAATCCTTGGTTTTTTAAAGAAGCGGTAGCTTTATATCAGGGGGAAAAATCATCCCCCTCCCCCTCAAAAACTATACGAATAAAAGGATGCCAAAAACATCTTAATGATATGATTGCATGGCACGGTGAAAGAACTGCAATAAATTTAATGCGAAAACACTTTGGATGGTATATCAGGGGTTTTGAGGGNGCAAGTAGCTATAGACAATCTTTAGTTTCAGCGCCTGATAAGCAAACAATGATTTCTATACTTAATTCAATTGTTTGATTGAATAGTCAATTTTTCACCAATAAATTCGCGTTCAGAAATAACTCATTATTTTATTAATTAGAGAAACAGATGTCATATCCATTTAATAAACCAATAAATGAACCGGTTCGAGACTATGGACCCGGCTCAAGCGAAAAAGAAACATTAAAACAAAAAATCAATGAACTTAAAACGCAAAGGATTGAAGTTCCATTAATCATTAATGGTCAGGATTATAAAACAGAAGACACATCAACAATTAATATTCCCCATGACCACAGNTCCACTCTTGGGAATTTTCACAANGCTGGTAAAAATGAGGTAAACCTAGCGATTGAATCTTCTATGGACGCATGGGATAGNTGGTCAANAATAGANCTAAATGAGCGTTGTGCAATTTTTAACAAAGCNGCTGATCTTNTATCGACAAAATGGCGAGATACTATCAATGCTGCAACAATGTTAAATATGAGTAAAAATGTTTATCAGTCAGAAATTGATGCAGCTTGCGAAATGATTGATTTTTTTCGTTTCAATTCATGGTATGCATATGAATTATCTAAGCAACAACCAATGTATTCATCAGAATTTGTAAAAAATTCCCTTGAGATGAGACCNTTGGAGGGGTTTATTTTTGCAGTTTCTCCTTTTAATTTTGCATCAATTGGTGGAAANCTTCCCTCCTCCCCGGCTTTAATGGGAAATGTAGCATTATGGAAACCAGCATCCAGTGCAGTTTTGCCAGCTTATTACATAATGAAACTTCTTCAAGAAGCTGGATTACCAGATGGGGTGATTAATTTCATTCCTGGCTCAGGATCAAAAATCGGTCCACAAGTTATGGATAGTCCAAATTTAGCAGGAATACATTTTACCGGCTCAACTACTGTATTTAAAGGCATGTGGGAAACTATTGGAAAAAATATTAACAAATATAAATCCTATCCAAGAATTGTTGGTGAAACAGGTGGAAAAGATTTCTGCATTGCTCATGAATCTGCAAATATTGAGGTTCTGACTACNGCAATGATTAGAGGAGCTTTTGAATATCAAGGTCAAAAATGTTCTGCTATGTCTAGGGCATATATTCCCTCAAGTATTTGGCCGACCTTAAAAGATCTTTTATTAGATGAAGTAGAAAAAATTACAGTAGGAAGCCCTGAANATTTTACAAATTTTATGAATGCCGTAATTGATCGACCTGCTTATGAATCTATAAAAGAATACGTAGATATCTGTAAGTCGTCATCTGATGCTGAGATAATTTCTGGTGGCAACTGCGATGATACTAAAGGATTTTTTATAGAACCAACAATAGTTTTGACATCAAATCCAAAGTTTAGAACAATGTGTGAAGAAATATTTGGACCAGTGCTAACTATCTTTACATATGACCCTAAAGANTGGTCTAAAACATTAGATTTAATTGATAATACATCTGATTATGCTTTAACGGGGTGCGTTATATCAGATAATAAAGATGCTATTTTAGAAGCTAAAAATACATTAAATCATGCAGCTGGAAACTTTTACATAAATGATAAGCCTACAGGGGCAGTTGTTGGTCAACAGCCATTTGGAGGAAGCAGGGCATCTGGTACAAATGATAAGGCCGGATCAATGTTCAACCTAATTCGCTGGGTNTCTATGCGCACGATTAAAGAAGTNCTAGATTCGCCCAAAGATTATAGATATCCATTTATGGATGAATCNTAATTGAATTTTAAGNAAAGAGTAAAATATGAAAATTCATGAATACCAAGGCAAGGAGGTTTTTAANAACTTTTCAATCCCCACTCCTAGAGGATTCTTAATTAAAGACATTAATAGCGCTGAAAAGATTATTAAGAAAGCCCATGATGAATTCAAATCCGATAAAGCTGTGATCAAGGCTCAAATTCATGCTGGCGGCCGTGGAAAAGGAGGCGGCGTAAAAGTGGCTAATGGTCTGGAATCTGCATTAAAATATGTAAAGGAAATGCATGGGATGCAACTTGTTACCCATCAAACGGGTTCGAGTGGACAAAAAGTAAGGAAAGTTTATATTGAGGAAGCTTCTGAAATTAAAAAAGAGTTTTACTGNGCAATAACTTTAGACAGNAATTTAGGTAAAGATGTTTTTATGGTTTCGACTGAGGGGGGNGTAGAAATTGAAAAAGTTGCAGANGAAACCCCAGAAAAAATTGTAAAGACCTGGNTTGATCCTCTTATTGGAATGAAATCATACCAAGCNCGNAAGCTAGCATTTGGCCTTAANCTTGANGGANATGCATTTAAAGAATCAGTAAAACTTTTTATTAAACTCTACNAATGCTACATGAAAACCGATGCTTCATTGGTTGAAATAAATCCATTAGTTTTAACAGCNGATGAAAAAATTATTGCTCTAGATGCAAAATTTAATTTTGATGGAAATGCCCTGTTTAGGCAGAAAGATATTTTAAAATTGCGAGATCTTGATGAGGAAGATCCTACTGAAATAGAAGCAAGNAAATTTGATTTAAACTATATTAAGCTAGATGGAAACGTTGGCTGTATGGTAAACGGTGCTGGTCTAGCAATGGCAACAATGGATATAATTAAAATAGCAGGTGGGGACCCTGCAAATTTTTTAGATGTTGGAGGTGCTGCCAGCGCCGAAACAGTAAAAAATGGATTCAAGATTATTTTATCTGATAAAAATGTAAAAGCTATTCTAATAAATATTTTTGGAGGTATTGTAAGGTGCGATAGGGTCGCAAATGGCGTTGTAGATGCAGTCAAAGACCTGGGGCTTCAAGTTCCAGTTGTTGTCAGACTCGAAGGTACTAANGCTGAAGATGCAAAAAATATTCTTAGTAAATCNGGTCTTTCAATAATCCCTGCGAATGATATGAAGGATGCAGCAGAAAAAGTTGTTGAAGCAGCTACGAAAAGAGGATAGTAATGTCTATTATTGTAAATAAAGATTCAAAGATAATCGTCCAAGGAATAACTGGATCNGAGGGAAGCTTTCACGCATCACAGATGCTAGATTATGGAACAAATATTGTTGGTGGCGTTACACCTGGCAAGGGCGGAACAAAAGTAATTGATGATAGAGTAATGGTATACAATTCTGTTGAAGAAGCAAAGGAAGATACTGGTGCGAATGTATCTATAATTTTTGTACCCCCTCCTTTTGCTGCAGAAGCAATCATTGAANCATCTGAGGCTGGTATAAGTGTAATTGTATGTATTTCTGAAGGAATCCCANTTAGAGATATGGTTTTAGTTAAAAGAGTTATTGAGCAGAATAATACAATGTTAATTGGTCCCAATTGTCCAGGAGTAATTTCAGTTGATGAATGCAAGCTTGGCATAATGCCTGGATTTATATGTAAAAAAGGCAATATTGGCGTAGTCTCAAAATCCGGTACATTAACATACGAAGCCATAGGGCAGCTTGTTGATGCTGGATTAGGGCAAACTACAGCTATAGGAATTGGTGGTGATCCTATAATTGGAACCTCAATGATTGATGTGCTAAATCTGTTTGAAAAAGATGATGAAACTAAGGGTGTGGTGTTGATTGGTGAAATTGGAGGTCAAATGGAAAATGATGCTGCTAAGTGGGCTAAAGATAATATGTCTAAACCTATTGTTGGATTCATTGCGGGACAAACTGCTCCAAAAGGCAGAAGAATGGGTCATGCTGGAGCCATTGTTTCTGGTGGAGATGATACCGCAGAAGCTAAGATGAAAATCATGAAAGATTGTGGAATTCTTGTTTGTGAATCAGTCGCAGAAATTGGTAGAAAAATGAAAAAAGCATTACAATAATTAATATTCGGAGAAAATTTTGAACAATAAAACTTTTGCAATAATAAAACCAGATGCTGTAAAAAATGGCCACTCAGGACAAATAATCGATANAATCATTATCAATGATTTTAAAATATTAGGATTAAAACTAATACGAATGACAAAATCTCAAGCCGAAGGTTTTTATAAAGTACACTCTGACAAACCTTTCTTCACTGAGCTGACAGAGTTTATGTCCTCAGGAAAATGCATTGTAATGGCACTTGAAAAAGTTGATGCCGTAAATCAGTGGAGAAATTTAATTGGCGCAACAAACCCTGATGAAGCTGCAGATGGTACNATTAGAAAAGACTTCGCTTCTTCATTAGGTGAAAATGCAGTACATGGAGCAGACAGCGATGAAAATGCAAACAGAGAAATAGGTTTTTTCTTTTCCAATGTTGAATTAATAGCAAATCACTAACTGTTGCATTTTTCATGCTCTAATCTTCAAATTCATTGTTAGATTTATGTGTCTTATGAATAAAAAAATAAATATAGTATCCTTTTTCGTTTTGATTTTTGGCTGTACAAGAGAAAATCCTATTGGCTATGTCTCACAACCAGTATCAGTTACAATAAACATCTCAGAGGAAAATAATGATTTAGAGTTTATTTGGGAATTAACGAGCATCCCTAATAACAGCANTCTTAAAAACTCAGACATTCAAGCTGGAGACGATAGCTATTCAGTAAAATTCACCCCTGATGTTATCGGTGAATACAGTATCGAAGCATCAGTGTTTCAATATAATGATGAAATTGAAACACAATCCTTTTCCTTTAATATTATTGAATCTACCAAGATAGAAAATGCAAGCAATTCTGAAATTGGAGATAGCTTCCCTGATACATTAGCACTTACACAATTACTTTCAGATAGCGATAGTGAAACCAAATGGTTTGAGGGAGATGATGTCAGTCAATATCTTACTTCTTTAGACCAAGACTCCTCATCTTCGCCAAAATTATTANAAAATACTATTGAAAAGGAAGATCCAGTCATCCCTCCTGCTCCAAAAAGGAAAAAGAAAAAACAGATTAAAGGTCAATCAATTCCTTACGACTCTAATAGATTTACCATCCAGATTGCCTCAAAGAAACAATTAGGGGATGCAAAAAAAGTTGCAGCTACATTAATTGAATCAGGCTATGATGCATATATTCAAAAGGCATTTTTCAAAGAGAGCAATGAAACATGGTTTAGAATTAGAGTTGGTAGCTATGATAATCGTGAAACTGCGACNGCAGTAGCNCAATCTCTATCAAAATCACGCAGAGAAACAGCCTGGGTTGATTTTGTTAGATACGAAAATTAATTTAATTTCATTACGAAAACTTTCAATTGAAACTCAATTANAANATATTAGATCTTCTTCGTACTCCAAGATTGGCCTTCAGTCTTACAAAAATTATAATATTCGCNCGTGCAAATATTGTAGGGTATTTTGTTTATTTTGTTGCGAATTACCTAGCATTATTTTTATCAGGAAAATCCATCCTTGATATTTGGAATAATCATGGTATCTATCCTTGCGCATATATATATGAATTACCTTGGTATGCATCAGTCTTATTTTGGCTAAGTGCTGCCTATTGGATTTTAGCTATTTACGGCTCAATAGCTTCTGCTTCAAAAACAACCTACCAAGAANTAAAAGGTGATCATTTTTTTTCTGCTGNTGATGCGCATAAGTATCTTGAAAAATATTGGCACCCTATAATCTTTGCGCCATTTTCTATTATTGCGATTCTTCTGTTCTACGTGCTTGCTGCATCTTGTTTTGCATTAATTGGTAAAATGCCATGGATTGGCGAGCTTATTTTTGCTATTCCTTATATTATTCATCTTTTTGGGTCAGTCTTTGCTTTTTTTACCTTCTTTGTGCTGGTGGTTTCAGTAATTTATTCGCCTATTATCGTTGGAACGCTTAAAGAAGACACCATGGGAACAGTATTCAACAGCTATATGATTTCGTGGAGATTTCCTATACATATTGCATTATACCATCTTGTCTTATTCCCAATTATTTACCTATCGCAGCTTATTTTAATAGTTTCGATATTATCTGGATTTAAAATACTAAATTCAATCTTTGGTATTGATTTATTTATGGCAGAAAAATTAAATAATATAGTAGGCCAAGCAGCATACAGCGTTTGGCCAAAAGATCTTTTCTNTTCTATTCATGGTTCTTATTTAACAGGGTTTTATGATTTTTTCGTTCCTTTGTCTAATGGAAATTTGGGTGGAACTGAAACAGTTTCTAGCGTGATAGTTGGATTTTTCTTATTTGTAATAATTATTATTTGGTTTTCTTATTGCTTATCATTATTTACCGTTGGCGANACGTTAATTTTTAATATTTTTAAAAAAAGAATGGGTACAGATTTACTTATGATTAATCANGAAAAGGAAATTGAAAATATTAAGGAAAATATTGAGCCAAATTAATCAATCGGCTGATTGCGAACTTTAATTAAATTATTACTATGAAATTATTTCGTACAGAACTAGAGTCAGGATTTAAAAATAAGCAAATTATTTTATCCTCAAATTCGCTNNAGCTAGAAAAGGTCAATGAAAAAATTCATTGCGAGCTTTCCTGCGATAAAAGTTCATCCGGATACAGGGTATTTGGGGCAATAATATCAAAAATAAACCTTTTATGCGATCGATGCTTGGTTAACTACGATAATGATCTTTCAGCCAAACTAGATGTTATNCTAACAAANAATGAAGAGATTATTAATGAAATGAGCTCNGATGTAATAAGATTCATGGGTTCAGATGATTTTGTAGATATAACTAAGATTTTACGAGATATCATTCTATTAGAAGAGCCCGTAAAAAAGGTTTGTTCGCAAGACTGCAAGGGACTTTGTTCAAGCTGTGGGCTTAATTTAAATAACGATCAATGCAAATGTAAAAAAATTGAATCCACTCAAAACCTAAAAGAATTAGAAAAATTAATTAACTAAAATTTGGAGTAGATATGGCATTACCAAAAAGAAGACAATCTAAAGCTAGGGGCCGAAAACGTCGAACCCATTATAAGGCAAATTCTGTNAACTTCAGTACCTGTCCTCAATGTGGTCAGGCAAAAATCCCTCATAGAGTATGTCCAAATTGCGGATATTATAAAGGAAGACCAGTTATATCCGTAACTGAATAGTCATACGGTAAGTATGAAAATAGTTTTAGATGTTATGGGNGGTGATCTTGCCCCGCAGGCACCCATCGATGGTGCGATCAATGCACTTGAAAAAACTAATAATGAGACCAAAATTATTTTGATTGGAGACCAAAAGACGATTACTCAGCATCTTAAAGGTTTTTCATCNCCTAGATTAAGTTTTTATCATGCATCTGAAAGTATAGATACAAGTGATAGAGCATCAAAAGTAGTAAAATCCAAACCAGATTCTTCAATGGTTAGAGGGTTAAATCTAGTTAAAGAAAAAAAAGCTGATGCATTTATCAGTGCAGGTAATACAGGTGCCCAAATGGCCGTTTCAACATTATTGCTTGGAAGAATTCCCCATGTTAAGCGCCCGGCTTTGAGTGTATTTTTTCCTACTCTAACTGGTGGTAAAATTTTATGCGATGTAGGGGCTAATCCTGATGCTTCAGCTACTCATTTATTACAGTTTGCCATCATGTCTTCAGTATATCTTGATCATGTAGAAGGAATAAAAAATCCAAAAATAGGTTTAATTAATATTGGAGAAGAACCATCAAAAGGATCTGAGCTTTATCAGAAATCATATTCTTTGCTTGAAAAAGAATTACCTAATTTCATTGGAAATGTTGAAGGTAGAAATATCATGAATACTGAGGCCGATGTATTAGTTTGCGATGGTTTCGTTGGAAATACAATTATTAAATTTGCAGAAGGATGGATACTATCTTTTACAGATATGATTAAAGAAAAGATTATGAGTAAAGCACGATATAAAATAGGTGCACAAATGATTCAACCTGCACTTGAAGATATGCGAAACCAATTTGACTATGAAGAGCATGGGGGTACTCCGCTTTTAGGTGTAAATGGAATTTCAATTGTTTGTCATGGGGCTTCGACCTCAAAAGCAATTATGAATTCGNTCATTCTAGCGCAAAAATCGGTTAATGAAAAAGTTATTGAAGACATTTCTAAGGATATTGATGAACATTTGGAGCCACTAAATGAAAGCTAAAATTACCGCTACTGCTAAATACCTCCCCGAAAGAACGCTAACTAATTCAGATTTAGAAAAAATGGTTGAAACAACTGATGAATGGATAAAGTCACGCACTGGAATAGAAAAAAGGCATCTGGTTGGAGAAGGCGAGGCTACTTCAGATATGGGCAAAGAGGTAGCATTAAAACTTTTGAAAAAATCTGGTAAGTCAGCAGATGAAATAGATTTAATACTTGTAGCAACAAGTACTCCTGATTTTCCCGTTGTATCAACCGCTGCGCTTGTTCAANATAAAATTGGTGCTAAAAATGCTTGGGGATATGATATAGTTGCAGCATGCACAGGGTTTGTCTATGCAATGGAGACAGGTGCAAAACTTNTTGAGTCAGGAAAATATAAAAATGTGATTGTTATTGGTGCAGATACTATGAGTTCGATCATTGACTATACCGATAGGAATACATGTGTAATTTTTGGAGATGGTGGAGGTGGGGTTCTACTAGAACCTTCNAAAAATGATTGCGGAATTTTAGATTCAATATTATTTGCCGATGGAAGTGGGCATAAATATTTAACAGTGCCAGCAGGTGGAAGTCTTCATCCGGCATCCAAGGATACAGTTAATAAGGGATTGCACTACGTCTANCAAGATGGTAAAACAGTTTTTAAATTTGCGGTTAAAAATATGGCGGATGTAAGCAAACAAATNCTTGATAACAATAATCTTTCAGGAAAAGATCTAAAACTTTTTATCCCGCATCAAGCAAATAAAAGAATTATAGATGCCGCTGCCAAGCGTTGTCAGCTCACTGATGACCAGGTATTAATTAATGTAAATAAATATGGAAATACCACAGCTGGGACAATTCCAATAGCGCTCGATGACGCNGTAGAGGCTAATATTCTAGAAAAAAATGATTTACTATTGTTTGCAGCATTTGGCGGAGGCTTCACATGGGGAAGCATGTTAATCAAATGGGCATAAATTTGAATANATCTGCTTTTTTATGTCCCGGNCAGGCCTCACAAAAAGTTGGGATGTGTAAAGATATTTATGAATTGAATGACTTTGCTAAGGAATGCCTTGATTCAGCCAATGATATTTTAGGGTACGATTTAAAGAAAATTATGTTTGAAGGACCTGAAGAGCTACTTAAACAAACTATTTATACTCAGCCTGCAATGTTTACAGCGAGTTTTATCACAGGAAAGCTTCTTATAAATAATGGCCTTAGTCCCTCCTGCGCTGCGGGTCACAGCTTGGGAGAATTTTCAGCTTTTTCCATTGCGGATGCCTTTAGCTTCGAAAATGGCCTAAGGCTTGTCCAGATAAGAGCTGAAGCAATGTTTGAANCAGGAAAAAATCAACCCGGATCAATGGTTGCAATTATTGGGCTTAGTGAATCAAAAATTGATGAGATATGTTCAGATTACTCAAAAGGTATCGTTTGTGTTGCAAACTACAATAGNGNTTCACAGGTAGCTGTTTCAGGTGAGATTAATGCAATTAAGGATATTTCCCCTAAATTTATTGCTGCGGGTGCGCTAAAAGTTATTCCATTGAATGTAAGCGGTGCNTTTCATTCCCCATTAATGAAAAATGCAAAGCCTAAGCTGGATGAACATCTTTCTACAATGAATATTTCTGATTCAGCTTTTCCTATTTATTCAAATTTTACTTCAAAACCTGTGACCGATAAGNTGGAGATTCATCATGCCCTTCTTAATCAAATTGAAAATCCGGTACTTTGGCATAGATCGNTTTCTAGAATGATTAATGATGGAATAAAAGCAGCTATTGAAATTGGTCCCGGTAAAGTACTTCAAGGGCTGTCAAAAAGGATTGATCGCTCATTAATTATGTATGGTGCAGAATCATATGAAGATATATTAAATTTGACCAATGTTTAACCTAGNAAATAAAGTTGCAATCGTTACTGGTGCATCCCGNGGTATTGGTAAAGCTATAGCAGAGGCTGTTGCTCAAGCAGGAGCTCATGTCNTCTGTGTAAGTAGATCTGAAAATGAATTAATTAAAATATCAAGTNATCTAAATGAAAATGGNATGTCTTCNTCTTATTTCGTATGNGATGTTTCAGATCTTGAGGTATTNAATAAATTGGCAAAAGATACAATATCAAAATATAAAAGAATTGATATTTTAGTAAATAATGCTGGCATAACCAAAGATGGCCTTATTATGAGAATGACTGAGTCTGATTGGAATACTGTAATAGATATAAACCTTAAAGGCGTTTTTAATGGGGTAAAATCTGTAAGCAGACAGATGATGAAACAAAAATACGGTAGAATAATAAATATTTCATCGATTGTTGGCTTAATAGGCAATCCTGGTCAAGCAAATTATGCAGCATCAAAGTCTGGGGTAATCGGTTTAGGTAAAGCTGTATCAAAAGAACTAGCGCCTAGAAATATTACTGTAAATACTATAGCGCCTGGTTATATTGATACAGAAATGGTGGAAAAAATCGATGAAAAAGCAAAACATAAATTATTAAATCAAATACCATTAGGTCGCATTGGTTCACCTGAAGATATAGCCGCTACAGTTGTTTATCTTGCTTCTGATGAAGCCGGATATGTCTCAGGTCAAACAATCGCAGTTGATGGTGGAATGACAACAACATAATAAAAGGAGATAAAGAATGTCTACATTTGATAAAGTAAAGGATATTATTACTGACAAGCTTGGAGTTGAAGAAGAAAAAATAAGCGCTGAGGCCTCGTTTGTTGATGATCTAGGGGCAGACTCACTAGATACNGTTGAATTAATTATGCAATTAGAAGAAGAATTTGGAATTGAAATACCTGATGAAGATGCTGAAACGATAACAACAGTTCAAGCTGCAGTTGATTATTTAGATTCCAACAAATGATTAATGTCCAATAAGCGAAAAGTAGTTGTTACCGGCTTAGGAGCATTGGCTCCAAATGGCAATACTGTAGCTGAATATTGGAAATCACTTATTTCAGGTAAAAGTGGAATTGGTCCGATTGAAAGCTTTGATGCAGATAATTTAAGCGTCAAAATTGCTGGTGAATTAAGCAACTTTGATGTCCAATCGTATTTTGATAGAAAAGAGCTTCGAAAGCTTGATTTATTTACTATTTATCATTTAATTACCTCAGAAGAAGCGATAGCTCATTCTAATTTAAACCTCGAAGAAGAAGACACGGATCGAATTGGCGTCATTATTGGAACTGGAATAGGCGGAATTCAAACTCTAGAAAACGAACATGGCGTGTATATTGAAAGAGGNCAGCGAAGAGTTTCCCCTTTTTTTGTTCCTCGATTTATCCCAAATATAGCTTCCGGCAATCTAGCAATCAAATTNGGACTGAAAGGTCCAAACCATACAATNATTTCAGCTTGCGCATCAGGAACAGATGCAATTGGTTGCGCAGCAAGAGCAATTCAATATGGTGATGCTGATGTCATGATTACTGGTGGATCTNAAGCTAGCATAACTGGCTTGACAATTTCTGGCTTTGCTAATATCAAGGCACTATCAACTAGAAATGATTCTCCTCAAGCTGCTAGTCGACCTTTTGATGCAGATCGAGATGGATTTGTCTTAGGGGAAGGTGCAGGNGCGCTAGTATTAGAAGAAATGGAGCATGCAATTAAACGCAATGCTCCTATACTTGGTGAGCTTGCTGGTTACGGAGCGACTGATGATGCATTTCATATTACACAACCCTCAGAAGGTGGCNCTGGTGCAATCAAGGCAATGGATATTGCATTGAAAGACGCTCAAATAAACACAAATGATGTTAACTACATTAATGCGCATGGTACCTCTACCCCATTTAATGATAAAACTGAATCTGCTGCAATTTCTTTTTTATTTAAAGAACATGCATCTAAACTAAGGGTTAGTTCAACAAAATCAATGATAGGTCATGCCTTAGGTGCTAGCGGAGCATTAGAGGCGGTGGCATGTGTAAAAGCAATTAATGATGGCATAGCTCCACCAACAATCAATTATGAAAACCAAGACCCTGAATGCTCATTAAACTATGTACCAAACAAATCAGAGGAATTAACGATCAATGCAGCAATGTCAAACTCATTTGGATTTGGCGGTCATAATGCTGTAATCGTATTTAAAAAATGGGATAAATCTTAACTAAATCGTGCCATTTTTCGATTTTTTATTTAAATATTCCCTATCCGAAATCGAAAAAAAATGTGGCTATCGTTTTAAAGATAAAAATTACCTCGATCAGGCTTTTTCGCACCGTTCAGTTTCAGCAAAACCTCGGGAAAATTATGAAAGACTAGAATTTTTAGGTGACGCTGTAATTGATATGGTTATAAGCAGAGAATTAATGAGAGAATTTCCAGAAGGCGATGAAGGAATATTGACCCAAAAACGTGCCGCTCTAGTTCAAAAATCTTTCCTATCTTCAATGGGGCAACTTTTAAATCTTCTTGATTATATTAAGATTGAATCGAATGTTGACTTAAATCAAGAAAAAATTGCTTTAAAACAAGCTGCTAATCTATATGAAGCATTGATNGGGGCTATTTACCTTGACAGTAATATAATGTCAGCAAAAACAGTCATTATGGANACTATATGGGCACATAGAGAGCAGGCNTGGAAATCTGTTAATTATAAAGGCAGGTTAATTGAGCTATGCCATGTAAAACAAATAGAAAATCCTAAATTCCTTGTTTCAAACGTTTCTGGGCCAGAGCATAAAAAACTCTTTGAAGTAAAAGTGAAAATAGGAAAAGATTTTTACCCAAGTGGAATTGGTTCAAATAAAAAAACTGCTGAACAGCAGGCTGCTCAACTAGCAATTGATTCTTTAGATAGTTAATTATCGATATCTTTTATCTTATCTCTAATTCTTGCAGCAATTTCGTATTCTTCCTTATCGATCGCTTTCTGTAATTGCTGNTCTAAGGTTTGAATTTCTGGNGATTGTTTAATCTCATCTTCAATCATTAATGAATCATCCTCCCATACTATAGCTTCATTCATTACTTCTTTAGCAACAAGTATTGGAGCATGCATTCTAAGCGCTATTGCAAGAGCATCGCTAGGCCTAGAATCAATATGTCGCAGGCCAAAATCTTTACTTTCAATATCAATCCTTGAATAATAAACACCATCTTCAATTTTTGTAATTTTAATTGNAGATAATTTTCCATCTATCTTATTAATAATGTTTACTATTAAATCATGAGTAAGTGGCCTAGGATTTTCAACAAATTCCATTGCCATAGCTATTGATTGCGCTTCGTACGAACCAACCAAAACAGGGAGACTCCTATTTCCATCAATTTCTTCTANAATAACAGCATAGCTTCTATTTGGATGATAATAAGATATTTTTTTTATTTTGACTGGAATCATTATTTCGCCTTAAGCNAAATTATANATTGAAAAAATAGNATTCAACTTTTTTCGGATAATGCTTTTTTTAATTTATCAATTTTTTCTACTGGAGTAGGATCTGCTTGATGCATCAATGCACACCAATAGCTNAGCCAATCACCAAAATGCAATAAATGTAAAAATCTCTCCGTGTAAGTTTCTCCATCGAACTTTATCACTTCCTGGTGGGATACCATTTTTTTAATTAGCTCCATAGATGAATCATACCTCATTGCATTTCTAGGATTTAATGAATCATCAGATATCCAGAGAATAGAAAAATGCTTTAAAAGCTCTGGATTTTCTTGCCAACCAACAATTTCATTATGATTCATTTCAGGAATTTCATTATGATAAGCTAGCATTTTAGAGTTCTCGCAAAACTGACCCTTCCATCTTAATGCAATAGTGGAGGTGGAGCCACTTTCACCATAAAGAATTGGAATGGTTCGATATATCTGCTTAGCTAGTTTGCATGCTGGATTATCTTCTGTTTTTTCACAATATATTTTTCTATATGATTTAATTTTTTCAATAGCAGAATTAATTTCATCCAATACTTTTTTATCTAACATATTTAAAATGTTTAATAGGTATAGCAAAGGAATGAACGAGAATGCAACTGCAGCTCTGGGCTGTAATCCTGGTGGTATAGATACGCTATCATAATTACTTTCATCTAGCAATTTTGATAATTCTCCCCCTGTTGATATTCCTATTATTCTAGCACCTTTTGATTTTGCATCACTAAATGCCGATAATGTTTCTTCTGTATTGCCAGAATAAGATGAACAAATCACCAGGGATTTATCATTAACCCAGTTTGGAACTGAATAATTTCTACTAACAAATATTGGTACCTTCAGCGAATCATTTATGAGTGATTTTGCTAAATCACCACCAATCGCTGAGCCTCCCATGCCGCAAATAATGATGTTTGAGATAAAACTATGATCATTTATAAGTTTAATTTTCTTTCCAATAGATATAGCTTCGCTCATCTGACCTGGAAAATCGTAA
>PBPW01000060.1 GCA_002725545.1 Fidelibacterota bacterium | reverse complement strand
CATAAGGGAGTGGACAATGTGTTTCAGCTTGAAGGAGGAATTATTGAATATACTAGACAAGTCAAAAAAAATAAATTAAAGAATAATTTTTTAGGTAAAAATTTTGTTTTTGATGAAAGGAAAAGNGAAAGAATATCTGAAGAGATTGTCTCAAGTTGTCACCAGTGTGGNGCCCCTGCNGACACTCATGTTAATTGTNCAAATGCAGCCTGCCANCTCTTATTTATACAATGNAGANNATGCCAAGAAACAATGAACACNTGNTGTTCCAATGATTGTAGATCAANAATTCAGCTTTCTTATGAAGAGCAAAAGGNTCTTAGAAAAGGGAAACAGAATAGTAACAAAATTTTTAAGAAAGGAAGAGCTAGTCATATTAAATTTAATCAACATTAAGAAGGATGAAAAATAGGCGATTAATAAGAACTTACTGGGCGTTACTAATTTTAGGAATAGCTTCATTTTTTTCTTTATTTATNTTGACTGGAAATGGATATTTTGGAGATATGCCTGAGTTTGAACAGTTGGAGAATCCAAATACAAATCTGGCAACTCAAATTATTGCATCAGACGGAGAGATTCTAGGGAAATATTACTTTAATGATAATAGAACCCCTATTACTTATAAAGAGCTTCCATCGAATTTAGTTAATGCCCTTATTGCAACTGAAGATGAAAGATTNTATTCCCACCCAGGTATAGATGTTAGGTCTACAATTAGAGCAATTGTTTTTTTAAATAGAAGAGGAGGTGCTAGTACAATTTCACAACAACTGGCAAGGCAATTGTTTGTAGGTGTTCGCTCTAGGAATTTTATACAAGCAATATTACAAAAAGCAAAAGANTGGNTTTTAGCTNTACAAATTGAAAAAAGGTATACTAAGAATGAGATTATAGCAATGTATCTTAATATATATGATTTTGGAAATAATGCAGATGGNGTTAGGTCAGCNTCTAAAATCTATTTAAATAAANCTCCAGATAGCCTNNTGATAGAAGATGCAGCAATGTTNGTTGGGATGNTNAAAAANTCATCTTTGTATAATCCCCGCAGGAGACCTGAACTAGTTNTANAGAGAAGAAATGTTGTTTTTCAACAAATGTTTAGAAANGAGATGATTTCAAAAAATCAATTAGACTCATTAACTCAATTGCCATTAAATATAGATTATTCTCCTGAGTCTCATCGTGAAGGTTTAGCAACTTATTTTAGAGCATATCTACAAGAGTTTATGAATCAATGGTTAAGAGACAATACAAAAGATGATGGCTCGAAGTATAACCTATACCGTGATGGTTTAAGGATATACACTACTATTGACTCAAGGCTGCAACAAATTGCAGANCAGTCTATGGATGACCATATGAAAAATTTACAATCCGAGTTCTTTGCTCAGAATAAAGAACCAGATTCATTAAATCCGACTCCTCCTTTTCGCGAATTAAGAGAAGGTCAGGTGGATACTTTAATTAAGGTATCTGCAATGAGATCAGAAAGATGGAGAAAGATGAGATTAAGTGGAAGTAGTGATGATGAAATCTGGGAGTCNTTCCAGATTCCAACACCAATGAAAGTTTTTTCATGGGATGGAGAAATTGACACTATCATGAAACCNGTAGATTCAATANGATATTATAAGTTTTTCTTGAGGTCATCTTTAATGTCCATGGAACCNCAAACAGGGCATGTTAAAGCTTGGGTTGGAGGATTTGATTTCAAACATTTTCAATATGATCAAGTTAAACAAGGGAGAAGACAAATTGGATCTACATTTAAACCCTTTTTATATGCTACAGCTATTGATCAGTTGAAATTATCTCCTTGTAATACACTCCCTGATGCCCTTTATTGTATCGAGCCAATGAAACATGGTAACATAGATGCGTGGTGTCCAAAGAACTCAAGCGATAAGTATGGACAAACTAGAAATTTGAAAAATGCATTGGCAAATTCAATTAATACTATTAGCGCAAGATTGATGGATCAGGTTGGGCCAAAACCTGTTGTTACTTTAATGAAAAAAATGGGAATTAAGTCTTATTTGCCAGAGGTACCTTCAATTGCCCTTGGAACACCAGATATTAGCCTATATGAATTAGTAGGAGCTTATAGCACATTTGTAAATAAGGGAATTTTTATTGAACCTATTTTTATTACTAGAATTGAAGATAAAAATGGAGTTCCTTTGTTTGAGGTAATACCTAAAACGACAGATGTGTTAAGCGAAGAGGTTGCATATGTAACTCTAAATTTAATGGAAGGTGTTACACAGTACGGCTCTGGAGGAAGNTTAAGGCATGCTGGTCTTGAAGAAAACAATTACATATATAAAAATATTATAACTGGTTATCCATATGTTTTTGAAAATTCAATTGCAGGAAAAACAGGAACTACTCAAAATCAAAGTGATGGTTGGTTTATGGGGATGGTGCCAAATTTAGTTACTGGAGTTTGGGTTGGTGGAGAAGATCGTTCTGTTCACTTTGAGGATATAGCTTTTGGTCAAGGAGCGACAATGGCATTGCCAATATGGGCTCAATATATGAAAAACGCCTATTTACAAGAAGAGTTAAATATCTCATCTGAAGACTTTCCGGTACCAGAAGNTGTTTCTATTCCACTTGATTGCGCAAGTTTAAGNTTTGATATTTCAGATGAAAACAAGGATCTTAAAAAATTAGGATTCTAAAGTATTATTTTTTCATAGCAATGGAATGGAAATTCACTTTGCATAGGGAAAAAAACATCCTCTAACTTTGTATACCCTCTAGATTTATAAAATTTATTATTTCGATGATTTAAACTGAAGGTGTCTAGTCTAATCGAGACAAAATTATTTTCGATCGCAAACGATTCAGCAAAATCCATTAATTTTCTTCCATTACCATTTTTTTGGAAGGGAGGGTCAACAGCTAATCGATGTATGTATAAGTTTTTAGAATCTTTAGTTAACCATTTTACATTTTTGTATACGTCATCTTTAAAATCAGTTAGCATAATACAGCCGANAACTTTTTTGTTTATTTCNAGAACATATAAAGAGCCAGATTCAATATCTTNTTTNAACACCTCTCTAGAAGGATANTTTTCATTCCANTGAAAAATACTATAGTTGGCCATGTCAATAGCACATGCTTCCGCTATTCCTTTTATTGTATTAAGNTCTNCAATTATAGCCTGNCTAATAATCATATTATGGGATCAATAATATATAGTTAACTTTGATATAAATTTAAGTAATTGCCCTTAAAAGAAATTTTATTAGAAAAAAAAATTTGGTTGACTTTCCTNTTTACAACTTTGTTGTATAGTCAAAATTCGATTAACCTTGATGTAGATAACGATTTGTATTTTGATAAGGATTACTATTATTCNAGTGGTATTTTTTTAACATATTCAAAATTTGANAAATTAAAAAATGGAAAAACTCAAATAAATNATTTTACTTTAGGTCAGGAAATATATACACCATCTAAAAGATATGAAANAGAGCCTAGAAATTATGATTATCCTTATAGTGGATTTCTNTTTTTCCAATATAANAACCAAAGATCTTTAACTAATACTAGTAGCTTNTCTTTAGGNGGNANTCTNGGAATTACTGGATCAGCATCTTTAGCAAAAGGAATGCAAAACCTTTATCATCGGCTAATACTTAATCTTCCTAACCTATCATGGAATGCCCAAATGCCACAAGAAGCTCAACTTAATATTTTAATTAATTATTTTAAAGGATTTCATATTGAAAACAATGCCAATCTAGAGACAAAATTGTTTTCGGAACTTGGGACATATCAAATCAAAACAGGCATTGATATTGGCATTATGATTGGATCTCTAGACTCATTTCATTTTTTTGATAACATCATTAATATTTATGAGAACAAACTGTCTTTTTATTTAGGAACAAGACAAGAATATTATTTTCATGACTTTAACATTGAAGGAAGTCTGTTTAATGATGATGCAGAGCTCGTCTTGGAGTCTAAGAAATACAGAAATTCTATCCAAGTAGGTTTGTTAAAGAGATTAAATAAGCTTCAAATATTAGCTACGTATAACTCAATGTCCCAAGACAACTACAAACAAAGATTTAAAAGACACCCTTATTTAAAAATAAGTATTACTTATCGTTTAAATTAATTTGAAATTTTAACTTTTTTTTAAAACAATTGTTAACTCTTTAAGCGTACTTTTATTATGGTGAAAATAAAAACACCTCTAAATTATTGTTGAGTCCTTTTTTAGCTAGGTTAATTTTGAATTTTTGTTAATTGGTTTTATAGAGGTGTTTTTATCTCACCACAATTTTAAAAAGAGTAGGGTGCCCACTACCCTCATCCTCAGAAGTAATCCAAAATTCATTTTTATTAATAATCTTTATAGATTCCATTTGAGACTTGTCAATTGGTATTCGAAACTTTTTAAAACTGTTTTTCCCCTTAGGGTTGAAGTTTGGAAATAAGATTATATATTGATTTCCATCAAAGTCATAACTTATAAGCGCTAATAGTCCAAGATTATTATCATAGTCTGCACCTGTGATTAATGCCTTTACATTAAATGTATTAATTGAGCTAAGAGGACCCCCATCAGTAGGAATAAAGTAAATTTCTGTATTTAATGAATCTCTATCTTTTGAAAAAAGAGCTATTTGATCATCAATTATTGTTAACCCTTCAGCATCAAATTTATGACGCAATTTAGGCAAGAAAGATTCTTGGTCTTTATATGATATGTTAATCTCATCTACAGCTTGAAAATTATTAGAGGGGTCTACTTTAATTAGTTTCAGATCTTTTCTGGTGCCGAAGTTATTCCCTGTATCGGCGATATAAAGATATTCACCANCTGCTCCTAAATCTTCCCANTCTACATTCTCNAGATTATACCCTGAATCACCATTAATATTATNTCTATTAATGATTACTCCGTTTTGATTAAACTCNTATACAACAGGATCTCCTCCAGAATCATTATGAGTAATAAAGTTATTATTAATGATTTCTAATCCCGATGTCTCGTTGATCTCTTTGGGAAGCTCTATTGAAATTAAAATTTCAGCTTCGTTATAGTTTTCTATTGATTCTTCATTGCATGAAAAACAAAATATTAATAATATAAGGGGCAATTTATTTATCATATCAGCTTATTTTTTCTTTTTCTTTTTCTTTTTCTTTTTCTTAGGCTTTGCCATTTTAGGCCTTAGGATATTTTTTCCACTATTAATCTGTTCTGGATTTACATTAGTTTTAACAACAATCACTCCTGCAGCACCTTCACTACCATATTTGTTTGTTGCAGCTAGCCCTTTTAAAACCTCAACATATTTAACTTGACTGATATTCATGGTTGGAGGATTTGAATACCGAATACCGTCAATTTCCCAAAGCACTTCATCTCCAGCTGTCTTAAAAGATTGTCTGCCTCTTATCATAAGATTCTTATTCCCATATCTATCGGTAATTTTTCTTGCACCAGGGATTCTGTTTTGAAGAGCATCAACAAGCGATTGTGAAGCAATTATGTCAGTATTGTTAACTCCTACTTCTTGGAAATCATCTTGCGAATGCACTGATGATATTCCTGTTAAAAAGATTAAAATTGTAGTTACATAAGTTCTCATAAATTATTTTTTAGTTGATTTCTTTTTTGTTGTTGCTGTTCTCCATAAATTTTTTGGAGAATTAATCAGATCTTGATTATCTGCTGCAACAGCAGTTTTTATAATAATCACTCCTGCAGCACCTTCACTACCATACTTGTTTGTTGCAGCAATTCCTTTAATAATTTCAACATATTTGACTTGATGGATTCCAATCATTGGCGGGGTCATATATCTTACGCCATCAATATCCCAAAGTACTTCATCTCCAGCTGCTTGAATTGAATTCCTCCCCCTTAATGCAATGCTAGTATTGCCATATCTATCACTAATTTTTTTTGCACTGGGAACTTTTCTAACAATTGATGCTACCAGACCAACTGGGGACCCTGTTGCATCTTGATTTGATCCAATTATTCCATATTTAAATGAATTGATGCCAGAAGCATAATTCCTTGTTCCAGAGTTTGATGGTTCATACCCTTTTTTTGCTTGTGCAAAAGATTGATAGGGTAATAGTGCAATTAATAATATATACATGCATGACTTCATAATCTAATCGATTAATTACTAAACAAATATAGCTTAATAATTCATTTTTTTTTTATAAATTAGCAGGCTATGTCAAAAAAATGGGTAGATCTTGATCAGGTGTTTTTTCCAGTCGGAGTAAGTTCAGTTTATTTTGAAGGGAGAAGAGTTTCTAAACAAGATATTCAAATAGACAGAAATTTTAGAGAAGTAATGTCATCCGACTATGATGTTAAAGATCTTCCAGACCATATAAATTATCTTCCAAGAAAAAAAGCTGCCCAATATTTAAAAGTTAGCGAAAGCACACTGATAAGATATCATCTTGATGGTAAGCTAAAATGGATAACAAGAAGAAATCGTACTCCTATATATAAAAGAGAGGAGCTAGATGCTTTTAAATCAAAAGGTACTCCAATAAAATAGTTATCTTAGAGCATTCTCTATTAAATGATAATTAAGTTTCACAAAGTTAATTTAAAGAAAAAGTTCCCGCTACAGATTAGTAGAGGAATACATTCTGAATCACAAAATGTGTTTATTGAAATTATTGAAGATGGTATTACAGCATGGGGAGAATCTGCNCCAGGNAAAACTGAAGGAGCAAGTTCNGCAATTGAAGTAGAAGAGGCCCTNGTTAATTTAATTGAANCAGGAATTGAGGGACTTTCTATTCATGAGGTATATGAAAAAGGNAAAGAACTNAAANCTCCACCTTGTGCTCTTGCAGGACTAGATATTGCTTTATGGGATTTAAAAGCCAAGAAAGCCAATCTTCCGTTAAATGATTTACTAGGTATACCCATACCTTCAACCCCCACGTCAATAACAGTTGGAATCAATCCTCCTGAAATTGTTAAAGAGAGAGTGGAGCTAATTCTAAAAAACAAAGAAGTGCAAGCTCTAAAGGTTAAATTAGGATCACCTAATGGTATTGAATATGACAAAGATATTTATTCCCAAGTTTTTGAATCTACGAAATCTTCCAATGTTGCAATTAGAGTAGATGCAAATGGTGGTTGGACTCTTGACGATGCAAAAGAAATGATCAAATGGCTATCTGAAAGAAAAGCTGAATATATTGAACAACCTCTTGCTGAGGGTAATGAAGATCAATTAAAATTTTTGTTTAAAGGGAGAAATTTGCCAATATTTGTAGATGAGTCATTAAGGTTTGCAGAAGATATCCCTAGGGTTGCAAATTTTGTGGATGGGATTAATTTAAAATTAATGAAATGCGGAGGTATTACAGAAGCTTTAAGAATTTTAAATACAGCTAGGGCATTTGGATTAAAGACTATGATCGGATGTATGAGTGAATCGTCAGTTAGTATTTCGGCTGGAGCTTCATTAACTGGAATAATTGATTACGTGGATTTGGACTCTCATTATAATTTATCTCCAGACCCAAGCTCAGGAGCTAAAATGGTTAATGGAATAACAATGACCAATAATAGCAATGGTCATGGGGCACAATTAAATATTGACAATTATGCTGAATAGTAAACATAAAGTTGCAGTGTGGATGGAAGGAAGTCTTGATGATGACTATGGTAAGATGGGAATTAGTGCTATGAGGTACCTTGAGAATGAAATTGTTTGTGTAATTGACAGCACTCATTCTGGGAAAGTTGTTTCAGATGTTTCCCCTATACTTAAAAAGGATATTGTAATTGTAGATTCACTTGAATCAGCTAAATCAATGGGAGCTTCAGTTCTTTTGATGGGCGTCTTAACTTCAGGAGGAGTCCTACCAGATCACTGGGAGGGAATGATAATAAAGGCTTTAAAATTAGAACTTTCATTAATTAATGGTTTACATGTAAACTTAAATGACAAGTATTCAAGCTATATAGTTGATAAGAAAAATCAGTGGATATGGGATACAAGAATACCTCAGTTTATACCTAAAATTGGTTCAGGAGAAGCAATGAAATTAAACAACAAAAGAGTCTTAATGATTGGCACTGATATGGCAGCAGGAAAAATGACTGCAGGGTTAGAGCTCTATTCTTATTTAAAGGATAAAAATATTAAAGTAGGATTTATTGCAACTGGACAAGTCGGAATAACAGTTACTGGAAAAGGAATACCCCTTGATGCATATAAGTTAGATTATGCTTGTGGAGCCGTACAGCAGGCAGTTATGCAAGAAAAAGAAAAAGATATTGTGATAGTAGAAGGACAAGGCTCAATCTTACACCCTGGAAGTACAGCTACCCTGCCTCTTATGAGAGGAACTTGTCCTACTCATATGATCTTATGTCACTTAGCTCATAAAGACACATTAAGATCTCCGGATTGGGTAAAAGTCCCCAACCTTTTAAGCTTTATAAAACTAAACGAAGAACTTGCAAATGTTCTGGGAACATACGCTAACTCTAAAGTTGTAGGGATTGCTTTAAATACATCTAGACTGGATGAGGATGAGGCAAAAAACTATATTGCAAAAGTTGAGACAGAAACTGGTTTGCCAGCGGCGGATGTTGTTCGTTTTGGAGGAGATAAAATATTTGATAAAATAATAGAGTAATTATTTACAATGATGATCGGCTGCTCTTGTAGCAATTTGACTATTAGGTTTAACATTAACTTTATACCCTAAAGAATTAGCCCATCCCTTAGTCGCAGAAATTAATTTATTAGACCTGAATGCTTCGTCAGAATTATAGTCCATGTCTATTTCAACCTGAACACTTATTTGTTTAGTTAACCATTCTGCAACTGTTATACTA
>PBPW01000059.1 GCA_002725545.1 Fidelibacterota bacterium | reverse complement strand
AAGCAAGGAGGCTATGAGATATATGTTGAAAATACAAGTTCTGGATTAGAATTATATGATCATTTATTTGAAGTTGGAAAAGATTATAATATAAAACCTGGTTACCCTAACCTTATTGAAAGAATAGAAAGCGCATTATTATCTTGTGGCAATGATTTTGATAATAATGACAATCCTCTTGAATGTGGTTTCGATAAATATGTTAATTTAGATAATGATGTAGAGTTTATTGGAAAAGATGAATTAATTAAAATTAAGTCAGATGGTATTAATAAAAAACTAATGGGCATAACAATTGATTCTAAGTTTATAAATGTTAGCAGTTCTATCAATGTTTATGATTACAATAATGATATAATAGGAGATTTAAGATCTGGTATTTTTTCTCCACATTTTAAAAAAGTTATTGGAATAATTATGGTGAAAAAATCTTATTGGAATTATTCAGAAGCTTGTAAAATTGAAATTGAAGGAAAATTTTATAATGGCTCTCTATGCGAATTACCTTTTCTTTAATTTATTTTTTTGTTTAATCATTTGCATCACCTCCACCAGCTCCTTTATTTCTAGACTCTTCAGATTCTGGTACAAATGTTTTGTTAGCTATTTTGCTAACCTTATTCCATGGATGCTCTTCAGGCTCTAAGGAGCGTGATAAATTTTTCTGAATTTCTTTTTCAGAAATTATTTTATAATTATAAGCATTATTAAATTTTTTATTATTTTGCATTACAATAATCACTTCATTATTTTTTAATAAATTATTATTTATTTTATTTTTAATTATTATTTTTTTATTTATTAATTCATATGTGTTTAATTTATTATTTGAGTCACAAAATGATAATCTAAGATAATTTATTTTTTTAGAAATTTTATATAAAAGAGGTAAGAATAAAATTCCATTCTCACAGTTTTCTATTTTTACTGAAATCTTTTTTTTATTTGTTATTTTAGATAGCATAAAATCTACTAATCCAGTTCCTTTCATTAAAATAGATCTTTTTTTAAAATTTATTGCTTTATTTAAATCTTCAATGTTCAGTATTCCTTGGTACTTTTGATCTAATTTACTGATTGAATTAGCCAGTAAAGAAACACCTCTAAAATTATTTAATTCTAGCCAGGATATTATAAAAGCTGCATCCTCATCTGATCCATGCGGAAAACCCATAGCAGANAATGCCCTTTGAGTAGTTATATATACTTCGTAGAAAGAATAGCCCACAACTATTGGTAAGAATTCATAGTAGCAAAACCCCAACTATCAACATTTTGTTTAGATAATTCTTTATAAAATGGAGCTCCAGTAAAAAAACTTACTCTTAACCATTTTTCAGATTTGGGATCATAACGTGATGCTCCAAAAAAAGATAATTTAAATCTCAACATATCAATTGGCATAGTATTTTTTGCCAATATATTATCTTTAACTTCACCAAGTTTATAATCTGATAAAGTTTGTATTCTTCTTATNATTCCCCTAAACTCTGGATAACTAAGCAAAAATTTTCCTACCGTTTCATNTAATATGTCTTTGTGACTTTCTAAAAAACAGTATAAATTATTTACCATTCTGCCTATACCTAATGGCTGTTCCAACTCTGATCCATTTTCATTAAATCTTTCNCCTAATCGTGGTTCTAACTTTTCTGCAGATATGTACCAAAATAAATGTAAGTTTTCTTTCTTATTGAAATTTATTTTTAAAGCCCAATTATAATTTTTTTCAATAAATTTTTTTAAAGATGAAATTTTCTGATTAACTTTTAAATACATTTCATCAGAGTTTGACATATCATTACTTAAATTGTCAGCTANGCCAGGATACAATTCTATAATTTGNACTTTGATTATCTCTTGTGCATCATAAGATAGATTTTTATGTGCAAAGTTTAAAATGTTTTTCCATTTATTTTTCTTTATGTTAGAATTAATTTTATTACAAAAGTTAATTATTTTTTTTATATCTTTCAAAGCNTCTTTATTTTTTTNTATTTGATAATTATCAGTAGTTTTTACTTCATTTAAATAATCTTTTGCTTTATTTATTAATGCAACAAATTTATTTAGTTTATTTTTTGTTAGAGTTTTAGTGGAGGCAATTTTCTCTATTGCGAGATTATACTGACTCATCCATTTATGGACAAGCTTAGGATGTTTGATTATAAATGGAGCCATNCCAAGGCCTGTCGAATTGCCAATGCCTAAATGTTGTTTTAATTTATTATCTAGNTTTACAGCTTTTTTTGGATTTAAATGATAAGCTATATGTTCCACTAGATCTACGCTAAATTCTCTAATGATATAAACTGCAAGCATTTCAGCTCTAAATGGTTGATCAAATGAAGTGACTTCTTTTGTTCTTATAAAATCAGACAACCCAAATTTACCACTTCCATATACCGCTGTAGTTCGCATTAAATANCCTACATCATTAATTTCATTTATTTTAGGCTGAANACCCTTNGAAAGACATTCAACGACTCTTTTAAATAGTCTTACACTTTTATTCGCACGACTTAGAACCAATTCATTTGGTGAGTTTCTTCCTGACTCTTGAAGTGGAACATTTTTTTTTAATCTATCTAAATCTTTTTCATTTATTTTACCTATGTGAAGAGTATAAGCAGTATCCCATTTGTCAGCTATTACTCTATCACTTCTATCTTCATCTTTTAAAAATCGAGAAAAACATACTAAGGAATAAATCTCCTTTTTAGTGGTAATTTGATAAATGGCTGTGCCAAAACCATTTTTATCTAAATCAAATTTTGATTTTTTAATTTTCCAATTTTCTTTCACTAAAGTTCTCAACATACTTCGAGAAAAGCTTAATCTTGATGGATATCTTGACCCCATTTCTTTCAAGTTCATTTGAGATGGATTGGTATATTTTAGAATTTTTTGAGTCATTATTAAAAATATATATAGTGAATTATAACAAATAATTAAGTATTGATATGAAATAAATTATGACAAATTTACCAAAAAATCAAATTNTAATAGATGGTTTAGAATATTGTAATTGGAATAGAGAAATATTAGAAGATTTATGGAATGGTGGAGTAACAGCTNTTCATACTACTTTAGTGTATTGGGAAGATACTCAAGAGTCTTTCAATAAAATATCAGAATTTGAGAATTTAATAAAAGAGAATAGTGATATTATTTGTCATGCCAAAAAAACCCAAGATATTTTAGATGCTAAAAAGAATAACAAAGTTGCTTTTATATTTGGATTTCAAAATTCAGCACCAATTGCTAACAATATTTTTTTGATTGAAAAATTTTTTAATAGAGGTCTACGTTTTATGCAATTAACCTATAATAACCAAACTCCTTTAGCGGGGGGTTGTTTTGAAGAAAAAGATTCTGGAGTTAGCAGATTTGGGAAAGCAGTTATAGAAGAAATGAATAATTTAGGCATGATTGTNGATCTTAGTCATGCAGGAAAAGTTACTTGTTTAGATGCAATTAAATTTTCTAAAAAACCTGTAGCGATATCACATGCAAATCCATCTTTCTTTCATCAATCACTGCGCAATATTGATAATGATGTTTTATTAGCACTTGTAAACAAAGATGGTTTTATAGGATTAAGTTTATATCCTTATCATTTAAAAGATAATGGTAATTGTAAGATTGAAGATTTTTGTTCAATGATAAAAGAATTAATTAACTTAATTGGAACAGACAATATAGGTATTGGATCAGACTTGTGTTTAAATTGGCCTGATGAAGTAGTAATGTGGATGCGTAATGGTAAGTGGACAAAAGAAATAGATTACGGGGAATCGAAAGACAAAAATATCAAGTGGCCTAAGCAACCGCATTGGTATCAAAAACCAAGTNATATCACAAATCTTTTTGAGGCTATGTGTAAAAATGGAATTAAAGAACAGATTGCACTAAAAATTATAGGCACAAATTGGTTTAACTTTATGAAAACTCATTTTTAATTTTTTTTAGTCAAATAGGTCGCCAAAGCTAAACTAGATAATACTAAAACAGCTCCAAATAATTGATAATAATTTAAAGTTTCTTTTAATAAAATTACAGCACCTATTATAGCTACTATTGGCTCTAAATATAAAAATAAAGCTGTATTAGATTGACCAATTTTAGGAATAGCTAAAAGTTGTAAAAATAATGCAATTGCATAACTTAGTGATGGAATTAAAATTATAAAAAATGTTATTGTAGGAATATTATAATTAATTGAAAAAAATAAAGATAAAATACAAAAGAAAAAAATTAAATTAAAAATATTAATAAAAATATTAATTTGTATAGGAGTAATCAATTTATTTGACATTTTTTGATTGATCACAATCATTGTTGTTGCTCCTATTGATGCGATAAAAGCTGAAAAGACTCCAATAATATTTAAATTTATAAAAGATGGACCTAAAACAAAAAAAAGTCCTATGAAAGTTAATAAGAATAAACTTTTAATACCATTAGTTATTTTTTCTTTATCAAAAAAAATAGCATAGCANAAAACTAAAATAGGATAAGTACAAAAAATTAATATTGCTAAGCTTACTTCAATATATTTAACTGAGATTAATAAACCAGAAGTTAAAAAAATTGAACCAAATGTTATGGTTATAAAATCAGGGAGATTATTTTTGTAAATATTAATTAAGTTTTTTTGAGAGGGTATTAAGGGTACAATTAATAAAGATGCTACAAAATATCTCAATATTATCGCTAAACCGATACCGGCACCTAAATTATAGGAAATCTTTGTTGTAGGTGCTAATATTCCAAAAAATAAACCTGCTCCAAGAGCAAAAAAAATACCTATTAACTTCATTTTATGTTAATTTTTTTTTGACTATTATGCTTATGACAGGTATTTCGTTTATCACAACTAAATAATAGAGGAGAGTATAGTGGAATCTCAAACTAATGATTTTGTAGTATTTGAAAAAATTGACAAAAGTTATGATGGAGAAGTTTTAGTAGTTAAAAATCTTAATCTTAATATCTCAAAAGGAGAATTTGTAACTATGTTGGGNCCATCAGGTTCAGGTAAAACTACAACTTTAATGATGTTAGCTGGATTTGAAACTCCTACTAATGGTGAAATATACCTACAAAATAAACCAATAAGCAAAATACCACCTTATGAAAGAGAAATAGGAATGGTATTTCAAAATTATGCATTATTTCCTCATATGACAGTTCAAGAAAATTTATCCTTTCCTTTAGAGGTTAGAAAAATGAATAAATCTGAAGTCGAAGAAAAAGTTAAAAAAGCTCTTGATATGGTCGAATTAGGTGAATTTGGAACTCGTTTTCCAGCACAACTTTCAGGAGGTCAGCAGCAAAGAGTTGCACTAGCTAGGGCATTAGTTTTTGAACCACGTTTGGTATTAATGGATGAACCGCTGGGAGCTTTAGATAAAAATTTGAGAGAACAAATGCAATATGAAATAAAACATATTCATGAAAGAATTGGCATTACTGTTGTTTATGTAACACATGATCAAAGTGAAGCTTTGACTATGTCTAATCGTATTGCAGTATTTAATGATGGAGTAGTCCAGCAGTTATCTACTCCTGATATTCTATATGAAAAACCTGAAAACTCTTTTGTTGCAGAATTCATTGGTGAAAATAATACAATGTTAGGAACTGTAAAAGAATTAAATGGTGAATATTGTGAAGTTGATCTTGATAGTGGTGGCACCGTTAAAGCACTTAAAATTAATGTTGGTTCTATTGGCGATAAAACAAAACTGTCTGTTAGGCCAGAAAGAGTAGTTATTAATTCTACTAACTCAAATGTAAATAAATTTGAGGGTGAAGTTGAAGAGTTGATTTATCTAGGGGATCATATTCGAGCAAGATTAAATGCCTGTGGCAGTAATGAATTTATTGTTAAGATACCAAATGAAGGAGAAATTAATTTAAAAGAAAAATCAAAGATACATGTATCTTGGGAGCCATCTGATATTAGAGCTCTTGATTATAATTAATTAAGGTATTATTTTTTTTAATTTCCTAGTTTTCTGGGGTATTTTAATCTTTTTTTTAGTCTTTAGTCATGTTAAGACGATTGGCATATTAAGACATAAAGATCTAAAAATTAATAGTTAACTAAAAAAGGAGGAAACTTATGTCAAAATTTTTTAAAGCTTTCCTTTTGGCTTTTTTAGCATTTCCATTTGCAGCAAACGCAGTAACAGTTGCTTCTTGGGGTGGTGCTTATACAGAGAGTCAAATCAAAGCATACAAAGATACTTATAGCAATCCTGATATCATTCAGTTTGAGAACTATAATGGTGGTTTAGGAGAAGTAAGAGCACAAGTTGAGAGTGGTAATGTAGCATGGGATCTTGTTGATGTACTTCCTGACCAAGCAATTACAGGTTGTGATGAAGGTCTATTTGAAGATATTTCTGGTTTATACGGAGATTTCATAGCTGCTGATAACGGTGATGGTTTGATTGCAGATATGGAAGCAAATGGTGTAACTAATTTATCTGACTGTTGTGGACCACAAATCTTTTGGACTTATGTAGTATTCTTTGATCCAGATGCATTTCCAGGAAATAAACCTACTAAAATTGCAGACTTTTTCGATGTTGAAAATTTCCCTGGCAAAAGAGGAGTTCATACTTGGGCAAATGGATTTATCCAAATGGCTTTAGTTGCAGATGGAGTTAAACCTTCAGCTGTCTACACAGTTCTAAAAGATCAAACAGGTGCTGTTGATAGAGCATTTGCAAAAATGGATACAATTAAAGATCATATTGTACATTGGTCTGCAGGAGCAAAACCACTTGAGCTAGTTAAAAGTGGAGAAGTTTCAATGTCTATTGCTTATAATGGACGTGTTGGAGCTGCTGTTTTAAGTGAAGGTGAAAACTTTGAATATATTTGGGAAGGACAATTACTTGAGCAAGAATATCTTTGCTTAATGACTGGTGCTCCAGATAGAGAAAATGCAATTGATTTCTTAATTCATTCAACTTCACCAGCTTCTCAAGCTGAGCAAGCAAAATATATTACTTATGGTCCAATGAGAGCATCTGGTATTGATATTATCAAAGCTGGAGAGCCATGGTTCCACACTGGAATTGATGTTATGCCTCATATGCCTAATACACCAGAAAGATTAAAAATCTCTGTAATGGGAGATCCAGAATGGTGGGCAGACAATGGAGCTGAAATCGATGAGCGTTATGCTGCATGGATGGGTAACTAAGCTTGATATAAAAGAGAATATGTTTTAAAAATAGGGCGAGTTTAACTCGCCCTTTTTAATTGGAGGTTTTTATTTCTACTACTGAACAAATTTTAACAACAGATGGATTGCCTTTAAAGGTAAGTTTAAAAAAAGCTGAAAGAAAAAATAAGATCAGAGCTTTTCTTTTAGTTTTTCCTTTGTTGTTATTTATTTTGGTAACTTTTGTTGTTCCAATTGGAGACATGTTGCTTAGAAGTGTAGATGATTCTCATATTAATACTGTTTTTCCAAATACTTTTGAAGAATACAGAAAGTGGGATCGAAATGATTTACCTCCTGAAGAAGTTTATGAGGCTATTTTTTTTGAACTTGCAACTGGAGAAGGAATTCAAGTTGGTAAAGCTTTAACAAGAATGAATTATTCAAAGTCTGGTTGGAAAAGTTTAATTAAAAAAACAAGAAGACAAATTAAAAAGATATATAAATCGGGAGAATTGCCAACTAATTACAAAGATACATTAATTGATATTCACGAGGGTTGGGGAGATACTCTTTTTTGGATATCAATGGCTCAAATGACTGAAGAACGAACATTAATTTATTATTGGAATGCAATTGATAGAACGTACGATATTGATGGCAATGTTATTATGCAAGATGAAAAAAGACGTATGTATGTTAAAACTTGGATTAGAACACTTAAAGTTAGTGTTTATGTAACTTTCTTTTGTTTAATATTAGGTTTTCCAGTCGCACATTTGTTAGCAAATCTTCCACTTAGATACAGTAATTTATTAATGATATTTGTACTACTCCCTTTTTGGACTTCGTTATTAGTAAGAACAACTGCCTGGATAGTAATGTTGCAACAAAAAGGAGTAATTAATGGAGTTTTAGTTTGGTTAGGTATTATTGATGACGATCAACGGATTCAAATGGTCTACAATATGACCGGTACAATTATAGCTATGACTCAAATACTTTTACCATTTATGATTCTACCTCTTTATAGTGTTATGAAAGTTATTCCTAAAAGTCATATGCGAGCTGCTCAAAATTTAGGCGCAAAACCTGTCAGAGCTTTTATACGAGTTTATTTACCTCAAACTGTTCCAGGTATGAGTGCTGGAGGTCTTTTAGTTTTTGTTTTAGCAATAGGTTATTTTATTACTCCTGAATTAGTTGGAGGAAAAGATGGTCAGCTAATTGGTCATTGGATAGCTTATCACTTAAAGACTACTTTAAATTGGGGATTATGTGCTGCAATAGGATCAATACTTCTAGCAGTAATGCTAGTTTTATATTGGCTTTACAATAAAATTGTTGGAATAGATAATATAAAGTTAGGATAAAATATGGCATTACCAAGTTACGCAACACCAATTCAAAGAACTTATTACTATTTATATCTTGTAGCTTGTGGAATTGTTTTCTTTTTTTTAATAGCTCCATTAGTAGCGATAATTCCAATATCATTTAGTCAATCGCCATTTATGGTTTTTACCGAAGGTATGTTAGCTTGGCCACCAGATCCTGAAGCATGGTCTTTAAGGTGGTATCGTTACATGGTTGGAATATGTACAGATAAAACTTTAACTACTCCTTGTGGTAATAAATGGATGATAGGAACAGTAAATAGTTTTTTTGTAGGATTTGTCTCTACTTTTTTTGCCACAGCTTTAGGGACGTTGGCTGCATTAGGATTAAGCAGACCACATATGCCTTATAAGGGTCTTATTATGTCGATTTTAATTTCGCCAATGATTGTTCCTTTAATTATTACTGCTGCAGGAATGTTTTTTTTCTATGCAAAAATTAACCTAGTATATACATTCACAGGAATCATATTAGCTCATATAGCTTTATCAACTCCATTCGTTGTTATTACAGTTACAGCAACCCTTGTCGGTTTTGATATGAATATGGTTAGAGCTTCTCAAAGTTTAGGAGCTAGGCCTATTAGAACATTTTTTAAAGTAATAATGCCCTTAATATTGCCAGGTGTTATATCTGGAGCATTATTTGCTTTTATTACTTCTTTTGATGAAGTTGTAATTGTAATGTTTATGGCTAGTTTAGATCAGTTAACCATACCAAAACAAATGTGGGCAGGTATTCGCCAAGAAATAAGCCCAGTAATATTATGTATGGCAACATGTTTAGTTGCTTTATCAATTTTTTTATTAACAACAGTGGAGTTACTTCGTCGCCGATCAGAAAAAATGCGTGGCATTTCTAGACAATAATTTGTGAAGAAAGTAGTAGTTGTTGGAGCTGGTATAGTTGGCATATGTACTGCATATTTTTTACAAAAATCTGGCTTTAGAGTTACTGTTATTGACAAAGAAGATCCTGGTACAATGACTAGTTATGGTCATGCTTGTACTTTTGCAGATTATGCAAGTGTTCCAGTTAACTCTCCTTCTCTATTTAAACAGATACCCTCTATGTTGTTTAAAAAAGATAGCCCTTTAGCTGTAGATTTTTTTTATGTTATAAAAAATCTACCTTGGGCTCTAAAATTTCTAAATAATTGCCGTAAGGATAAAGTTGAAGAAATATCAAAATCTTTAGCAAATTTTTTAAGACATTCTCAATTATCATATGATGAGATTTTTGAAGAAGTTAAAGTATCTGAGCATATTAAAAATGAAGAAAATATTTATCTTTTTGACTCTAAAAAATCTTATGATGATTATAAATATGCAACACTTTTGAGAAAAAAAAATAATGTTGAAGTACTCGAATTAAATAAAAAG
>PBPW01000058.1 GCA_002725545.1 Fidelibacterota bacterium | reverse complement strand
GTTTTGTATTTGGAAATGAAGTTGATGGGGTTAGAGATGAATTTATTAAAGCTTCAAAATATGTGCTTGAAATTCCTCAAGCTGGAACAAAACATTCTCTTAATGTATCTGTAGCAGCTGGCATTGTATTATGGGACTTTTATCAGAAAAGTTTCAATCTTTAATTATAAATTTGCGATTATGAAAAAAAATCAGATTGTTCTTGCTAATAAAATTTATTTAATTCTTGCAGGGTTATTTATAACCTCGTTAGTAGCCTCAAATTTAATTTTCACAAAAATATTTTATTGGTATCCTTTTGATATTAATATATATGGAGTAAAGCTTTTTGAGTTATCTGTTGGAATTTTACCTTATCCTCTTACCTTTTTGATAACTGATTTAATTTCAGAAATTTATGGCAAACAAAAAGCTAATCGGGTAGTAACAACTGGTATTTTTGCATCTATTTTTTCAATTTTACTAATTCTAATATCTAGTCAGGTTCCAGCTATAGAGGCTTCTCCAATTAATGATGAAACTTTTAATCAAGTGTTTTTGAATGCTCCCCTAGCAGTACTTGCATCAATGTTTGCATACTTAATTGCACAGTATATTGATATTAGAATTTATCATTTTTGGAAAAAGTTAACTAAAGGGAAACATCTTTGGCTAAGAAATAACTTTTCTACTTTCACATCTCAATTAATGGACACATTCACTATTATTTCTTTATTAATAATAGCTGATATTATTCCAAGTGATAAGTTTTGGGTTCTTTTAATTTCTGGCTTCTTGTTTAAAGTTATTGTGGCAATTTTAGATACTCCCCTTCTATACTTTTTTGTATGGTTATTTAGGAAAAAATTTAAATTAAAAGTTGGAGAAGAAATAAAAATAGATTAGGTCTTGGAAGAAAAAACAAGAATAAATAAATATTTAAGTGAGGTTGGATTCTGCTCAAGAAGAGAGGCTGATAAAATAATATCACAAGGAAGGGTTTATATAAACAGGGAAATTGCTGTTTTAGGCTCAAAAGTTAGTAGAGATGATCAGGTAAAGGTTGATGGAGAAGAAATAAATAAAATAGAAGAGAAAATATATATAGCATTTAACAAGCCTGTTGGAATTGAATGCACTGGAAACCAGAAAGTAAAAAATAATATTATTGATTATATCAATTTTAATAAAAGATTGTTTACAATAGGAAGGCTTGATAAAGATAGTGAAGGGCTAATACTATTAACGAACAATGGAGATATTGTAAATAATGTATTAAGAGCTGAGAACAAAAAAGAGAAGGAATATTTAGTAACATTAAATAAAAAAATTGACAAAGATTTCATTCAGAAAATGAGAGGCGGAGTTAGAATTATGGGTAAGCTCACAAAAAAATGTTATGTTGAAAAAACTTATGAAAATCAGTTTAAGATAATCCTAACCCAAGGGCTAAATAGACAAATCAGAAGAATGTGTAATACACTTGGATACAGAGTTACAAAACTAAAAAGGATTAGGGTTATGGATATTCAACTAGATACTAAGGTTGGTGAATATAGATTTCTTGATGAAAATGAAATCAAGCAATTATTTTAAACCAATTTCAACTACATATCCTTCATTTGATCTAATATTAAATACGCTTGAATCTTCAAAAATTAAATATTGTCCTTTAATGCCAATCAATCTACCCTTTATTTGATCAGATTTTTTTAAACTCATCGACTTAACACTTTTGGGATAGTCTAAAACATTATAATTAAATTTATAAACCTCATTATTATCTGATTTATATTTTCTTAAATCATCGGATAATCTTTCTAAGGCATTCTTTTTTTCCTTTATTAGATCAACCTTACTGATTTCATTAGTTAACATTTTCCTCCAATTAGTTTTATCAGAGTATCCTTCTTTTAGCTCAACTTCAGCTAAACCTGCTAAATATCTATTAGGAAGCTCAAGCAATATAATGGACTCAATAGCTCCTTGATCGACCCATCTAGTCATCATGTTATTCATTCTTGTTACACCAACTTTAAGCTCACTGGTTATAGAAAAGTAAACAATATGAGGTTGTAATTGCATTTCTTTTTCAAATTCAAGATCTCTATCTTCCTCATTAAGATGAGCTTTACTCAACTCTGGCCTCATGACCCAATCACCAGACTTAGGTGACTCAAAAAAACACTTTTTACAAAAACCATTTGCAAAAATCTCAATATTACCAGTACATGATAAGCAGCAATATCCCTTTTTTGAAATATGTATCTCCTTATTTATAGCCTGATTCATTAACATAAAGTTAGATTCAAAGTCTAGAATATACCTAACAGGGTCATCATGAATACTTGTCATCTTTTGTAAAACTCCCGAGAACATTATATTTTTATTTATAATAAATATATATAATCCATGCCAATTCCTTTATTCAATTCTGTAGCTTCTTGGTTTTTAAAAAAAAGAATCAATCAAATTGAATTATTCAAAAAATTTCCTAATGAAGTTCAACAAGAAGTTTTAAGAAAGCTATTGGTATATAACATTAATACTGAAGTTGGGGAAAAATATGATTTTAAAAGTGTTAAAAATTATAAAGATTTTAGTAATAGAGTAGATTGTATTTCTTATGAAGAAATAAGTGAAAATATTGAGAGGGTTAGAAAAGGTGAGCAAAATATTTTTTGGAATACCCCTATAAAATGGTTTGCAAAATCAAGTGGAACCACTAATGCAAAAAGCAAATTTATTCCTATAAGCTATGAAAGTCTTGATGATTGTCATTATAAAGCTGGGAAAGATATGCTGTCACTATATTTTAACAATAATGAAGATTCTCAGCTTCTTGCTGGAAAGTGTCTTAGATTAGGGGGGTCAAGAGAAATATATGAGGATAACATGAGCTATTATGGTGATTTATCTGCAATAATGATTGACAATCTTCCATTCTGGGCTGAACTTAGTAGTACACCAAGTCAAAAAACTTCTTTGATTCCAGAATGGGAAGAAAAAGTTAAAGCAATAGTAAAAGAATCATTAAATCAAAAGGTAACAAGTTTTGCTGGAGTCCCCTCTTGGATGATGGTTCTGCTCAATAATGTTCTTAAAGAGACAAAGAAAGAAAATATCCTTGAAGTATGGGAAAATAGTGAGGTTTATTTTCACGGGGGAGTAAATTTTGAACCCTATAGAGAATTATACAAGAATTTGTTTCCATCAAAAAAATTTAAATATTATGAAATATATAATGCCTCTGAAGGATTTTTTGCAATTCAAGACCAAAACAACTCTTCTGAACTATTACTTATGTTAGATTATGGAATATTTTATGAGTTTATTCCCACTGATAATACTGATAAAATAATTCCTTTGAGCGAGGTAGAACTCAACAAAAATTATGCNATAGTAATTACTACCAATTCGGGTTTATGGAGATATAAAATAGGTGATACGGTAAAATTTACTTCACTGNATCCATATAGAATAAAAGTTACAGGAAGAACAAAACATTTTATTAATGCTTTTGGCGAGGAATTAATTATTGAAAATGCAGAAATTTCATTAGCNAAAGCTGCAGAAGAAAATAATTGTAGAATTAAAGATTATACTGCAGCTCCAATATANATGAGCTCANATAAAACTGGCNNTCATGAGTGGTTGATNGAGTTCATTNAGGAGCCTANGGATTTGGAAAANTTTACAAAANCCCTTGATGAAAATTTAAAAAAAATAAATTCGGATTATGAAGCTAAAAGGTATAAAGACTCAACAATGAAAGCACCTAAAGTTGTTANGGCAAGNNCAGGTCTATTNTATGATTGGCTATCTTCAAAAAAGAAACTAGGAGGACAAAATAAAATTCCNNGACTTTCAAATTCTAGANATTATATAGAGGAATTAAAATCTTTAAATTAAGAAACTGCTTTCAAATATGTCATATCTATCATTTGTAACTTTTGATCAGCATAAATTTTAGTTACTTTCAAATCTTTAATTTCTGAATTNGGAAGATTAAACATTGCATCATTTAAAATAGCCTCACACAAATTTCTTAATCCCCTTGCNCCCAAATTATATTCCATTGCTTTNTCAACTATATAATCTATNGCAGTAGGTGTTATTGAGAAACTTATACCATCCATTTGAAATAATTTCTCATACTGTTTTATCAAAGCATTATTTGGAACTGTCATAATATCTTTAAGGGCATCCTTTGATAGAGGGTTTAAAAAACTNAACACAGGAAGTCTACCTATAATTTCAGGGATAAGACCATATGCCCTAACATCATGAGGATTAATATATCTTAAAACATTGTCTTCCTGTTGCTGAAGTTTATGTTCTTTTGACATTTTATAACCAATAGATTGAAGGTTAAGCCTTGTTTTAATAATCTTCTCAATTCCATCAAAAGCTCCACCTGCAATAAAAAGTATATTTGANGTATTAAGTTCAATAAACTTTTGGTCTGGATGTTTCCTNCCTCCTTTTGGTGGAACATTTACTATAGTCCCTTCTAGAAGTTTTAGCAAAGCTTGCTGTACTCCTTCACCTGAAACATCTCTAGTAATTGAAGGATTATCTCTTTTTCTTGCGATTTTATCAATTTCATCAATAAAAACAATTCCATTTTCAGCCTTTTTTACATCAAAATCTGCTGCTTGTAGTAATTTACTTAAAATACTTTCAACATCTTCACCAACATATCCCGCCTCAGTTAAAACAGTAGCATCTACTATAGCTATAGGGACATTTAATAGTTTTGCAATTGTCTGAGCTAGGAGTGTCTTTCCAGTTCCTGTAGGACCAGCTAACAGAACATTACTCTTTTGAATATCTATATCATCTTCTAGCTTATCTTGAAGTATCCTCTTATAATGGTTATAGACAGCAACTGATAAAACTTTTTTTGCTTGGTCTTGGCCAATAACATATTTATCTAGAAAAGATTTAATTTCTTTAGGAGGCTTAAGATCAACAGCAACTTTATCTGAGTCGATGCTCGATTCATCATCCTTTAAAATTAGATCAGCCTGAGAAATACATATATCACATATATGTGCATCTAAACCTGCAATTAAAAGTTTTGTTTGTGATTTTGTTCTGCCACAAAAAGAACATAAAATTTCCTTTTCACTCATTGCAAATTAATTTAGAACTTCATCAACCATTCCATATTTCAATGCTTCTTCAGATTTCATCCAATAATCTCTATCACTATCAGAAGCAACTTTCTTTAAGCTTTGACCAGAATGCTTAGATATAATTTTGTAAAGCTCATCCTTAAGCTTTAAGATCTCTCTAGCTGTAATTTCAATATCAGCAGCCTGACCTGAAACTCCTCCAAGTGGCTGGTGAATCATTACCCTAGAATGTTTAAGTGCAGATCTTTTACCCTTCTTACCAGCACATAAAAGAATTGCCGACATAGAAGCAGCACATCCAGTGCAAATTGTTGCAACATCAGGTTTAATGAATTGCATTGTATCGTATATACCAAGTCCAGCATAAACTCCTCCGCCAGGAGAATTTATATATAACTGAATGTCCCTTGAAGAATCGGTACTTTGAAGAAAAAGTAATTGAGCTTGAATAACATTTGCTACACTATCAGTAATAGAGGTGCCTAAGAACATTATCCTGTCCATCATAAGTCTTGAAAAAACATCCATTTGGGCAACATTTAACTGCCTTTCTTCAATAATGTATGGAGTCATACTACTGATTATTTTTTCATAATATAAAGAGTTAATACCATGATGTTTAGTAGCATATTTTTTAAATTCTTTAGCGTAATCCATTTTTTCTATTTCTTTGTATTCGCTCAAAAATAGTCAAATACATAAGTAAATAAAAATATTATGCTAAATTTGCAGCTTAAAATTAGTAACCAGGGTCGAGTACCCTAAATATTAATATGTTATGGCAGTAAAAATTAGACTTCAAAGACACGGTAAAAAAGGTCACCCTATATATTGGATAGTGATTGCAGATGGAAGATCAAAAAGAGATGGGAAATATATTGAAAAAATAGGGACATATGACCCTAATACTAACCCAGCAACTATAGAGTTAGATTTTGATTCTTCAATAAAGTGGTTGGAAAAAGGTGCACAACCAACAAATACAGCAAAGGCAATTCTTTCATATGAAGG
>PBPW01000057.1 GCA_002725545.1 Fidelibacterota bacterium | reverse complement strand
TATATAAAATACATAATTACAGATATGAAATGGCAAATCTTCAGCCCAATTAAGATCTCTCATAATTATACGATTGCTGTAATCGACTAGTTCTTGCAATATTGAAAAAACAATTATAACAATCACCGCAATCCGTTGGTGTTCATTTGATAATTTTCTACCAAAAAAAGGAATGGTAATTAAAAATAGCAGACAAATAATTATGGTCAGAACATGGGTTTGATCAAATTGTCTAACTTGGCTGTACAAAAATAGTTCTAAAGGTATCATTTTATCGAGTTAAACGATAAATAAATATTGCTGCACGGGTAGACGTTATTGGAAAGCTAGATAAATCAAGCCACTCCTCTGAGGAATGTGATGCATGTCCATCAGGCCCCATCCCTGCAAGCGCAGCATCAACATAGGGTGCTACAAATGAAATATCTGCTGCACCTCTCCTGCTTGGGTCTAAAGGCGTGATTGGGCCATAACCCAAAGCCTTGTTAATTTTTTCTAGTTTTTCTAATAATTCATAATTAGCACTTTTTGGCTCCATGGGAGGATAGCTCCTCTTAAATTCTATTTTCGCTGTAGTTCCAGGTAAATTATTTGAAACAATTTTCTTCATCGATTTTATAGCGGTTTCTAACTGATCTGATGAGATTGTTCTTATGCCTCCATGGACCGTTACGGTTTGAGATACAACATTGGTTTTGCCAAATGCGCTACCTTGCGCCAAAACCGGGTCAAATTGCGTAGAAGTGCCTCCGACAATCACGCCAGGGTTAAATGTTAAGTATTGCTCTTCTGACAATTGGGTTCGAAATCCATCTAAAATACGCGATGATTCAAAAATTGCACCGTAACCAAGCCTATCGCTAAAAACTTGAGATGAATGCCCTTGAATACCTGTGGTTGTTAGTATCCATGATGAAGAACTTCTTCTTGAAACTGTTCCGGTGTCCATACCATAAGTACCTTCAAATCCAAGTCCTATATCTGCCCATTTGCCAGCATCGATGAGCTCTTTTCTAACAATAGCTGGACTGGCTCCAAGTTTTTCCTCATCCCCAGTTAATACAATGGTTAGGTTCATTTTTTCAAGCACACCAATGTGGTCTAATGCCTTCATAATGTATAAAATTGACACATCACCACTTTTCATATCTGCCACTCCAGGACCATATGCTTTATCGCCTTCTCTTTTGAACGTTTGAAAAGGATGATCTTTTTCAAATACTGTATCTAAGTGTCCAATCAGGACGATCTTCTTACCCTTGCCACCTCGCATTTCAGCAAATAGGTGTCCCGCACGCTCTACTTCTTTACCATAGGTAACCCAATAGGTCTTAAAGTTCAACCTATCTAATTCTTTTTTGAAAATATTACCGACCTTGCGATTGCCTTTTATGTTTAATGTTCCGCTATTGATATTGACAATTTTCTCTAGCAGCTGAATAGCTTCATCTGAATAGGTATTGATGTATTTTTGAAGTTGCAACTCCTCTTTGGACAGATTTTGTGATACAACATTCGTCTGGCTAAACAAAAAAAATATAATTAACGATTGTATATATTTTTTTACATTTATAATCATTCTTCAACCCTTTCAACTGAATGTGTTGGTATGGTCCAGAGCTTTCCCTCTTCATCTTTCAGGCGGTATCTGGTTGGGTAATGCGCTATGCTATCTAATTCAAGCAGAACGCCTTCTTCAAGATCACCCAATACTTCATGGTGCGGTTTAATCGTTTTGTACTTCATGCCTTTAGAGGCGCCAAAATGCTCAGTAGACACCTTGTTAAATTCTTTTGGAGACATTTATTTATTTCCTTATCTGGCTTTATGTTAAAGCAAATTTCACAATAAATCTAATTCTTATTTAAATTCTAGCACAACATATGTTAAATGATAAACATACTATTTTCGGTATTAATGGCTGCATTGCTGTACTTTCATCAAGAAAATATAAAATTTCTGAGATTATTATTCAAAATGGAAGCAAAGCAGAAAGCGATGGTCAAGTTACTCATCTTTTGGGACACTATGGTGGTCATGTAAAATTTTTATCTCGAACTCAGTTTAAACAGATCTATAAAGAATACAGAACGCAAGGAATTGTTGTGCATTTTAATGCGCAGATAGAGACTGAGCTTCCCTCATTAAAAGATCAAACCGGTAATAAATGTATTTTAGCTCTTGATCGCATAGAAGATCCTCAAAACTTAGGTCAAATCCTTCGAACTGCCGTATGCGCAGGTGTTGATGGAATTATTATCCCAAAATACGATAGTTGCAAAATTACCGATACCGTTATTCAGGTCAGTCAAGGTGCATTTGTTGAAATACCAATTTACTTGGTCAATAATATTCATCAAGCTCTTGAGCAGTTAAAGAAGGATGGATTTTGGATTGTAGCAATGGAAAATGGAGTTAATGCTAAAGACTGGCACAAAATTGACTATAAAGGAAAGATAGTAATCGTAGTAGGAAGCGAAGGAAGCGGAATTAAAAAAATTGTATTAGATAATTGCGATTTTCAAACAACTATACCTATGCAGGGAAAAACAAATTCATTAAACGTCTCTGCAGCAGCTAGTGTAGTTTTATTTGAGCGATTAAGACAACTATCTAGTTAAAATATCTTAAAGAGATATTAAAATGAAATACTAAATCCAACCCTTAAAGTTGTATCGTCTTTTTTGTATTCCGTAAGATAATAATCACCATATCCAGCGGCTTTTGCATATTCCGGGTTTTGATCAAAAGTAACGGTCCCTTTTCCAGGTTTTTCAAAGGTCGCGGTATGAGAGAATTTATCCGAATAGGTCATAAAATATTTTGGTGCAGGCTGAGTATCTGACTTAAAGTTATAACTGATCTCAATATTTAGCCATTCTTCAGCTGTTTTAATTACAAATTTATTTTTCCAATCAGTAAGCACATCATCTCCGGCTGGTTTATAATAATATTCGCTTTGAAAGTAAAAATTTTCGCCGATAGGTAGTTTTAGCTTTGGCCGAATAGAAATTCGACTATAGGTAGATGGTTTGATTCCTGGGTGATCTGAAAAAGCATAAAGACCTAACGAGTCACCATAATCAACATATTCATAAACACGGCCTTTGCCTAAAACTTCTTCGCTCTCAGATAAAAAAGCTGCGCTAACTGATAGCATATCNCCAAAAACTCTATATTTAGCACCTAANCCAAANTTTGTTCTNTCTTTNATACCGCGATAGGTATCGTAGGAATTNTCTGCNATGATAAAGGGNGAGAATCTGCCATTTGCCCAAAGGTCAAAAAGAAATAAAATATTTTGATCATCCTCATAGTCCTGACCAGCGTATGTTGAAAAATTCTTATCNACTGATAAAAGAAACTCAGAATCTTTAACGGTTATACCTCCAAAATTAATATCNCCGTACGAGGTTACAGAAAAGCCTGCATTNTAGTATTTGTAATCAGTATTTCCAGCGCGATCATAATAACCACCACTTACTTGGTAATTAAACTGACTAAAAACTAGTGAAATTGAAAAAATAGCAGATGTTATAAAAGTTCGCAGATTCATTTAATTAAAAACTCCTATTTAATATACAGCATAATTTAAAGGTATTCAGGGCAAAAAAAATAGGGTGAAAATTCACCCTATTTTTGAGATTAGTATAGAAAGAAAAATTAGCTCTTTGGCTTCTTAGGGCTCTTTTCACCTTCAGAATCTTTNGCTTTCCAAAACTGCCAAGCTCTTCTTCTTTTTCCTTCTGGCTTTGCGTCAACAGCTGCTTTTTTACCAGCTTCATGACTTGTGCCAACATATACTTTCTTTTCTTTGCCAGGCTTCATTTTTGGTGTAGCTGCAGCAGGCGCGGCTTGTTTTGTGCCGTCATCGCCTCTAACAGATTTACCAACAGTAGCATCATCGGCTTCTGCTTGCCCAAAAGCAAGTGAAACTGAAGATACTAAAAGAGCAATAGCAAGTACTTGTAAATTGCGAATCATAATGATCTCCTTAATTTCTTTAACTATGACTACTTAAAGTCTGCGTCAAATTAGTTAATTAAAAACGATAGTTCAAGTGCATATTTTCCTCTTGTGATGTAGCTCACATAGATAAAAATGCTNGGCTATCTATTCTATTTTTTTAAAGAATAATCCTTCTTTTTAGGATNAATGATTTTTTCAAGCGCAGCAAATGAATTGCTCAAAAAATTTCGTTGAATATTATTAAAGGATATTTCTTTAATCTTTTTTGAAAATTTTGAAATATTATCAGTTTTTATTTTAATTGNCACTACAATGCCTTGGATGAAACCATCTGCTTAAGGCCTTCTGGAAGTGCATTNACCACTCGATATAATTCATCTGGAGCGCTATCAAAAACAACCATCTCTTCTCCATCTAAGTAGCCAAATACAGATTTCACAGAAATCTGATTGCTATCTAAAATAATCCAAACCTTTTGTTTGATAATAAATTCTTTCCCTGTGGGTTCATCATATACACCGCTGTTAAACCACTCAGTTTCTAAATATTCAGCAGTAAAAAATCCATTTTGATTCCTGAGAGTCATTCGGGTATCATTGGCATTAATTATTTTATAACCCTGTNATTCAATATAAGCAATGAACTCATCTAGAATTAGTTGCGGATTAGCCGTATACTCAATTTGAGTAGGATATACAATTTTGTTNGCTCCACAGCTAATAATAAATAATGAGAAGAATGAAAGAAAAATCGTTTTTTGTGTCTTCATAAATACCCTTATAATTGTTTTACTATTATTTTAATTTAGTTTTTTATGAATCAAATCAAAAGTATGAATTAATATTTATTCTTGCTCATAGTTGAATGGAAGCTGATCACCTATTCTTTCCCATGAGCTATATCCCTGCTGTTCAATCATATATGGTTCAAAAAACCGTCCATCTCTATCGTAATATACGGAGTCTGCNCTTAGTAAAAGATATGATGTTTGCTTATANGATGATGGCGAATCGTTTTCCATCATATATGCGAGCTCNGGAGATTCTTTCATATATACTACCATCATTCTTCCTTCAAAGGATAGCAATGGCTGTTCGTANGTGGCGCCNGGAAACACCAAGGTGTCGGATCTTAAGGGCTTATATTCCTCTTCAATGATCAAAGAGGTTCCAAACAGATCTTTTTTATTCATGGAAATGGAGAAGCCTTCTCTAACCAATGGATCTTTCTTTCTGCCNGCAATAGAATTCCAATTATCATTTTGNATGATCATGCCATTNTTTANTGTAAAACGTAAATCAAAACGATCNGTCANTGTTTTTAATAAATGTCGCAAGGAGCCATTATAGGCTTTCTTTCTATTTTTTTCCCATTTTTTTAATTGACGCTTNGATTTAGAGATCATCGANTCATAATAATGATCNCCTGCATAGCGTACTTCTGTGCCATCAATTTCAAAATCATCTAAAATATAGGTAATACGATATCCCAACTCTGGATTTTCAATTCGAATAGGCTGACTCGCTTTAGCTCTAAAATATTGGCCATTCTCATCAAACGTCAAAACGAATTCATTCAAAATCAAGCATNATTCACCGTTTTTGCTGGTACCTAAAAATGATCGNCTAAAACGATCGTAGTTTTTTTTCCATACCCTATCAGTCTTAGCAGTAACGTTGACTTCACTCATTAAAATTGCGCGCGATTGTAATCTAAAATTCAACGTAAATCTTTCATCAGTTTTGATGATCATCTGCTCTCTTTCAACCTCATAACCAATCATAGAAACGACAAGCTCATACTGACCGGCAGGAATATTGGTTAATGTATAAAAACCATTATCATCAGTAGTCGCACCCCAGGTAGTTTTTGAAAAGAAAACGTTAACACCGACCAATGGTTCAGAAGTTGATTTGTCAACGATACGTCCNTCAATTCTGGTTTGGGAAAAAAGANAGGCTGTTAATAATAAAACTAGCGATGAACTAGCAATCAATCTNTTGATCTTAATTGCCTTTAAGTTTAGCTAAAGATTTAACTGAAGCNTTGCGTAAAATTTTTCTTGGTGACCATTGGTTTTTATAAAATTCAATCATTTCAATATCGGATTTTTCACCAATATTACCAAGCTGTTGAAGCATTTCAGCTTGAACAATATAACTATTATCCGTATCGATGTATTTTCGAATTAATTTTACAGCTTCTTCAGGATGGTGTTTTGACATCCCTGTAACAATAGCTCTTCTAGGCTGCGAATGTTTTTCACGTATAAATGCCATTAAGAAATCTTTTGAAGACATTTCTTTGGCTACAGATTGCAATGCAGCTTTACGCACGAACCATGAACGATCATGAAGCGCAGACCGCTGCAATGCTCTAATTGTTTTGGGATCATCTAAATATTCTTTAAGAGNTTTTGCCGCCTCCATCCTACCGATTANATTATCACGTTTTAACTGACTCAATAAACCATTNAATGAATGAGCCTGTTCAATCTCCAGCAACAAATCATTGTCAGGATCAAAACGTACAAAAAGCGGTTCTTTTTTCATGGGATAACGGTGAATTGATCTTCTTCTATCTATAATAATTTCTTCCTCAACTACCTCATTCCTATAAAAGAAGGCTACCTTTGTAGGAAGATAATATTTGGTAGGTGTTTTTCTGCCTACCTGAGTTTGATTGATATGAATGGTTAATTCTTGGTCTTTCCATTCTGATTTGATTTCTAATTGTGGATGACCAGCACTTAAAACCCATTGTTTAAAAAACCAGGTTAAATCTTTTTCAGAAACCTCATTGACAACTTTGATTAAATCTTCCGTATCCGGGTTACCAAAGGCATATTTATTTAAAAATACAGCCTGAAATTCTTTAAATGTCCTATCTCCTACAATCTGTCTAAGCATATGTAAAACAGCAGCNCCTCGCGGATAAATATGACTATCAAAATTTTGATTTGGATATTCCCAGTAAGGATGNACCATTGGTCTGGAATAGCGATTTCTATATTCATTNAAATAGCTTTGTTTCTTTTTCCAGAGATTAATTTTTCCTTCTTCCTTNCCATATAGATGNGAGCTGTANAAATATTCTCCATATGTAGCAAAAGACTCGTTNANCCACGCATGATGCCAATTGCCCATTGTAATGTAATCNCCCCACCATTGATGTGCAGCTTCATGCGCTACGAGCCAATGACTAGGAAAGTCTTTTTCAGCTTTTTCATCATGAATTGTTTTTTCACCTAAAATCGTGGCCGTTGTGCTTTCCGCTCCCCCGCCAATTCCAGGGATTGTAATTTGATCCATTTTAGGCCAAGGGTAGGCCGTTCCATACTCCTTCTCAAAAAATCTCATTATTTCAGGGGTACGATGAAATGATCTATGTGCATGTTCTTTATCTTTTGGATAAACCCAGTAACTCATTGGNATATCTCCATGGTAATCTTGAATGANTTCAAAAGGACCTGCTACCATCACATAAAGGTAGGTAGAGTTGGGAAGGTCAAGATCCCAACGATATGTAGTAGAATCCCCTGATCCTTCAGCTCTAATACGCATACCATTTGCTAATCGTTTCCAATTGGTGGTTTCTTCTTTTAAAACTCCNTTAGACAAGACTTTCCAATCTGATCTAACAGTTGTAACAATTTTGCTGGTTGCTTTATCAGCAGGATGGTCATTTGAAGGAAACCAATGTCTAGCTCCCTCAGGGAAAGAGTGTGTCTGTACTAACGCAGGATTATCTTCAGACTCATCAAAGAATCCTAACCCTAGAACCCGCACTCCACCCATATTATAATTTGCAGGATCAGCGATTTTTCCATCAGATTGATACGAAATAGTATATTTTCTAGTCTCCTCTCTGTAGATAGGGCTAGCTGGGATGATCA
>PBPW01000007.1 GCA_002725545.1 Fidelibacterota bacterium | reverse complement strand
TTAATATCTACAGGGCTGGAGCATTTTCAATCCAACCCTAAATCGTATTCTTTTGAAAATAAATCAGTTGGCGTTTCGGGTAGTTCAAATCCGTTTATTTCTCTAAATATATCGATGATGAATTCCGGGTTGCCGATTTACATTCCAAACAATGTACGTCTTTCAAAACCTATTCAAATAATCTACCTCACAACAGAACTTTCGGATGCATTAATGAATCACCCTCGTTTTGTTTTTCATTTAGGGGAAAGATCGGAAGCCACAATCATTGAACATTATATAGGATCAACGCCTATTTCATATTTCACGAATTCTGTTACAAAAATTGAGATCGAAAGCAATGCTCATTTAAACCATGTACTTATTCAAGAGGATAGCGCTGCATCTAGTCTTGCAGCTAATACCGATTACATTCTTCATCGTGAAAGCGAACTAAATACCAATTCAATATCCTTAGGCGGGTTGCTTTACCGGCATAATATTAAATTGAATTTCAAAGAAAAAGGGTCGAGCGCAAATCTTAATGGCTTATCATTGATTGAAAATAAACAACATCATGATCAGCATGTAATAGTTGACCATTCAAGCAATGCATGCCAAAGCAATCAATTGTTTAAATATATTTTGTCTGATAAAGCTTCGGGTGTATTTAATGGGAAAGTAGTGGTAAAAGAAAAAACCAAACAAACCAATGCAAGTCAATCAAATAAGAATTTAGTTCTCAGCCCATCAGCTTTAATGAACGCCAATCCCCAGTTAGAGATTTATGCAGATGATGTAAAATGTTCTCATGGGTCTACGACGGGACAAATTGATCATGAGGCATTATTTTATTTAAGATCTAGAGGGTTAAATAAAAAAAGGGCAATGGAATTGATTGTAGAGGGTTTTGCGGGTGATGTCATTCAGTCAATTCAAAATTTAGATACAAAAGAATATGTCAATGATAAAGTATCTTTAGCTCTTAGAAGGATTTTAGACTGATGTCAAATATTGATGAAAAACTAAAAACAATTAAAGATGAGTTTTCAATTTTTTCTGATCCAAGGGATAAATATGTTTATTTAGTAGATCTTGCAAAAATGTCCAATGGAATTTCAAAAGAAGAGCAAATTGAGCAAAATCGAATACATGGGTGTACGTCTCAAGCTTGGATTATCAGAGAATTAAAAGGTACAAATTATTATTTTAAAACAGATTCAGATGCAATGATTGTCAAAGGTCTTCTTTCATTGATAGAGAGGTCATTTAATGGGCATTCATCAGATGAGATCAGAGAAATTGATGGAAGTAAATTCTTAGAAGCTGTTGGCTTGAACCGCGCTATTAGTAGTCAAAGAACAAATGGGTTTAGCAGTGCAATCAATAAAATTCAAAAAGATATGTTGGATTAATTATGTATTCAGATATAGATGAACAAGTAATCATTGAAAGAGACTGTGAAGCAACATTAATTCCCTTTGGGAATAAAATCACCCTAAAAAAAGGTGAAGAAGGACATATCACGCAAGCATTGGGTGGGTCGTATACAGTAATGATCCGTGGAAATTTAGTGAGAATTGAAGGGGTTGATGCAGATGCTATTGGTAAAATACCTGAAGTTCAACCCTGGCTCGAAGAAACTGAAAAAGATGGAAAAGCAAATGAAAAAGCAGTCTGGGAAGCAATGAAAACCTGCTATGACCCTGAAATTCCTGTCAATATTGTTGATCTTGGATTAATCTATTCGTGTAGCTTATCTGATAATTCAAAGGGTGGTAGCAATGTGGAAATTAAAATGACATTAACGGCTCCAGGATGTGGAATGGGCGATATGATAGCAGGTGAGGTGAAACAGAAGATTGAAGGAATACCCGGTACTGCAGATGTTAGTGTGGAGTTGGTATGGGATCCTCCCTGGGATAGGGATATGATTAATGAGGCAGCAAAATTGCAACTAGGGATGCTTTAATGCTAGAAGCTGATGACCTGCGCAAAGAATTTCCAATTTTTACTGAAAGAAAAAATCTAGTCTATCTAGACTCTGCGTCCACTACCCAAAAGCCTCAGACTGTAATTGATACAATAAGTTCTTATTATTCAAATTATAATGCCAATGTGCATCGNGCACTCTATCAAATTGGCGAGAAAGCAACCAATCNATATGAACAGGTTAGAGAAAAGGTAAAAANATTTCTTAATGTTCCTAATTCTCATGAAGTAATTTTCACTCGAAGTTCNACAGAATCNATTAATCTAGTTGCTTACTCATGGGGAAATAGTAATATAAATAAAGAAAAAGGTNTGTTGGTTTCTGAAATGGAACATCATAGCAATCTTGTCCCTTGGCANTTGACTGCANATAGAACCAAATCATTTATCAACCATATTCCTTTACTTGAGGATGGTACGCTTGACCTATCTTCTATTGATGATAATATGAATAATATTGGGTTGGTGGCGCTAGTTCATCAATCAAATGTATTTGGGACAATCAATCCCATTTTGAAAATAGTAAATCTTGCAAAATCAAAAGGTATTATTACATTGATTGATGGAGCGCAAGCTGCCCCGCATTTTCCAGTTGACTTAAGTGAAGTAGATTGTGATTTTTATGTTTTCTCTGGGCACAAGATGGTTGGCCCTACCGGGGTTGGAGTACTTGTTGGTCGTAAATCTTTACTAGAAGAAATGGATCCTTTTTTAGGGGGAGGAGAAATGATAAATAAAGTTACTCTTAATAGCTCAACCTGGAACGATGTACCATGGAAATTTGAAGCAGGAACGCCAAATATTGCTCAAGTTATCGGTCTTGGTGCTGCTATAGATTTTTTGAATGATATAGGTCTCAATAAGGTACAAGAACATGAAGAAAAATTATTGCAATATGGATTAGAGTCGTTATCAACAATTGATGGGATTATTCTATATGGAAGCCCCAAGAATAGGGGTGCTGTTATCCCATTTAACGTAAAAGATATTCATCCGCATGATCTAGCAAAATTTCTTGATACAGATAATATATGTATTCGTGCAGGACATCACTGCGCTCAACCTATCATGAATAAATTAGGTATTTCCGCATCAGCGCGGGCAAGTTTTTACCTTTACAATAATACGGATGACATTGATCGACTTGTTGAAAGTATTAAAAAAACATTAAATATTTTTGCATGATTAATACTTATTTTCTAATTGATTCTGATTGAATATAAAAGGAGATATCAAATGAGTAAAAAAGATAAAGAATCAAAAAAATACAAATATCTAATTACAATGCGCTGGTATGTTGAAACGGATGAAAAATTAGTTGCAGGCGCTGCTGAAACTGATAAAAAGCTTTTGAATCTAGTTCAACATCGTACGGATGGAAAACCAGTTTGCAAAAGTTGCCCCACTCGCAACTACGAAGGGTATGGAATTCTGGACTACCACCATTTTATGGGTGATAACAAAGAAGTGTATATGTCTTCAGATAAAATTGTCGAGTAAATGGATACCATCTACCTTGATGACTTTCTAGATGAAGGGATACTGAAAGAAAAATCCTTTAGAGAAAAAGTAAAATCAACCGATTGGAATCAATATAAAAACAAACGTGTCCTAATCAAGGGATGTGCGGACATTCCCGTTCCAACCTGGGCCTATCTTATTATCACAGCTCACCTATCTCAAACTGTTGAAAGAATCTATTTTGGAGAACTACGCTCAGCAGTTAAAATTTATGTTAAAGAGTGAAGAAAAAAATGACGGATACGAGAGTTAGCTGGGAAAAATATTTTATGAATATTGCACAAGAAGTTTCTTCGCGATCAACATGCGATCGCAAACATGTCGGTGCAGTTATTGTTCGTGGAAAAACCATATTATCTACTGGATACAATGGCTCAATAAAGGGTCTGGATCACTGCGATGATGTTGGGCACGAGATGCATAATGATCATTGCATTAGAACAATCCATGCAGAGGCCAATGCTATTGCTCAGGCTGCAAAACATGGAATTAATATTGATCAGAGTGAAATATATATTACAGCCTCTCCATGTTTTGACTGCTTTAAACTAATCGCTAATGTTGGAATCGGTAAAATTTATTTTGGAGAATTTTATCGCGATGAGCGAATTATAGCGCATGCTAAATCTTTAAAAATTGATCTAATTGACCTATCGAAAAATTAGATATTAAGGTTGTAAAAAATAGTCAAATTTCATGAAAAATGAATTTGACTTTGNTTTATTCCACTCTCTATCCTGATCTGAAAAATAGTTGTTGTCATTAAGATTATAAACCAAATAAATCAGGCTACCGGGACGAAATTCCCATCTATAAACAAAAGTGCCGCGTTGGTTATCAATTTCAAAACTTTCATTTTCAGTATAATTGAAAGCGCTTGTTCTAAAAGTTTGCTGTTCGTTTANCCTATAGTAATCTTCGTAATCCATATCAACATTGAATGGCTGATAAAACGCTTCAAATGTCATTTTTGGATTAAATGTAATATTTAACCTTAGTCGAGTATTAATTTGCTCTCTTTTTGTTTTTGCATAGATGATATCATAGCGACCGTTTGCATCCTCAAATTTACCATTTTCATTATCGACAATATCTACCCATTGCATGAAGCCAGTTCTGTTTTCAAATGAAGTATTAATAGAAAAACTGATGGAGTTAGTGGGTTTTAACATCAAATTAACACCATATTCAATTTGATCATCTCGATAGGTATTATCAATTCCATCGCCCTTATTGATTTTATACCATGGTCTAATTACGTACTTTTTTCTAGANTCGGTTGAAAACCATACGTTGTACTCTTGCCAAGCCTCATCTTTAATTAAAACGGCTCTGGAATCTCTATATATATCATCATCTACATAAGTTTCTGGGTTTAATTGTATTTGAAATCCAAATCTCCAAAAGTTTGTAATTTGATTATCATTTTCAATTTCAAAATTATTTCTTGTGATTAGTCCNTTATGCCNACCAGAAATCCATTGTCTAAGATCTAAATTTTGATTTAAAAAAACTCCTTTTGGCTGATCCGTCCTAAGCGAAAGTCGGGCTCCNGTATACCAATTATTATTTTTTTGCTGAAAGCCCATTGCGCCGACATTCCATTTATCATCATAAAACCCTCCCCAGGTAGCTAATTCCCACATAACAGGGTTTCTGTAGCTTATCCTATATCTTCCACCAAATCCATTATCATCATCATTAATGGTTGATCCATATTCACCTGTAAAGGAAAACTTATTATCAAATAAATTGATGAGCCAATCTCCNTTAANACTGGTCGCAATATCATTGTAACCATTGCGCTTGAGATCGGTTGCCATAAAACCAATAGCTGATAGTTCATTTATGAATGGCTTAGTTACTCTACCGACAAAATAATTTGAATAAGGTTCAATCAAAAAATCTTTCCGTTCTGTNTTACCATCTTTTTCATATTCAAGGCTAGCATATTCTTCATTTGTAACNGCATTAATGATACCGTACTTAATTCCCGATGACGTTTCGCCTAAGATCTTTGCGGCGCTTAAAATTGTGGTTTCATTTGGACGATCAACAATGCTTCCTGANTCAGGTTTAATATATCCNGGGCGTTGCCCTATTCTTCTTGAATTAAANACCCTCATCCAGCTGCTAAAAAAATTGGCTCCTTGTACAAAAAAANGTCTCTTTTCATCTAGGCGNGTTTCAAATGCAGATAAATTTAGCACGGATGGATCTGCTTCAACTTGACCAAAATCAGGATTGAATGCCATATTTAGCGTGGTAGACGAGTTAATATTATATCTTAAATCTAATCCGAGATTTGTTTCTTGACTGACTTCGCTAGCTTGCGTTTTCCCTGCAAGAAAATAAGGCACCAGCTCAAGGTTTTTTGGTTGTGGTATATTTTTAATACCGACAATTTGACCATAGTGAGGTACAGTACCGCGAGCCCCTTTTGACCTTCCTGGCCATTGAATCTGCTCTTGCTTTGCAAAGTAACCTCTTTGAAACGTCCCACCCCAAAGCTGATCGCTGTCTTTTGAAAATTTAAATACATTAAAAGGGATTCGTATTTCAGCTGACCAACCCTTAGAATGAATTGAGGTTTCGCCATCCCAAACGGCGTTCCAGCTTATATCGTACGCACTTCTAAATCCACGCGTTTCATTTATTGATACATCCAATTGAACCCCTGCAGCGGTAAGCATGAACCAATTCCCAGTTAAATCATCATTATTGGAATCAAAACCAAACCCAACCCAATCAGTATTTTTATCTATTTGCTCATAGTCATCTCTTCTATTCATTCTTGTCATAATCGAAGTAGGGTCTGGGTCAAAATTTTCAAAAGCTATGTAAATATTGTTATCATCATATAAAACACGTACCTCCGTTTTGACGGATGCAGGAGAAAGNTTGTATGGTTCAAACTGGATGAAATCATCTAAGGGTTCAGCTTTTGACCACACTTCATCATCAATTTTTCCATCAATTGTAGGAGCCTCATTTGTTCGAGAAGCTTTTAAGGATTTAAATTTTAATGTTTCAGCTTTTACCTCTGAGGCGTATGTATATGTTAGAGAAGCTAGAAAAATGTATGTACTTATTGTGTACTTAAGTTTAATGTTCATTTTTTAGTTTTTTTTAGATTCTATCCGCAATGAGCTCAGCAATGTCGAAAACTTCCATATTTTGGTCTTGACCGGTTACTTTTTTTCCGTCCTCCATCATGATCATACAAAAGTTGCAGGAGGTTGCTACTTTTTTTGCACCGGTTTCAATAGCCTCTTCAAAACGTTCAACGTTTATGCGTTTTCCTTGCTTTATTTCATACCACATATTACCACCTCCAGCACCACAACAAAAGCTTTGTTCTTTGTTACGGGGCATTTCAACAACGGAAGCATTATCTGATAAAACGGATTGCAGAACTTCTCTTGGGGCATCGTATTCACCGTGATGACGACCAACATAACACGCATCATGAAAAGTAATATCTTCATCGAATGATGCTTCTGGCTCTATCTTACCATCTTTAATAAGATCTGCGATGAACTCTGAATGGTGTACCACCTCAAGTTCCGTTCCAATTTCAGCGTAATCATTTTTAAGGGTAGTTAAGCAATGCGGGCACTGTGTAACAATCTTCTTTACATCGTACTTTTCAAAATTTTCTATATTTTGAGCAGCTTGCATCTGAAATAAATATTCATTTCCAATCCGTCTAGCTGAATCCCCAGTACACGTTTCTTCATTTCCTAAAATAGCATAATCAATGTTAGCTTCATTCATAATTTTTGCTACAGAGCGGGAGATGTCTTTTCCTCGATCATCGTATGCCCCTGAGCAACCAGCCCAATATAGATATTCAGCAGACCCCTTTTCTCGCATCACAGGTACTTCCATTCCATCGGTCCACTTTTCTCTATCTTGCGGGGACATACCCCAAGGATTGCCATAATTTTCAATTTTATCAAAAACCTCCATGGCGTCTCGTGGAAAATTGCTCTCCATTAAAACAAGGTCCTGTCTCATCCTGAGAATATCAACCATCGGCTCATTGCCGACAGGGCAAGCCTCCAGGCAAAAACCGCATGTAGTGCATGACCAGGCAGCTTCTTCCGAGAGCATCCATTTAGATAATGAATCGAGACTTTCAGAGCCATTTGCAAATTCTTTCATATTCTCATTGTAATAATAGCGCTTGTTGATTTCCAGTGCGGCTGGTGACAATTCTTTTCCTGTTTGGTAGGCTGGACAAATATCCTGGCATCGATTGCACATAATACAGGCATATCCATCTAAGAGTTCTTTTTGAGGTAAGTGCTCTAATTTGGAAGCGCCAAACTGTTCGACATTTTCATCTTCAAGATCCATGACCTCAAGCGTTGTCATCGAGCGTCGTTTCGTCTCAGCCATATAATTTAGGGGTCCCATGAATAAATGCGCATGCTTTGAATAAGGAAAATATGGTATAAAAAGTAAAATCAAACCTAGCGCGATCCACCAACTTAGATGCTCGCCAAAGATAAGGCTATCTTTAGGTAAACCGCTCCATAGAGAAGCGACCATGGTCGCGCCTGGCTGACTCCAATCTGCGCCATGCATCGCGACCTCAAACGATGCACCAATAAACCTAAAGCCAACATGCAGAATAATAAAAACACCAACGATGAGCGAATCTCTTTTTATTCCTTTTTTTGCAGCAGGGCTCAACATCACAGGGTCGTTTGTATTCAACCGCTGATCTTTTGTGACAAATCTTCGCAATAGAAATAAAACAACACCTAATAATACTACTATGCTAAAGCTATCTACAAAAAATCGGTAAATATCTCCAAAAAGGTTAT
>PBPW01000056.1 GCA_002725545.1 Fidelibacterota bacterium | reverse complement strand
TTTGGCGATGCTGGATTTGCAGGTCTACTTGCACTAATGATCATTGTATTTTGGTATAACAAGAATTAGTTAATACCAAATAAAAAAAGAAAACGCTCCGTGTTGAAAAATATGGAGCGTTTTTATTTTAATTTAGATTTCTCTCTTTTTTCTCTCTATCTTTCATCAAATTTTATATACTGAAAAAATTAATTATATGCTCCTTTCACGAAAATTATCATATTTCCTTTTACTGTTTAGCTTAATTATACCTGAAGCTAGATCATCAACGGTACGTGTAGTTAACCGTACAAATAATTCAACAGATCAAATAAGAACATTAGACGACCTAAGAGGGGTATATGTTTCTGCTAAAGATGTATCAAGGGTTTTATCAACAAGGCAACCATTTGTAAATGCGGATCGATTAAAAATGGTTCTATATATTGGTAATAACAGATTAAAAATATCTGGAAACAGCAGTTATATTTTAGTCGATGAGCGCGTTTATCAGATGCCATCATATGCAATTTGGAATGATGATGATATTTATGTTCAAGCAGAAGCGCTTTTTAATTTAATTCGCGAAACAACAATGCCTGGAATTGGCTATGATTCCAGGAGAATGGTATTGGATATTGATATTAAAGAATTCAATATAACGGGAATTGAAATCAATGAAAAAGCGAATGGAACAATACTGAGGATTAAAACTCGTTCAAGTTTTCCTGAAGGCAATATAAGCTCTTTTTTTCATGAAAATGGGTGGTTTTACATTACTATTGCCAATGCATTAGTTGATACTACTGAAATTCGAAGAAGCGATATACGTGGTGTTGTTAAAAAAATTGCAGCTGACCAATTGCAAAATACTGCCCAGATTGCCCTACAAATAAAGACAAAAGTGGACAGCCATGAACTCTATCAAGGAAAAGACCCCAGTGAGATTGTTGTTTCGCTTAGGACACCCATGGATAATAGCGTTGCACGCATTAAAGAGGTAAAAGATCGATGGAAGCTTGATACGATTGTTTTGGATGCTGGCCATGGCGGTAAAGATCCTGGCACAATGGGCCCCAGGGGGACAAAAGAAAAAGATATCGCCCTTGATATTGCTAAACGGATTGGCCTTCTTTTAGAAAAAAATACCAAACTAAAAGTTATCTATACTCGTGAGGAAGATACCTTTATACCGCTATGGAAACGAACAAAAATTGCTAATGAATCAAATGGAAAAATGTTTTTGAGTATTCATTTGAATGGAAGTCCAAATAAATCAGTTTATGGGTTTGAAACCTATTTACTACGCCCAGGAAAAACAGAGGATGCGATTGAAGTTGCTTCAAGGGAAAATGAGGTAATTAAATATGAAGATAGGTCAAACAACAGATACAAAGACCTATCCGGGGAAAATTTAATTATGGCAACTATGGCTCAAAGTGTATTTATGAGAGAAAGCGAAGAGTTGGCAGCTATGATTCAAGAGGAAATGGCTAAAAAACTTAAATCAAAAAATAGAGGCGTTAAGCAAGCAGGATTCCATGTTTTGATAGGGGCAAGCATGCCAAATATTTTAATTGAGGCGGGTTATTTAACGAATAGAAACGAAGAGAAAAACCTTAGAAATGCAAAATATAGGCAGGTTATAGCAAATTGCGTATACAAAGCGATTGTAAAATTTAGATATTCACGCGAGCAGTATTTAGCTGAAAATTAAATTCCAGATTTAATTTATTTTCATTTACATTTCTAATTATTAATACAACAAAACAAATAAAAAATAAACTAGCCTATCTCTATAATCTTAAAAGATTGGGAATTAAAGAAGGGTTAGATCACACATTAGATCTTCTAATGTCATGCGGCAACCCCCATCATCAGCTAAGGACAATTCATATTGCAGGTACGAACGGGAAAGGGTCTACATCATCTATGCTTGCATCCATATTAAGATCAGCTGGATACAGAGTGGGTCTATATACATCCCCACATTTGATTAGATTCAATGAAAGAATCACAATCAATGAGCAATTAATATCTGATGATGAAATCATATTATTTTTAGATAAATATCATGATGAAATTGATCGTATTCAATCTACTTTTTTTGAAACAACAACTGTTATGGCACTAAATTATTTTTACCAAAAAAAAGTAGATATTGCAATCATTGAGGTGGGCTTAGGAGGGAGATTGGATTCTACTAATGTTATTTCACCACAGATTACAGCAATCACTCCAATTTCACTTGACCATCAACACATATTAGGAAATGATATATTAAAAATCGCAAAAGAAAAATCTGGAATAATTAAGAGGAATACCCCGCTTGTTCTTTCAAATCAGGACCAAGAAGTGCATAGCTGTATACATAATATTGCTGAAAAAATGAATTCATCTGTAATCGATATTGGTAATATTAGCGATATAAATCTTACCAGTTCAGGGACAGAGTTTAAATCTAAATGGGGTAAATTTAATTCACCGCTGATAGGCTACCATCAATCTCAAAATTCAACGACNGCAATCGCAATCGCNAAAACATTTGATAGCAAAATAAATAAANAGACTATTCAGGATGGTTTAAATCAAACAAAATGGAAAGGGCGNTTACAAAAAATTTCAAATAATTTACCAATCTATTACGATGTGGCGCATAATGCTAAAGGGATTAATGTGACCATTGAATCTATAGTTTCTATTTACAATAGCNTGCCTCATATAGTTATTTCAATTAAAGGAGATAAAGATATTGAATTAATTTCAAACGCATTAATCGATCAATATAAATCTTTGGTTATAACAGGATCGAATCAATTAGATCTGATGAGCGCGAATCAGCTTTTCAAGTATTTTAAGAAAAATTCTAATCATATGAATATTCAAATGGTAGACCCGCTTGAAAATTCATTTGATATACTTATCGATCGTGTTAAAAGTAGTCATAATCCAGGCATAATTATGGGCAGNCATTACCTTGCAAAAGCAGTTTTTGATAAATTTGGCATTTTTAAATAAAATTTTGTAATATCTATCTTAATTATTGATATACGTGTTTATAAAGACCCGGCCTTGGCTCGGGCGTACTCCTCAAAAATATATTTCTAAGCTTATTTTAATAAAATTAATTAAGGTTATTTATTTATGAATGTTAGTGAATTACAAAAACTAAGAATTAAAGAACTCACAGAGCTTGCCATAAAGCTTGAGATAGATAGTTATTCAGGAATGAATAGACAAGAGCTTATCGTCAAGATTTTAGAAGCTCAAATAGAAAAGGATGGTGGCGTAACTGCTAGAGGCGTTCTTGAGGTTTTAAATGAAGGTTATGGTTTTTTAAGAAGCCCCAATTTTAATTATTTACCTGGCCCGGATGATATTTATGTTAGCCCATCACAAATTAAAAGATTTGGCCTAAGAACAGGACATGAGGTTTCCGGTCAAATCAGACCCCCAAAATCAAAAGAAAGATTTTATGCCCTTTTAAAAGTTGAGGAGGTAAACGGGAAAGACCCTGATGAGCTTAGAAAGGCAATTTTATTTGATAATTTGACACCACTTTATCCTGAGGAAAAGTTGAATTTAGAGGTAAATCCAAAAGACCTATCAACAAGAGTAATGGATATGATTTCACCAGTTGGAAAAGGTCAGCGCGGCCTTCTTGTTGCGCAACCCAAAACTGGAAAAACTGTTCTAATGCAAAAAGTTGCAAATGCGATAACTAAAAATCATCCTGAAATAAAAATGATAATATTGTTGATTGATGAGAGACCTGAAGAAGTTACAGATATGAAACGAAATGTTGAGGCAGAGGTTATTAGCTCTACCTTTGATGAGGCCCCAGAAAGGCACGTAGCGGTTGCAGATATGGTGATTCAAAAAGCTAGGAGGATGGTGGAGTTTGGTGAAGATGTTGTAATATTATTAGATAGTATTACACGTTTGGGCAGAGCGCATAATGCGGTAATTCCACATAGTGGTAAAATTTTATCTGGCGGTGTTGATTCTAATGCGTTAAAAAAACCGAAGCAATTTTTTGGCGCTGCAAGAAATACTGAAGAGAGCGGAAGCTTAACAATCCTTGCCACTGCCCTAATTGATACAGGAAGCAGAATGGACGAAGTAATTTTTGAAGAATTTAAAGGTACGGGTAATATGGAATTAGTAATGGATAGAAAGCTTAGCGATAGAAGAATTTATCCGTCATTTGATTTAATTAGATCTGGCACGAGAAAAGAGGAGTTGCTTCTTGACAAGAAAGTTTTAGCAAGAATGTGGATATTAAGAAAATTGCTTAATGATATGAACGTTATAGAGGCAATGGAATTTATTCAAGACAGAATGAGAAGAACTAAAACCAACGACGAATTCATGGAAACAATGAGTCAGTAACTATTGTAATTATGACCACTGGTTCTTCTAAAACAAAATCAATCTTATTAAAATATAAAACAGACAAACCTGTTCGTAAAACCCCCTATCAAGTCAAAGGGGTAATTATGAGACAATTTCCTAATGAAGAAATTGTTCCAATGCTCAATGGTCAGTACAGAAAAAAGTTTTTATATCCAAGAATCCAAGTTAAGGTTTTTAATGAAGAAATTTTATTGGTTGGGTTAAATCAAGGCGTTGATCCAATTTTAAAATTACAAGGCAGGATCAAAGAGCTTAATTTTGGAGATATTTCTTTTCAGATCCAAGAAAGTGAAATCCAAGAAAAGACCGAATTATTTTACTTAACCTCTAGCCTTTATAAGTATAGATTTGTTTCAAATTGGGTGGCACTTAATCATAGTACTAAAAATAAATATCACTCTTCAAACGATAGTGATCGACTACAGTTTTTAAATAAATTACTAGGTGAGAATTTAGTTTTTATTGCTAGAGAGATGGGATTTGAGTTTGAAAAAAATATTTTTTCTAAAATCAATATTTCTTCGCTTAAGCCATCTAGTTTGGATCACAAAGGCTGGGGAGCCTTTGACGGCGGTTTTCATACCAATTTAATTTTGCCAAATTATATTGGAATCGGAAATGGAATAACTAGCGGACATGGGGCAATTTTACGAGAATTTAGTGATGAAAATTTTGATTTTCATTCAGATGAGTTTGATGTATTAATAAAAGACTCAGAAAAATCAGAAGTCATTATGGATGCAANCAATCTTTCATCATCTCTTGCTGAGATCGAAGTTGAAAAAGTACCAAAACCAGTTATTTCAAAGCAGAGGAAGAAAAAGAAAAAACGATTTAAATCAAAAAATTCTAAATCAAAAACCTTTTCNAATAATGGATNAANCNCTAAACAAAATAAAAAAACAATGAATCATAAATCAAAAATGAAAAAAGATAATCAAGNNCCAATCAATTATAATTCTGAAGAATACCACAAAAAACAACACACCATNAAATAATGAAATTTGCGGATAGAGTACATAAAGTAAAACCTTCGTTTACACTAGAGATGACCTCTAGAGCTGCTGAGTTAAAACATGCAGGGCATGATGTTATTAGTTTTAGTGCAGGTCAGCCCGATTTTAATACACCAGAAAATATCATTGAGGCTGCAAAAGTAGCCATGGATGATGGTTACACAAAGTATACCGCAGGATCTGGGATGATTGAGCTTAGAAATGCGGTTTGTGAAAAAGTTAAACGAGAAAATAATATTAATATTTCTCCTGAAGAGGTTCTTGTTTCTAATGGGGAGAAACAAAGCCTTTATTTAGCTTGCCAGGCTTTATTTCAAACTGGTGATGAAGTTATTATTTTTAAGCCTTATTGGGTTTCATTTCCAGAATTTGTAACTCTATCAGATGCTACTCCAATTTTAATTGACACCGATCATAGTAATAATTTTGAGCCAGATATTAGCGATATAATTGCCGCTGAAAATAAAAATGTTAAGGGCATCATTATTAATTCACCATCAAATCCAACCGGGTCAGTATGGTCTAAAAAAATTATACTTGAAATATTAAAGCTAGCTAAAGAAAAAAACTGGGTAGTTATTTCCGATGAATGTTATGAAAGACTGGTTTTCGATGGTGAGCACACCGTAAGTAAAAAATTAGCAATTGATAATAATATTGATGCAAATATTGTTACTTGTATGAGCATGTCAAAAACATATGCAATGACAGGCTGGCGAATAGGATACGCTTTCGGAGATATAGATATAATAAACGCAATGTCTAAAATACAAGGGCAGGCCACCTCTTGTGCAAATTCTATTGGACAAGTCGCATCGATAGAAGCATTAGCAGGGGATCAATCAGCCGTTGATCAGATGATAATAGTTTTTAAGAAAAGACGAGATTATATGATTAAATTGCTAAACGATCTACCAGAAGTTAAATGTCTCGTGCCCGGAGGAGCATTTTATGCTTTCCCAGATTTTGGCTATTATATGGGAAAATCTTTTGATGGAAAAATAATTAAAGACTCTTTTGACCTTTGTGAAATCTTTTTAAACGAGGCATATGTTGCTACGATTCCTGGTGATGGTTTTGGAGCCCCTGGCTATGTTCGATTTTCATATGCAATCGATGAAAAAACTATTAAAGAAGGTATAGATAGAGTAAAAAAAATAATTCAACAAATCACTTAACTATTTAAGGAAGACAATGAAACTAGATATACACCCCGATTATAAAGAAGGAACAGTAACTTGTTCTTGCGGATATTCATTTAAAGTATTTAGTACTATGGGTGACCAAACTATTGATATTTGTTCCGAATGCCACCCTTTTTATACTGGTAAGCAAAAACTAGTGGATACCGCAGGTAGGATTGAACAGTTTAAAAAGAAATATGATAAAAAATCTTAAAAAGTAATTATGATAAAAACCATTCTTATATCAATTATGAAGCCTACAATTCTAGTAGGGGGTCAAGCGGTGATAGAAGGGGTAATGATGCGAGTACCTGGAGCATACGCTACCGCCGTTAGGGACCCCAATGGCAAGATTCATGTAGATAGAAAAAAATTCATTGCATTAGGTGAAAAATCATTGATTTGGAAACAGCCCATTTTAAGAGGTATGGCAGGATTATACGAATCAATGAAAATGGGGATGGAGACATTGCATTGGTCGGCAGATATTGCCATGCCAGATGAAAAAAATAAACCTAAAAGTAGAATATCAGATTTTTTCTCTTCACTTTTCGCAATCGCGCTTGCTATTTCATTATTTATGATAGCGCCAATGTGGTTAACTACAAATTTATTGACCGTTGAAAAAGATGCCATATTATTTAATCTCGCATCAGGATTTATTAGAATATCCTTTTTTATTTTATATCTTTTTTTAATTTCAAGAATGAATGACGTAAAAAGACTCTTTCAGTATCATGGAGCCGAACATAGGGTTGTTTATAACTTTGAGTCTGGTAAAAAAATAAGTGTAAAAAATGCACAGCTTTTTCCCACTCAACACCCAAGATGCGGAACAAGCTTTATGTTTATAGTTTTATTATCAGCAATAATTGTATTTTCAATTATTGATAGCTTTATAATGATGTTTACCGGAAATATTACACTTGTTTCTAGGTTACTGTTTCATTTGCCAATGATACCAATTGTTGCAGGAATTTCTTATGAGCTAATTAAAATTAGTTCAAGAAATGATAATTTATTCTTTAGAATATTAAGAACACCTGGATTGTGGTTGCAAAATATCACTACTCGCCAACCAGATGATGAGATGGTAGAAGTGGCAATTCATGCTATTGAAAAAGCATTTGGAAAGAAACTTGATTCTATGTCTGGGAAGCAATATGTAGCTGAAGCTGTTGGATGATTGATAAGCTCCAAGAGCTAATTCTTCATTTTGAAGATTTAGAAAAGCAAATGATTGACCCAAACCTGATTAATGATCAGAATAAATATAAGGAAGTTACCAGAGAGCACAGAAGACTAATACCAATCATTGATAAATCTAAACAATATATATCAATTCATAATCAAATCAGCGAAGATGAATCTATACTTGAAGGCGAGGATGAAGAATTAAAGAAAATTGTTAAAGATGAGATAGATGATTTAAAATCTGAGGCATCCCAAATTGAGGATGCATTAAAAATACTTTTAATACCGCATGATCCAAACGATGATAAAAATATTATTTTAGAAATTAGGGCAGGAACAGGGGGCGATGAAGCTGCTCTGTTTGCAGCAGATTTATATAGATTATATTCAAGATTTGCAGAAAGAAATAAATGGCAATATAAAGTGATGGAATCTAATCCAATTGGAATTGGAGGCTACAAGGAGCTAATCATGTCTATCAGTGGTGATGGAGCATATGGTATGTTAAAATTTGAAAGCGGAGTACACAGAGTTCAGCGAGTTCCCAAAACAGAGACTAGCGGCAGGGTCCATACATCAGCTGCTACCGTAGCAGTATTACCAGAGGCCGAAGAGGCAGATATCCAATTGGTAGATGCTGATTTAAAAATTGATACATATAGAGCAAGTGGAGCTGGGGGACAACATGTTAATAAAACTGAATCTGCNATTNGAATAACGCATATACCTACAGGGNTAGTTGTGACATGTCAAGATGAAACCTCCCAGCATAAAAATAAAGCCGCAGCGTTAAAAGTCTTAAGGTCAAGACTGCTTGCAGCAGAGCAAGAACAGTTAGCTAAAGAACGNGCNGCAGCTAGAAAAGACATGGTTTCTACAGGTGATAGATCCGCTAAAATAAGGACGTATAATTTCCCTCAAGGTAGAATCACGGATCATAGAATTAATTTTACAGCATTTAATTTAGATGGCGTCATGGATGGAGAAATAAATGAACTGATTGATAATCTTACATTAGCAGACCAACAGCTAAAACTTACAGAAGTTGTATAAATAGATTGGAAGCAGTCAAAGAAAAAAAACAAGTNTGGCGGATAATTGATTTNATAGAGTGGGGTGAAGATTATTTTAAACAACATAAATTTGATAGCCCCAAACAAGAAATAGAATGGTTGCTGTGTGATTTATTAGATCACAAAAGAGTTGATTTATATATCAACTTTGAACAAAAAGTGCCAAATGACAAGTTAGCACTTTTAAAAAAATGGATTAAAAAAAGATTAAAAAGAATGCCCCTTCAATACATTACAGGTGTCACAGAATTTTATGGAAATAAATATTTCTTAAATGATGATGTTTTAATACCTAGGCCTGAGACTGAAAGGTTNGTAGATATCTCACTAGAGTGTATAAATAAATTATCACATCCTAGAATTTTAGAAGTNGGTACGGGATCTGGCTGTATTTCAATATCGATTGCCTTAATNCGAGGNGATGCCAAAATTTTATCTATCGACATNTCTCAAAATGCNCTTAATAAAGCCNAAGAAAACTCGGATTATCATAAAACAAACAATGTAAAGTTTCTTAATCTTGATTTTTTAAAAGAAATCCCATCTGAGCGTTTTGATATCATAGTGTCCAATCCTCCATACATTCCCTTAGAGGAAATGAAAAATATTATGATTGATGTAAAAGAANATGAGCCTGAAATTGCCTTAACTGATTTTAATGATGGACTTGTTTTTTATGATAGGTTCGCAGATCTTGGTTCTAAATTATTAAAAAAAGAAGGATGGATGGTCCTAGAAGTTGGAATAGATGATCATCCTGAAAAAGTGGCAAAGCTTTTCAAGTCAAAAGGATATAGTAATATTGAATTAGTCTCAGACTATAATAAAGATAAAAGAGTGCTAAAGGTTAAAATTTAAATGAAATCAGAATTTGTACATTTACATAATCATTCAGATTATAGCTTGCTAGATGGAGCNCAGACTGTGCAGACACTAGTGAACACTATAGATGATCTTGGAATGGATTCAGTCGCGCTTACTGAACATGGCAATATGTTTAGCGTGATACCCTACTATAAATCTGCTCAAAAAGCCGGTGTAAAACCAATCATTGGNTGTGAAGTTTATGTTGCTGTTGGAAGCAGATTCGAAAAAAAACCTAGATCTGATGGAGGGTGGGGAAATAATCACCTTGTTCTTTTAGCTCAAAATTACACTGGTTATCAAAACCTAATGAAGCTTGTAACCCATGGATATTTAGAAGGGTTTTACTACAGGCCAAGAATAGATATGGAATTACTAAAAAAACATAGCGAGGGTATTATTTGTTTATCGGGATGTTTAAAAGGTGAAATTCCAGAAAAGATGCTAAAAGATGATTGGGATGGCGCAAAAAAAGCTGCATTGAATTTTGCAGAAATTTTTGAAAATCGATTTTATTTAGAAGTTCAAAATCACGGTATTCCTGATGAAATACAAAACATTCAAAATATGAAAAAATTGAGTACCGAGCTTAATTTACCAATGGTATGTACAAATGACGCGCATTATGCAAAGCATGAACACTGGGAAGCGCATGATGTTCATATTTGTCTTGGTACTGGAAAAGATAGAGATGATCCTAAGCGTCTACGCTATGCGACACCAGAATTCTATTTTAAGACTCAAGATCAGATGTTTGATATGTTTAAAGACGTCCCTGGCGCTATTGAAAACACCAGAAGGATTGCAGATAGCATTGAATTTGAAATACCTATGGGAGACTACCATCTTCCAAATTTCCCAATACCAAAGGGCGCTGAGAATTCTAACCCTGATGAGTATTTGAAATCATTATGTGTTGAGGGAGTTAAGAATAGATATGGAGACTATTCACCTCAACTAGAGTCCAGATTAAACCATGAATTAAATGTAATAAAAAAAATGGGCTTTGCTGGTTATTTTTTGATTACAGCAGATTTTGTTAAATATGCAAAGGATAATTTAATCCCAGTGGGCCCAGGAAGGGGCTCTGCCGCAGGTAGTTTAGTTTCATATTCCCTTGGCATTACAACCATAGATCCAATTAGGCATAAGCTTTTATTTGAGCGTTTTTTAAATCCGGATAGAATTAGTATGCCTGATATAGATATTGATTTTTGTATTGAAAGACGTGGAGAGGTTATCGATTATATTAAAAGCCAGTATGGAGAAAATTCGGTAACACAAATCATTACTTTCGGAAAGATGAAGGCGCGACAAGTTGTCCGAGATGTTGGCAGGGTATTAGGATATTCGTTTGGAGAGATTGATAAGCTTGCAAAAATGATTCCTACTACGCTCAATATCACACTTGATGAAGCTCTTAAGCAAAGCCCTGAACTTTTAACTGCATCAAAGGGTGAGTATAAGGAATTACTAGATTATTCTAAAGTTTTGGAAGGAATGAATCGCCATGCATCCATTCATGCTGCAGGCGTTGTAATCGCACCCGGTGAATTAACAGACTATGTTCCCCTTTATAAATCATCACAGGGTGATATTACCTCACAATATGATATGAAGGGTTTGGAGGATCTTGGTCTATTAAAACTTGATTTTCTTGGCCTTCGAAACCTCACAGTAATTGATAATGCTATTAAATTGATTGAAGAAGGTGGTAAGAAAATAGATATTGAAAATATTCCCCTAGATGATCAAGATGTATATAGCTTATTTACAAAAGGCCTCACCATTGGGGTATTTCAATTTGAGTCTTCAGGAATGCGAGAATTCCTTAAAAAACTTAAGCCAACAGCTATTGAAGATTTAATCGCAATGAACGCACTGTATAGACCTGGCCCTATGAACAATATCGATGACTTTATTAAAAGAAAGCATGGTAAAAAACGGATTCAATATTTACATCCCAGTATGGAAAATATATTGCAGGAGACGTATGGTATTATCGTCTATCAAGAGCAGGTAATGCAAATTGCAAATGAAATAGCAGGTTTTTCATTAGCTGAAGCCGACATAATGCGTAGAGCTATGGGTAAGAAAATCAAAAAATTAATGGATGAATTAAAGATAAAATTTATCGAGGGGGCAAAAAAGAAAAATAATATTGAACCAGAAATAGGAAAGCAAATATATGAATTGATCGAAAAGTTTGCTGAATATGGATTTAACAAGAGCCATTCA
>PBPW01000055.1 GCA_002725545.1 Fidelibacterota bacterium | reverse complement strand
ATTAAAAAAGATGACCGCCCTTTTTATCTACAAAAAAGAAATCTACTTTTAATCTTTGGGCTTATTGGGGGTGTTTTAATTGGCAGCTTTGGAAAAGACTTATTGCCAAAAGAAGATAAAATCAATGACAAGTCAATAGCGGTATTACCATTTGAAAACCTTGGTCAAGATGAGAAAGATGAATATTTTGCTGATGGAATGACTGAGGATATATTAACAGAGCTATCTAAAATAAAAGACCTGCTTGTTATTTCTCGAACCACAGTGATGAAATATAAAAATACAAATAAATCCCTCAAGGAAATTGGAAAAGAACTCGGCGTTGCAAACATATTAGAAGGCAGCATAAGAAGAGTTGGTGGCCGAGTTCGAATTACGGGCCAGCTAATCAAAGCGTCGAGCGATCAACACTTGTGGGCAGAAAAATATGACAGAGATATAAAAGACATCTTTGCAGTTCAAGATGAAGTAGCAAACGCCATTGCCAATGCGTTACGCATAGAATTATCAGATGAAGAGGCTATGATGATTTCTGCCTCTCAAACCGAATCAATTGAAGCGTATGATTATTATATTAAAGGAAGACANCTTTCGTATTCTTATGAAAATAAAAATCGTGTTGCAGCTATTAATTTATANAAAAAAGCTATAGAGATTGACCCGCAATATGCCTTACCCTATGCTGGAATTTCAAGGGTAAGAATGAGCCAAAGAACCATGCAGGGTATGGATTTAGAGTTTGCCTCCATGGCTTTAAAAGAGGCNGAGGAAAATGCTAAAAAAGCTGTTGCCCTTGGAGCCAATGAAGCNGAAGCGCATTTTGCTCTAGGGTTTTTCTATAACCAAAGTGAAAAGTATGATAAAGCATTTTCTAGTTTTAATACCGCCATTATGCTTAACCCAAGCCATGCTCATGCCCANGATGAAATTGGAGATGTGTACCTATACAACTATGGTGATTTTGATCGAGCAATTATTTGGTATAACAAAGCCNTAAAGCGTGACCCAGAATTAATTCCTGCAAAATGGTTTAAAGCAGAAATTCTTTTAAGAGATGGTCGAGTTAAAGAAGGNTTAGATTTGTTAAACGAAGCCTTAAACCAAAACCCAAATGTTACTCAATTTTTAACCCTTAAACATGTAGCGCTAATGATGCTCGGCAATTACGAAGAAGCGTATAATTTTATATTAAATAAGAAACAAAATTACACCAACGAGAGTAGTCTTTTACGATACTATCAGGCTGTTGGGTTGTCGTTATTATACCTTAAAAGGTTTGGTGATCTTGAAAAAATAATTGACGAAATTTCAACAACCCCAAATTCAAATAGGACACACCACAAACAATACTTGACACTGCTAAAACATTATGAAAACGCTGATTATCAAAGAGTTATTGATGGTTTTGAAGAGCTAGACAATACTGATTTATTTTCATCAACCAAAGGCGCAAGAAGAACGCTTTCAGATGTTTTTTATTATTGGAGGTCAAAATCGTATTTAGAAATCGGAGACTACCAAAACGCCTTAAAAGAAACCTTTAAGTTTAGAGCTGCAAGCAACCAAATTACCGGTCAAACAGTTTTCGATCAATTTTGGCCCAAAAAAAATTATTTAAAAGGGATAGCATATGAAGGCCTTGGAGATATCGTTAATGCAATTGAAAGCTATGAAGATTTCCTTAGGCTTTGGAAGAATGCTGATAGCTATTTGCCTGAAATAATTGATGCAAAAAAACGATTAGAAAATCTTAAATAGTTTTTATTTATGAAATTAAAATTTTTATTTCCACTATTTCTACTAGCTTCTTGCGTGCAAAAAAATACAGCGATTGCCTATTTAAAAGGGATTGGATCAAACCCTATCATGGGACATGCAAAATTTATTGAAACCAATGACTTTGTTGAGCTTATTGTTAATATAAATAATGCTGAACCCGGTGAGCTGGCAATCCATATTCATGAAATTGGTGATTGTGCATCCTTGGATGGATCAAGCGCAGGGGGGCATTGGAACCCCACAGGTGATGATCACGGCAAGTGGGGAACCCCACCATTTCACAGTGGAGACATAGGGAACCTTGTTATAGACGCTGAGGGCGTTGGCAGGCTAGTTCTTAAAGACAGATTCAAAAGGTGGTCAATAACCAACCCGGGGAAAAATAATATTCTTGGAAGGGCAATAATAGTTCACGCTGGATCAGACGACATGCAATCACAACCATCCGGGGCTGCAGGCAAGCGCATTGCTTGTGGCACAATCAATTAAGATATGCAGAAAATTGAACCCCACTTATATGGCTTAAGCGCCAGAACAAACCTAGTTCAGATTGACAATTCTATAGGAATTCTCATTGATAGAAAATCTCGGATAATTATGAAAGATGGCCACAGAATTGTAAAGCAAGCCCACGCTATACAAATAAAAGAAAATAAACCCGTAATCCTTATCACTTCCGCCCCAGTTTGCAGCAAAACAAAACAATATTTATCGGCCAATAATATTTTAATAAATAGCTTATAAAAATTAAAAAATATTTTACCCCCATTAAACTAAACCGGGAATTTTTTTCTCAGAAAAGTCGTAATTTCTACAATTAATTTTATTACACCTAGCTAACGTTGATGTATAAAGATACTGATCCACAAGAAACCAGGGAATGGCTTGAGTCTATTGAAGATGCCTTAGAAGAGCATGGAAATGAAAGAACCCAGTTCTTGCTTCAAACGCTCATAGCTTATGCTCAAACCAAAGGCGCTAGATTACCATTCAATACCAATACTCCATATTTAAATACGATACTACCATCGGATCAATTAGAGTATCCTGGCGATCTTGATTTAGAGCAAGCAATCACAGCGATTATTCGCTGGAACGCTATGGCAATGGTCACGCGAGCCAACAAAGAAACCTCTGGAATTGGTGGTCATATTTCTACTTATGCATCTGCTGCTACGCTATATGAGGTTGCGTTTAATCACTTCTTTAAAGGGTTAGAGCACCCCGATGGGCAAGATTTAATTTTCTTTCAAGGGCACGCTTCTCCAGGAATATATTCCCGCGCTTTTCTTGAGGGCCGTCTTTCTTCAAAAAAGCTTGATAGTTTTAGGCATGAATTGTCAGATGGCGGCGGGCTGTCTTCATATCCCCACCCATATTTAATGCCTGATTTTTGGCAATTCGCAACAGTTTCAATGGGATTAGGGCCAATTATGGGGATTTACCAAGCAAGATTTATGCGGTATATGATCGATAGAGGATTTATAAAAGATACCGGAAGAAAGGTTTTTGTTTATACAGGGGACGGTGAAATGGATGAGCCCGAGTCTTTAGGAGCTTTAACCTTAGCATCCAGAGAAAACCTTGACAATCTGATCTTCGTTGTAAATTGCAATCTACAAAGACTGGATGGGCCTGTTCGCGGTAACTCAAAGGTGATTCAAGAGCTAGAAGGTGCGTTTAGAGGTGCGGGCTGGAATGTTATAAAAGTTATATGGGGNTCTGATTGGGATGAACTATTTCAAAAAGATGTAAATGGAAAACTTGTAAAAAGACTTAGCGATTTAGTTGATGGAGACCTATTAAAATACACCGTTGAGGGTGGAGAATATTTTAGAAAAGAATTTTTTGGCAAGGACCCTGAGCTTTTGGAAATGGTTAAAGATTTATCTAATGAGGAGCTAGAACAAATGCTCGCAGGTGGGCATGACCCTATAAAAATGTATTCAGCCTATCATGAGGCAATGAATTTTGCGGGCAAACCCACTGCTATTTTAGCAAGAACCATCAAGGGATATGGACTTGGTCAGGCTGGCGAAGGTAGAAACATAACCCACAATCAAAAAAAGCTTAACGAAAATGAATTGCTTTATTTTAGAGATAGGTTTTCCATACCACTAAGCGATAAAGATGCGGCTAATGCATCATTTAAATCATTTAATAAAAATTCAAAAGAATTTAAGTATATAAAAAATAAACGAGACCTACTTGGAGGTCCAGTACCGATTAGATCAGATAAGTCAAAAAAACTTAAGATACCTAATATTAAAATATTTGATGAGTTACTAAAAGGAACAGGTGGTCGAGAAATTTCCACCACGATGGCCTACGTGCGATTACTGACACTACTAACTAAAGATAAAACAATTGGAAAGCATATTGTACCCATTGTTCCTGATGAGGCAAGAACATTTGGAATGGATCCTTTATTCAGACAGTTGGGAATTTATTCCCACAAAGGACAGTTATATGATCCAGTGGATTCCGACCAATTCTTATATTACAAAGAGGCAAAAAATGGACAAATTTTAGAAGAAGGTATCAATGAAGCAGGCGCAATGTCATCCTTTTGTGCTGCAGCAACTAGCTATAGTAACCACGGAATCAAAATGATACCGTTTTACATTTATTATTCTATGTTCGGCTTTCAACGTGTTTGGGATCTTATTTGGGCGTCCGGCGACATGAGGGCACGTGGCTTTCTTTTAGGTGGAACAGCAGGCAGAACCACGCTCAACGGGGAAGGCTTACAACATCAAGATGGCCATAGTCACCTTGCCGCAGCAGCAACGCCAAATATCAAGGCGTACGACGTTGCCTATGGATATGAAATTGCAACCATCATTCATCATGGATTAATTGAAATGTGCCAAAATGAAAAAGATGTTGTTTATTATTTAACACTTGAGAATGAAAACTACCAACATCCTGAAATTCCAAAAGGATCAGAGAGTGGAATTATAAAAGGTTTATATAAAATAAAAGAGCCAAATAATCCTGATGTTCGTTTATTGGGTAGCGGTCCATTGATGGGAGAAACTTTTGCGGCAGCGGAGTTGTTAAAGAAAGACTGGAAAATAGACTGTGGTATATGGAATGTAACAAGCTTTAGTGAGTTAAGGCGCGATGCTCAGGCTGCAGAGCGCTGGAATTTAATGCACCCAACAAGTAAAAATAAAAAAACATACCTTGATGAATGTTTAGGTGATAAGCCTATTCCTGTAGTTGCAGTATCTGACTATGTTAAAATGGTTTCAGAGCAAATTGGACCTTATATACCGGCACCATACTATACACTAGGTACTGATGGATTTGGCCGTAGCGACACTAGAGAAAATCTGCGACATTTCTTTGAAGTCGATAGATATTATATTACTTTATGTGCCATACGTTCATTAATTATAGATAAAAAATTAGATTCCTCAATAGCAGAGAAAGCAATTTTAAAATATAAAATTGATCCTAAAAAACCTAATCCACTAAATTTATAAATGGCAAAATCAGTAAAAGAAATTATTCTACCGGACCTTGGAGAGGGTATTGATGGAGCAGAGGTCAGCGAAGTATCTGTTGCTGTAGGGGATACGCTTAGCCAAGGCGACACAATAGTTGTTTTAGAATCTGATAAGGCATCCATGGAAATACCATCAGATGACGATGGTATCGTAAAAGAAGTGCTAGTTGCTACTGGAAAAGAGATTAATGTAGGCGACCTATTAATCAAGCTTGAAATAGAGCAATCTTCACCCTCAAAAGAGAATAAAGAATCTGAAGTAAAAAGTGATGCAAACGAACCAGGAACTACTGAGACTGCGCAGCCCACAGAATCAAAACCAAAACCAGACCCACAGTTACCAGTAGATGGTAAGATTTTTGCCTCACCTGGTGTTCGTAGGCTTGCAAGAGAGCTTTCTATAAACCTACAACATATCACTGCTTCTGGAGATAAAGGTAGAATCACCAAAGAAGATCTTAATAATTATATAAAGCTCCAAATGGCCAACCAGCAAGGCGTTGCCCAATCAATAAATAAAGAGATTGATTATGCCCAATGGGGTGCTATAGAAGAAATAAAACTAAGTAAAATAAAAAAGATCACCGGTCGACGTTTACAGGAAGCGTGGCAAAACATACCGCACGTAACTCAATTTGATGAAGCTGATATTACAGATTTAGATACAATAAGACGTAAAATGAAACAGGAATCGGAAAAAAAAGATATCAAAATAACGTTCCTCCCTTTTTTGATGAAAGCTGCAGTTGAGGTACTACAATCAATGCCCGAATTTAATAGTTCGTTAAACCATACAAGCGAGACCCTTATAATAAAAAAATATTATAATATTGGTATCGCAGTTGATACCCCAAATGGACTTATTGTACCAGTAGTTAGAGATGTAGATAAAAAGACCATTTTTGATTTATCTATTGAGCTGGCGGATATAAGCGACAAAGCTAGATCTAATGCACTTAAACCAAAGGATCTTTCGGGCGGCACCTTTACAATTTCTAGTCTAGGTGGAATTGGAGGAAAATATTTTACCCCAATCATCAATCCTCCAGAGGTAGCAATTTTAGGAATATCAAAAAGTGTTTGGGAAAATATATATAACCANGAATCCAAGTCTTCAGAGCCAAGATATATTATGCCTTTTTCATTATCTTATGATCACCGTATAATTGATGGTGCAGCTGCAGCAAAGTTCACCAGCGCATTCAGCAACACGATTGAAGAGCTTTCTTTTTTAAAAAAATAGTATGAGCAAAAATAAACATACAGAAATTCTTGTAATAGGCGCGGGGCCAGGTGGATATGCAGCAGCTTTTCGAGCGGCTGACCTTGGGAAAAAAGTAACTTTAGTGGATCGTGATNAAGTTATGGGTGGTGTTTGTTTAAATAGAGGATGTATACCNTCAAAAGCCTTATTGCACATTACAAAAGTAATGGATGAAGCGNCTTCGCTATCTAAAGCAGGTGTAACATTTGGAAAGCCTAAAATAGATATAGATACTATTCGTCAACATAAAGATAAAATTGTATCGCAACTGAATAATGGAATTGCAGGTATGGCTAAAGCAAGGAAGGTAGATTTTTTGCAAGGCAAGGCAATGTTTAGATCTAATTCAGAAGTAGAAGTNGTAAATGGAAAGAAAAAAGAAGTGTTATCATTTGACCAGTGCATTATTGCTGCNGGCTCATCCTCTGCTATGNTGCCTAATATTCCTAAAAGTAAAAATATTCTTACCTCTAAAACTGCACTTGAATTGGAGAATATCCCAAAAACCATGCTTGTTGTTGGAGGCGGGGTAATTGGAGTTGAACTTGGTCAGGTGTATGCGACNCTTGGCACCAAAGTATCATTNGTTGAATTTTTGCCCAATATAATTCCCGGAGCTGATCAAGACATTGTTAAACCCCTTGAGCGCAAACTCAACAAACAATTTGATTCAATAATGCTTAACTCAAAGGTTGTTAATATTAAAGAATCCAAAAAGAATGTTCTTAGTGTTACGATAGAAAAAGAAAAAACCCCCACCATTATAGAATATGAAAAAATTCTAATAGCTATTGGCAGAAAACCAAATACAAACCTTCTTAACCTAAAAGCAACTAGCGTTACAATTAATGATCAGGGATTTATAAATGTTGATAACTATCAACGTACTAGCGTCAAAACAATTTTTGCCATAGGCGATATATCAGATAATCCAATGTTAGCACACAAAGCAACTCATCAAGGAAAAGTTGCAGCTGAAGTTGCTTGTGGTGAACCCTCAATTTTTGATCCAAAAGCAATACCAAGCGTGGTTTATACNGATCCCGAAGTGGCATGGTGTGGATTGACTGAAATACAAGCTAAAACCGATGATATACCTTATTCAAAAGCTGAATTTCCTTGGGCTGCAAGTGGAAGAGCTATAGCAATGGGGGCAAACCAAGGGAAGACAAAAATATTGTTTGATCCTGATTCTAAACGCGCGCTAGGCGTTGGAATTGTAGGACCATCAGCCGGTGATATTATTTCTGAGGGAATGTTAGCTATTGAAATGGGATCAGATGCTGAAGATATTTCACTAACCATTCACCCTCATCCAACCATTGGTGAAACCATTGGTTTGGCTTCTGAAGTTTTTGATGGTACCATAACCGATTTATATATACCTAAAAAGAAATAAATGCCCGAATCATTTAAACACATAAAATCTTCAGGAGGCATTGAAGAGTATCAATTAAAATCAAACGGCCTAAAAATATTGATGCTCCAAGACAACTCCACACCCGTTGCAACCTTTATGGTTACTTATCATGTTGGATCAAGAAACGAAGCTATTGGATATACTGGATCTACGCACTTGCTTGAGCATTTAATGTTTAAGGGTTCGCGCAATTATAACAAAGAAAAAGGAACAGCAATCTGGGATGAGCTACAAAATATTGGCGCTCAAATAAACGCAACAACCTGGAACGATAGGACAAATTATTTTGAGGTTGTTCCTAGTCAATATTTAGAAAAAGCAATTTCTATTGAAGCGGATCGTATGCGATATTCATTCTTAAGGGATGAGGATAGGCAACCAGAAATGACTGTGGTAAGAAATGAATATGAACGAGGAGAGAATAGCCCCTTCGACGTTTTAGATAAAAATATATGGGCTACTGCTTATCAAGCCCACCCCTACCATCACTCTACTATTGGTTGGCGCTCAGATATTGAAAATGTTTCTACCGAAAGACTAAAAGATTTTTATAATATTTATTATTGGCCAAATAATGCCACCGCCACTATTATTGGAGATTTTAATGTTGATAATACTTTGTCACTAATCGAAAAATATTTTGGCGAGCACAGTAAAAGCAAACATGAAATACCAAAAGTATATACTGAAGAACCCGAACAAGAAGGACCAAGGCGCATTGTAGTAAAACGAACAGGACAGACGGGTATTACAGCTGTTGCGCACAAAACACCCCATGGATTGCACAAAGACACACACGCTATTCATCTTTTAGGAAAGATATTATGCGATGGTAAATCTAGTCGACTCTATCAAAAGATTGTTGACCAGGGTCTTGCCACATCANTATTCATGTATGATTTTCCATTTAAAGATAATGGTTTATTTATAACATACGCATTCNTGACCCCAGAAGTANCAAATCAAAAAGTAGAAGAAATTATTCTNAATGAGTACAATGATATTATTAATAATGGCATTGAACAGGAAGAGCTAGATCGAGCTATTGCTAAAACTCGCGCCACTGTAGCATTTAGCAGGGATGGATCATACGCGGTCGCAAGTGCATTAAATGAGGCAATAGCGATTGGTGATTGGGAGTTCTATACAAAGTTTCTTGATAATATTGAATCTGTATCCACCGAGAAAATTCAATTAGTTGCTAAGCAATATCTCGTTGAAGACCAAAGCACCGTGGGCTGGTTCATACCAAAATAATTATTAATGAAATTTGTAGATTCTGTAGAAATAGATAAACCACTTGGTGGTTTAACCACTTATGTTGTCCCAACAAAAGTTAAAGATGTGGTAACCATCGCTGGTAGTTTTTTAGGGGGAACTGTTCATAGCCTAAATCAAAATAACAAGATTCCATCTATAACCGCANCAATGCTTGATAAAGGCACAAAAGATAAATCAAAATATGAAATTAGAAATACACTAGAATCACTTGGCGCTGAAATAGGTTTTGTTTCTTCAAAACATCATATCAACTTTACAGCTCATTGNTTACAAAAAGACCTCCCTGTTGTTATTAATCTCNTGGTTGAACAATTGCGTGAACCACTCTTTTCAGATGAAGAGCTCGAGTTATTAAAAAAACAAGTTATAGGAAATCTAGAGCGTTCAAAAGAGGATACAAAAAAACAAGCCCACATTAAATTATTAATGAATTTATTTCCTTCTGACCACCCAAACCATGCCAACACAATTGATGATTCTATAAATTTTGTGAAAAATATAAATACCAAGGACCTTGCTGATTTTTATCAAAAAAGCTACGGAATGGGTTCTATAAATATTGTAGCAGCTGGTGACGTCTCACCATCTCAATTAAATAATTTATTAACAACAGACTTAAAGGGATGGGAAAAACAGAGGNTAAAAATAATTAATAAAGAGATAGCAGCACACAATAGGTNTCAGTCTACTGAGCATATTAACATNAAAGATAAAACTAGTTCAGATATGTATATTGGCCAATCAATTAACATCAACGATAANAANGCTAACTATTTAGAGCTTATGATGGGAATTTATATTCTTGGTGGCAATTTTTCAGCAAGACTGATGCAAACCGTTCGAGATCAGCAAGGATTAACNTATGGAATAGGATCAGGTATAAGCGGATGTAGTTATGGAATAAATGGCTATTGGTATACNTGGGGTACTTTTGCACCAGAAATGATAGATAAAGGAATTAAATCAACNAAAGATCAAATTGAAAANTGGTTCAAAAACGGAATAAGCGACAAAGAGNTNGAAGCAAAAAAAACCACTATAAATGGATTATTCAATGTTTCTCTAGACACAACATCTGGCGTAGTTGATAAAATACTAACTAATGCTGAAAAAGGTAGAAATATTAGTTATTTAGATGAATACCAAGACAAAATAAAAGGATTAGAAAAGAATAAAATAAATGATTATATCAAATCCAATATTGATACCAATTTACTATCTATAACTATAGCAGGAAGCAACATTTGAGAGTAATCTTAATATGCGCAACAACA
>PBPW01000054.1 GCA_002725545.1 Fidelibacterota bacterium | reverse complement strand
TTTAATTGTTGCCTGCGCTGGAATATTGGTGAACAGTAGCCGCCTGCGCTGATTTAAAAACTGATTTGAAACAGCGGGCTCCATTACGTTTGTAGCAACATACGGATTGGGAACCACCCTAATTTCTTTCATCTTATGCTTCAAAGAGTCGGTATTTAATTCATCATAAGAATTAATCGTAAATTTTAAATGATCTGTTTTCCAGAATGGCCTGATAAACTTGACGCGAAATACATCATCAGTTTTAGGGTAGGTTGCATCCGATGATAATGAAAAATCAATCACAAACACCGTTCCTCCCCATTTTTTATCTTTACTTACACCGCCAACAATGATGCGATCCTCATATCTATCATACTGTCCATTTTTATTCAAGTCATCCACAACCATATCCATAATTTCAAAGGTTCCATCGCTTTTTTGTATCGTATTATTTTTTACATAAAAATTAAAATTTTGACCTAATAAGATTTGATTTGTTGCAATGCGCGTATCCGTTTCATCCCTGATATTTAATTTCGAAGTGGCAACGGTTGTGTATCTTGAAGGGTCCGAGGTAAATATAATATCATAATCCCAAGGCATGAATTTTGATTCTCTTGGTGTTGGTAAAATACGCATGATCCCATTTCCTTGTACCCAGCCAGAATTTGCATAGTCATATGATGCTTCGGTGAATGGCTGATCGATAGTTAGCTGAACACCGTCAAAAACATCCGATTTAACAAGAATATCTGGGTTAAGTGTCCATGCGCTAAGGGAGTCTAAATACAAAAGATTGCTTCCGACGTATTTTTGAGGATTTTCAGAATACACCAGCTCTGATGAAGCGGAGTTATAAATGTTTATTCCGCTCGTTGTATATAAAATACCATGCTCATAAGATGGAAGTTGAGAAATAGTATCAACTTCAAATTGTACGAGATATTCATTCTTTGGAACGATGCTTGCTTGGGCCAATATAGCTGGTACAATTTCACCCCCACCCGGCAAGTTGCTTTCATTAATTGTGATATCCGGCGAAAGGTATCCAGCTGCAGGTTTTGTTGGTGTCACAATTGCAACATTCTTTCCAATCGATCGAACCTCTTCTGCTTCATCTAGCTCAACAACGACATTATTTTCAGATGGCGCTATACCAGGACCGATATTTGGCGCGCCATAATCATAGGCTACTAATCCATAATAATAAGTACGACCATTCATTACGGTGTTATCAACAAAAACATGTGATATACCGTTGTCTGTTCCAAGGTTATAAGCCACACCATTAATCAGACCAAAATCCGTGAATCCAAATTTTCCATCTTTGATGTCACACTGAAAAATAGGCTTCATGAAAGTTGGGGTACCATAACCATCAGTGATAACCTCTGCATCTGAAAAATATTTGTCGGTTGCTCTAAAGACTTTATAGCCTTCAAAGTCATTTACATTCCCTAAAAAAGGATCGCGAGTTTTTGTATCGGATATATTATCCCAGGTAAGAATTACTTTTCCATCAGCGGGAGTTGCTGTAAGCGTTGGCATCTTTGGTGGCTGGGCAAACCGATAATCTTTCTCATAAATAACTTGAACAATTTTTTTCAACTCATAAAGCGATGGCGCTGTATGATCTGATGAGTTTAGACCTTCTAGGGGGTCAAATGAATGCAATTCAGCCATAGAAATTCTTTCAGATCTACCACGATAAAGCGGAAATGGTCCAGAAGCAAATATCTCAATCAGGTTCGAGATATTTTCAATGTATTCTTCTAAAACATTCTCTCCAATCAGATCCCACATTGCTTGATCATTTTTAAACCACCAGGTTTTGTTTGACTGAGCATGGCTTGGAACTGGAAATAAGCGAAAGGCCGTGAGGCCAATCATATCAGATTCGGATACATCTGTCTCAGCAAAATTTGGTTCGGAACCTACCCCTTCTTTATAATCCGGCCTATGATTTGCCTCCCCTTCATCTGGCCCGGTGTAATTTAATTCGCCAGGAGCAACGCCATCGAGTCCAATGTCGTCTCCAAAGAATTCTGTTTCATCGTATATACCATTATTATTTAAATCTTCACCATCTTCCCAGTCTTGGTCTTCATCTGCGTCCCAATGCTCTTTTAAGTCTTCTTCATTCAATCGATAAAAAGATAAAAAATCTTGCAGATTATAAATGCCGTCTGTGGGACCAACTTTATTTACAGCAACATTATCTCTTTTCTCATTCAATAAGCCATCTTTATCATTATCTATATTATCATAAGGCACACCAGGGCTCTCAAGGTACGCAAACCCCATAGTCCCCGTTGGAAGACCACCTTTTCCTATGCCATTTATATCCCAAGAATAAGACATATCTAAATCTGTATCAAAGTATGCTAGCTCATCGCTGCCATCATCGCCAATTGCATTATCAACCCAATAACCAAATGCAACTTCGGTCAAATCATAATCAGAGATATTAGCAATGCTATATTCCCAGAATATTGCATCTCGGGCTTGAGGATTGTTCCATTGGAATCCTCTTGTCTCAACCCTTAACCCTAATCCACCCCAAGGATTTCCTCCGCCAATGGTAACCTGTTCATTTATCTCACCAATCGTTTTTCCTTTTCTTGGGTAATACCGAACACGATCAGGAAGCTCCAAATATTCTTGGTCTTGTGCGTCATTAACAACAAAATAGGTTTCCATATCCGCATAAATTACTCCCCTTCCAAATCGACCATCCCACTCTCCGGGCCATTTAGTTTGACGCCCTACAGATGGCCAGCCCCCCGTGGGCCATGAGCTTGGCCTATTGCTCATCGCGGGATATTCACCGGTTTCATTAAAGTAACCAAACGCAGGATAAAACCCATATTCAAACGTACCTGCAGGATTTACATCCATCTCTTCACGATAACTAGTTTGAAGGAAATACAGTTCGTGNAGATCCTCATCCCCATTATCAATGATGTTTTTGTCATCAACTACTGTACTATCGATTCTAGTNGTTGGATCATCTTTGATATAAACCTTAGCCCCTACTAATAGCCCAATGCCATCGACCATTTTGAGGCCATCTAAATTATTTGGCCATCTGGATACATTTGACTTAGGCCAATCTGAAAGCTCTGTGGTATTGCGGAAATAAAGAAAAACCCTATTGCCTGTCATATACCCCTCTCGCTCCGCAGCAATGTCACCAGCGGGATCTTCTGGTCCTTCATATTTTTTACTTTGGGCAAACAATAAAGGTGTAGCTAATAATAAAATGTAGATGCGCTTTAACATTTAAAAATTAACTCCCATTGAAAGCTTAACCATGCGTGGAGTTGCAAACATAGATGGATTTTTGATACGATCTTCATAGTCATTAAAATCACTACGATGCCCNGCTATATCGGTTTCTTTGATCACGGCAGTATATGCGCGACCTGTACCACTATTGACCCAATTCTCATTCAATCTATCAAATAAATTATAGACAGCTAGGCGAAAGTTGATCTTGTAGTCTTTGTAAATCGGCATGTTATAATAACCCATGAAATCGGCATGGTACTTGGCGGGTCTATAGTCATTATTTGGATATAGGTTGATNCGCGATAGCCTGCTTTCTTCGATTGGAGAGAAGGTATAAGGAGAGCCTGAGTTATAATAACCGGTAATCGATGCACCATAATTTTCTCTATTGTAAGCAAGGGTNGCATTAAAGGTATGTCTTTGATCCCAGCTCATTGGAATGAATCGATTAACAGGATCCATGCTCGCACCAGACCTTGAGAATGTTTGCTGGGGATTATCCGCATTACCCCTTGTATATTGTAGCGTATAATTTAACCAGGATGAAATAGGNCCAGATTGTAGATCAAATTTTATCTCAAGCCCGCGAGCGTTCCCGTAATCCTTATTGCTATACAATCCATATTCTATCTGGTTATAGGTGCTTATTATTCTAGTGCTTAACAAATTATAGATATCACGATAAAACAAAGAGACTTCCAAACCNGCGCCAGGGAAAAGCTGTTGCCATAAACCAATCTCATAGGTTACAGTCTTTTCAGCTTTCAACTCTGCATTACCCATCACCGTTGAATAATCATTTGGCGCGATCAAAAAAGAATGGTTTTGAAATAGTGAATACATGGGAGGCATTTGGAAAAAATGACCATAGCTAAAGTGTAAAACTGCTGCATCGCCTAGCTGGTAAGCTAATCCGAACCGTGGGCTAATTTGGGTCTGCGGTTCTGCGTTGGGGTAGCTTGAAGTCATGCTGTCCGGCAAAGAAAGCTGGTTGGCTGGGTTGCGCCTATCAGAAGGTATAGGTGTATTAGGATTAAATGTATCGTACCTTAATCCTAGATTGATTACCATATCCTCAAATTCCATCTTATCTTGAATAAAGGCGGACATTTCCTTTGGTTTTACCTTGTACACATCCGCATATAAGGTAGAGTCACCTAAAATATTAGGTTCATACAAATCGGCTTCTTCAGCGGTACCAAAATACTTATTTCTAATCTGATGCCAGGCATTATCAATACTATAACTGGTCAAGTTTAGTCCGCTTTTAATATTGTGATTTTTATTTACAATCCAATTGATATCAAACTTTGCATTAAAACTGTTTACTGTTCTTTCATCATGGTGTTTCTGCTGGCCTCCGGTATAAAAACCAGGTCCAAAGCTCTCTAAATATTTATCGTGAACATAGTTACTATCCAATGGATCTTTGTACAGATAGCCCCCCGAATAATTTTCAGTACTTGAAAGCTTTAGGTCGTAGAATAAATTATTTGATAATAAATGGTTCCATTGAAATGAAAAGAAATTGGTTTTGCCGTAGCCCGCAGCCATACCATCCGGGTTGTATTTAAATCCATGATCATAGCCATGTCCCTCATCTTGATCAGTGGAGAATAATGTTGAAAATCGTATTCCATCTAAGACCTGGAAGGAAAGCTTGCCAAGGATACTGCTGCCGTACCAACGATTCATACTGACAAAACTTGAGTCTCCGGTATTTTGGGTGACCCATTTTAGGGGATTATCGCTATAATAATTACTGATGTCAGTGACATTAAACCGCCTAATACCATTTAGATGGTTACGGTTATTTTGATCACGAACATTAAAAAAGAAAAATATCTTATCTTTTAATATCGGTCCACTTAACTGAAATTTATAATCCTGGTTGCGATTAAAAACAAACTTATCTAAACCTAAAAAGATATTGGTATTGCCTGTAACATATTCTGAAAATCCCGTAGAAAAAGATCCTGAAAATTTGTTTGATCCGTCCTTGGTCACCGCATTAACAACACCACTCATCGCATTGCCGTATTCCGCATTGAATGTACCAGTGATAACTTCTAAATCTTGAATCACATCCGGTTCAATACTTAGCATTGAAGATGCGCCACCAAATACCTCATCTATTTGAATACCATCTACAAGGTAGGTTACCTCAGTGGTTCTGCCGCCTCTAAAGTGGCCTTCCACAACACCAGCTTGCATACCGACAATTGCCCCAAGATCTTCAACTGCTAATTTTTCAATTTGATCNTTAGAAATATTTTTTATAGTAGAGGTTTGATCTTTCTTCGCGGTTATCGCATCCACTTCAACAACTACAGTCTCACCCTGAATCACTGTTGGCGATAACTGCGCATCAATGGTGGTAGTTCTATTCACAGAAACCCGCACATTTTCAAGAACCAATTGCTTATANCCGATCATATCAACAACCAGCGTGTAAACACCAGGCTTAATATTGACAATTGAATAATAGCCTTCAATGTCAGATGCAGCGCCAAGATTAGTATTTTTAACAATTACGTTAGCAGCAATTAACGGCTCTTTAGTGTCATTGTCTTTAATGGTGCCGGATATTTTTCCGGTGGTCTGCGCCATCAGTGATGCTGCAAAAATTAAGTTTAAAGATAGATTTAAAATGAATCTCATTTATTGACTTGGTTTTGTTAGGTGGAATATAAAAAAAATAGGGGCGAGTTTCCTCGCCCCTATTTTAAATAAAACAATAGTCCTATTTCATTAGAATCATTTTTTGCGTACGTACAAAGTTGGATGATTCTAAGCGATAGAAGTAGACACCAGAAGGCATGCTAGATGCATTCCAAACCACTTTATGGGTTCCAGCTGGTCTGTA
>PBPW01000053.1 GCA_002725545.1 Fidelibacterota bacterium | reverse complement strand
GGATTAAAAACAGAGTCAAAAATTAAAGCTCGAAGCTCCCCATCCACCTTGCCCTTAGGAGCGGGCACTCTTTCTATTATAGCGCCAAGGATTTCGTTAATACCTTTTCCTGTTTTGGCTGAAGCTAAAAGAATTTCTTCATGTTTACAGCCAAGCAAAGAAACAACCTCATCAGCAACGACTTCAGGGTTGGCAGAAGGAAGGTCGATTTTATTAAGAACAGGTATAATCTCAAGGTCATTCTCTAAAGCCAAATAAAGGTTAGAAATTGTTTGAGCCTGTATGCTTTGTGCAGCATCAACAACCAATAGAGCNCCTTCACAAGCAGCAATTGCCCTTGAGACCTCATAAGAAAANTCTACATGNCCAGGAGTGTCAATAAGGTTTAGAANATACTCTACCCCATCTTTTTTATATTCCATCTGTACGGCNTGCGATTTAATTGTTATCCCCCTTTCTCTTTCTAGGTCCATGTCATCAAGAAGCTGAGCCTGTTTGTCTCTTTCTTCAACAGAACCTGTTGAGTCAAGAAGTCGATCAGCAAGCGTACTTTTACCATGATCTATATGGGCTATAATACAAAAATTTCTAATGTTTTTTTTCACCAACCTTATTTTAACACAAAGATACTTAGTTTGAAATATCTTAAAAGAGAAACCTTTATAAATAAAGGAATTCTTATTTTTGCCTCATGGTTAAAATAGGAAAAATAGAACTTCCNAACTTTCCCTTGCTGCTCGCGCCAATGGAAGANGTTAGCGACCCCCCTTTCCGTGAGCTNTGTAAGAAACACGGTGCAGATGTTGTTTACACTGAGTTTATATCTAGCGAAGGACTGATTAGAAATGCNGCTAAAAGCACACAAAAACTAGACATTTATCAANANGAACGACCTGTTGGAATTCAAATCTTTGGGGCAAACCTTGACTCAATGCTTCAAGCTGTTGANATAGTTGAAAAAACAAAACCAGACATAATTGACATAAACTATGGCTGNCCCGTAAAAAAAGTGGTGTGTAAAGGAGCTGGGGCGGGAATACTTAAAGACATACCCNTAATGGTTAGTCTCACAAAAGAGATAGTAAAAAGAACAAGCCTGCCGGTTACNGTCAAAACAAGGCTTGGGTGGGATGAGAAAACCATAAAAATTGTTGAGGTTGCAGAAAGACTCCAAGATGTTGGTATAAAAGCAATCTCTATACACGGNAGAACAAGAGCCCAAATGTATAAGGGCGAAGCATCATGGGAACAAATAAGCGCGGTCAAAAACAACAGNAGAATGAACATTCCGGTTTTTGGAAACGGAGATGTAAACACACCGCAGGCAGCGAAAAAAATGAGAGACGAATATGGGCTAGACGGAGCAATGATAGGAAGGGGNTCCATAGGAAACCCCTGGATATTTAATGAGATAAAACATTTTTTAAAAACAGGAGAAACAAAACCTCCCCCAACGCTTAAAGAAAAAGCTGAGATGGCAAAAAAACATTTACAGCTTTCTTTAAAATGGAANGGGGANGTTCTNGGCGTTTTAGAAACAAGAAGACACTATGGTAATTATTTTAAAGGTGTTGAAAATTTTAAATCAACAAAAACAGCAATATTAACAGAGAATGACCCCGCCAAAATAATNACAATATTAGAGGAGATAAAAGAGCGCTCTGAAAAAACAAAAGCGCTAGTTTAAAAAGCGCCTGTCCAGGCTTCGAGTAGTCCAAAANGAAGCAAAAAACCCAATTAAAGACACAGTAAAAAANACAATTAANACGTTCTGNAAAGAAAGAAGAACNGGGTAAGGAAGGTTTGTNCCTGGGACATAAACAAAAGGGTTAGAGGCTTGAGCTATAATGAAAACAGAGCCGAAAAAACAACCAACAAGACTGCCAAAAAATGAAACAATAGACCCAAGAGATAGAAAAATCTTGCTAAAGGATTTTTTCTGGGCACCCAAAGCATTCAAAATTTTTAAATCAGAAGACTTCTCCACCATCATAATTGTTAAAGACCCCACAAGGTTAAAAACTGCAATAATCACTACTAGGCAAAAAATAAGATAAACCGCAAAGTTTTCTGTGTTCAGCATTTTGTAAAGAGCAGGATTAAGCTCTTGTTTTGATAGAAGAGTATAATCAATAGGCAATATTTTATCAAGCTCAGCGCTTAAGGTTTCTTTAGAAAACTTATCGCCAACAACAACCTCAATAGCAGAAAAACTATTTTTAGACAGACTAGAAAGCTTTCTTAAAGAAGAAAGAGAGGTGAATGCGTATTGGCTCTCTATGTCACTGCTAATTTGATAAATTCCTTGTATTTCAAAAGACAGGTTTGAGAAAGGGGAGGGGTTAAGCAAAGAAAGCCCTCGCAGTGAAGGAAGTGTAGCGTTTACAGAAAAGTCTTCACTAAGAACAACATCAAGATCAGAGGCAATCGACGCGCCAAGGTAAATGCTCTCTGTGTCACGACCATCATATTCCCCAACCAAAGACAAGCCGTTTAGTTGTTTGTTTAAAAAGTGATTGGAGTCAAGGCCTTTTAAAATAATAGCTGCTGAATTAATAGGGTTTGACAATAAAACTTTTTCCTCTAAAACAAGAGAGGGGTGTAAAACACCAGAGAGAGTAGCGACCTTTTCTAAAGCCAAGCTGTCTAAAACAAAATATTTGCCAACTTTAGGTATAACCTTAAAGTCGGGATCAAAAGAATTTGTGTACACCAAGCCAAAGTCTTTAAGACCAGAGAAAGCGCTCAGTACTATAAGAAGAGAGCAAGCGGAAACAACAATCATAATAAAAGCAAACTTGTTAATCCTGTTCACAATAGTTTTCGAGCTTCTGGCAAAAAAATATCTACGCGCGATTTTAAATATAAAACTGTTAAACATTTTATTCTTTAATTGGATTAAAAGGGTTTTTTATAGAGTTTTCAATTTCATCTATATGGTCTAGGGAGTCGTCTAAATAAAAAAACAATTCAGGGACTTTTCTTAATTGGTTTTTAACAATTTTTGAAAGATCAAACTTTATTGTTGAGGAGTTTAATTTAAGTTGTTCTAGTCTTTCGTCTGCTTTGTTGCTTGGAAAAATACTTAAATATATTTTTGCAACGGAAAAATCTGGAGACACCCTAACTTTTGTAACTGAAATTAACAAATTAGACACACCTCCCTTTCGAAGATCGCCGGCAATTAAATTGGCTAACTCCTTCTGAATTAAAGACGAAACCTTTTTTTGTCTTTGCGAGTCCATGTGTCAAAAATAGTTTAAATATTATGAAAAAGACCTTTTAAGAAATTTAAGTAAGTTGTATATTTGCGCATGAGTAGGTCCTATAGCTCAGTTGGTTAGAGTAGATGACTCATAATCATTTGGTCCCTGGTTCGAGTCCAGGTGGGACCACCCTTAAAACCCCTCTTTATGAGGGGTTTTGTATTTAACGCTTTTTAGTCTGATTTAAGGCGCTCATTTAAGAAGCGCAAGATTCTCTCATACCCCTCTACTTGTTGCTGTTTCTTAACAAAGCCGTGTCCCGCATCTTCAAAAAGCAGGTACTCTACATATGCGCCGCCCTCTCTAGCNGCCTTTACAATTTCATCTGACTCTATTTGAAGAACCCTAGGGTCATTGGCGCCCTGTAAAACCATAACAGGGTTTTTTATATTTTTTGCATGAAATAAAGGAGAAATGTTGTAAAGCCTAATGGAGTCTGAGGAGTANGGGTCTCCCATCTCTTTATATAGTTGATTTCTTGAAGACTCCCACCATGCCGGTATAGACCTTAATGTTCTTATCCAATTAGTAACACCATATATATTTACNCCGACCTTAAATGCCTCTGGCTCAAAAGTCATAGCGGCCATTGTCATAAAGCCACCATAACTNCCTCCTATTATACCTATTTTGTCAGGGTCTATATAATCTTGCTGCNCAAGCCAATTTTTCCCCCAAACACAATCTTGTAAATCGTTTTCGCCATGGTTTTGGTCNTCTAAAGCATAAAATGTTTTACCGTACCCACTACTTCCTCTATTATTAACAGCAAGNATAGCATACCCATGATTTACTAAATACTGAATCAATGCTCGATAGCCAATTCTTGACTGTCCCCCGGGGCCACCNTGAACCCAAACAAGAGCAGGAACCTTTGTTCCNGTTTTTGCAGAATGAGGCTTATATAAAATTGCAGGCACCTCAAGCCCGTCAAACGACTTATACCTTATTACTTCTCCTCCGACAAGATCTGAAGGGTTAACCTTGGAATTTAAATTCGAAGTTATTTTTTTTAGTTTGTTTGTTACGAGGCTATAAACAAATATGTCTCCAGGAGAACTTGAGCTTGCCGCATTTATACGAACCAGTGTTTCATCATCAGAAAAAGAAACACTGTTAATNTTCATATTATCTAAGCCTTCAAACTTTAGTTCAGAACCATCCTTATTGTTCTCAACTATTATTTTGTTTTGGGCGTCTTCATTCACTGTTACAATCCTATAGCTGTCATTTTTAGAAAGAGAACTATTTACAACATCCCAATCAGTTTTATAAACTAAATCTCTTTTTTTTGTCTTTATGTTATAAGACATTAAGTAGTGAAACTCTCCATCAAAATTAGTTGTATAATAATAGTTTTTATCATCTTTGTCAAAACCCTGACCCCAAAAATTAGCTTTTTGGTCTGAAATTTCAATTTGTTGTTTTGTTTCCAGGTTGTATATAAACATTTTGTCTACACCCCGAGCTATACTTTGGTCAAAGATTAAATATTTATCATTGTTAGATATTGAATTATAAGTATAAGCATTATCGTTTTTATAAACCATGTTTGTTTCTAAAGTTTCCATGTCAACCTTGTAAAGATCAAAATATCTTGAGTCTCTAGAGTTTGANTGGAAATACATTTGTTTTTCATTTTTTGTCCACCCCAACAATGACGCTTTTGTTTTCTCGCCAGGCGTTAGGTCTAAACTCTCTCCGNCTCTTATTAAATATAAGTGAGAGTTTNCGTTCCCGCCTTTATCAGCACTGTAAATTACCTCGCCTGTAATAGGAGAATAGCCTCTAGCAAAAAACGACTCTTCTGTTGAACTGGTTATCTGAGCCTCTTTGTCTGTTTTTAAGTCAACCTCATAAACATTAAAAATTCCAGATTTATCAGAGCTATATAATAGCTTGCTTCCGTCTTTAGAGAAATACCCCCCAGAGCTTCTATTATTAGACATGAGTGCTTCAATCGAATATTCTTGAACCTCCGGTTGATCACAGCTGACAAAAATCAAAATAGCTAAAAGGAGTTTAAAAAAGTTTTTCATATTTATCAATTATTAGGTGGCGCTCTTCTTGGTTTTCTTGTGCTAGGCCATGAGATTTCTTTTCCTGTTCGGGGATTTATAGGCATCACCCTTTTTTCCCTAGACGCTTTGTTCGGATCTTCGCTAGCCATATAAGCAAGAATAGTTGTTAAAATAACATTGCTTCTAACATCATCAAACACTATTTTATCATACGTGTCTATATTGGTGTGCCAAGTATAATTTCTATATGACCAATCAAGTGAGCTCAAACTAAAAGCAGGAACACCAACAGCTAGAAAGGAGGCATAATCGCTTCCACCACCACCAGGCATTCCAGGAAAACTTGTGTTAATGTGTTTTTTTATTTCGCTAGGAACAGGAGAAAGCCACCTAGAAACATATTCATATGAATTTAAAAACCCTTGTCCGCTAATATTAATTACCCTTCCGGTTCCATTGTCTTGATTAAATAGCGCTTGGGTGTTTTTAACTATATCGGGGAAGTCTTCAACAAATGCCCTGGACCCATTCAGTCCACCTTCTTCAAACCCCCAATGACCAACCAAAATAGTTCTTTTAGGGTTTGGGTACACTGCTTTTAAAATTCTCATTGCCTCCATCATAACAATAGTTCCGGTTCCATTGTCGGTTGCCCCAGTCGCTCCATCCCAAGAATCAAAATGAGCAGATAAGATCACGTATTCCTCAGGCTTTTCAACACCTTTAATCATTGCGAGGGTGTTAAATGTTGGAACCGTTCCTAAATCTTTTGAGGTTGCAACAACCTTAACTTTAGGATTAGCCCCACTTTTAACCATTCTATATAACATTGTATAGTCTTCCAGGCGCAGGTCAATATTTGGAATGTTTTTTGTTCCAGCGCTAAAAATTCTATTTGCGCCAAACCCGCCTGCCCAATTATTTGATAACAACCCTATTGCTCCAGCCTCCTCAAGAGTGTTATTTATATTCCTTCTGTTAACACCCATTTTTCGGAAATTTGCAGACCACTTTCTTGCAGCCTCTTGTCGTTCTTTCCTAATTTTTTGCAAAGATTTTTCTGTAGCAAACTTTTCCCAATTATAGTCAGGCCTTCCAGAGGGCTGATACATACTGCTTAATACAAATTTTCCTTTAATTGTTTTTAGCCAATCAGCAAACTCTTCTTTGTTTTCAACCTCTGGAATAAAAACTATTTCACCCTCTATTCCGTCTTCTGAAGTTGAGGGGCTATATGCCAGTTGCATTCCAGAAAGAGTCCTAATTCTTGGGGCGGTCATATCAATGTGTGTGATACCTCTTTCCCATCCGTCCCATTCTCCAAATTCGTGAAGCTCTGAGTCTATTCCCCAGCCTTTATATTTTTTTATAGCCCAATCAGCCGCATTGTCTATTTGAGGAGTGCCTGTTAGTCTAGGACCAATGACATCTAACAACTCGTGGGCCAAAACTTCTAGTTGTGAGTTATTCCTTGCTTCATTAATAATCTCCTTAACTATTTCAAATGCAGGATCATCATAATCCACATCATTGTTCTGGGCGAATCTTTGAGATGTCAGAGAGAATGAAGTGAAAACACAAAGGATTAAAATAAGTTTTTTCATTGTAAAAGATTTTTTGTTTTTTACAAAGTATAAAATCTTTTTTAATAATTCATATTTATGTAAATTGTTCTAAACTAAAATGAACCTTAGTATTATGAAACCGATTTATTTTGTCTTATTTCTGGCAGGCCTCATA
>PBPW01000052.1 GCA_002725545.1 Fidelibacterota bacterium | reverse complement strand
AAAAAAACATAATACTAAACGAAAAAAAAGTAAATCAAATTTTCAACAGATATTCGCCTATCTTTTCTTCTTTTCTGCTTTAACTGCTGTTATATTTCGTGAAGATCTTCCCAAAATTTATGAAATATTAAAAGATGAGGTTATTAATCTTATTGAATCAAAACCATCTACAGTTGAACCTGCTAGCTTACCAGTCGCTGAAACTGAATCCGTATTTAGCGACTATCAAAAGAAATCATTTATAAAATCACAAAGTTTAATCAACAGTATTGATAAAACTTTTAATTTTATCAATAATAAAAACTTACTTAAAATTAACGCTCAGCGTGGTGAGGCTAGTCTTGAATTTCTTGATACAAAGACTACCGCAGTTGCAGTTGATTCAATTGGTAATATCTTAAATTATTCCTTACGTCAAGTAGGAGAGGTTGATCAATATAGGCATGGCTATCTAGTTCAGTATACTCCTTTTATAAATAGCGATCTAAAGCTAGATAGTTATATTTCTCTTGACCAGTTAGATGAGAGTCTACTTATATATAAAGATTTAAAAATTAAGAAATTTGATCTTTTCTCGCATAATGCTTTAGAGCACACACCTATTATCATTACAGCTACTAATTATTCTAGCTTGATAAATGTTCTATCATTTATAAAACAAAATGGCTCTAATCTAGTATTAGAAAAATTTGATTATAATTATTCGCAAAATGAAAATTTATCCTCTAGTAAATTCTTTATTACTTTTATTAATTACAATGATAGCTAATATTGATAAAAAGACCTTTTTAATTTAACTATGCAAATACATGCTGGTGAATTTAAAGGTCGTCGTATTAAAACTGTAAAAAATGCACCCTATAGACCTACTACAGCAGTTGTTCGCAAAAGCCTATTTGATATTTTAGGCAATATTGAGAATAAAACATTTTTAGATTTATTTGCTGGAACCGGTATTATTGGATTCGAAGCGGTTAGCAGGGGTGCCCGTAAAGTTACAATAATTGATAACAGCATTCGTGTTTGTGCATTATTAAAAATTAACTATTCACTATTTAACCTTTCATCTGAGTCTTGTATAATAAAAAAATATGATGTTTTTAAGTTTTTTAAAGAAAAAACAAAATTTGATATAATATTTGCTGATCCACCATATAACATGAATAACATAGATANTGTAATCAAACCTGCCTTAGATATGTTAAATTCAAATGGTTATTTTATACTTGAATCTTCACCAAGAGATTTTTCTATTTTACCTATCAGGATTAAAAAATATGGTGATACACAGTTAGCTATTTGGAAAAATGAAGCATAAAACAGTTATATATCCAGGGACATTTGACCCCATTCACATGGGCCATNTTGATATNATTGAACGAGCATCGAGAATTTTCGATGAAGTGATTATTGCCATCGCAGTNAATATTGATAAAAACCCTCTTTTTAGTGTTGATGAAAGGATAGAATTGGNTATTAACGCAACTGAACATGTAGATAATATTAAGGCATTTTCAACAGATGGTTTAATTGCTGACTTTGCCAAAGAGCACAATGCTTGTGGATTAATTAGAGGCTTAAGGCATGTTTCTGATTTTGAGTTTGAGTTTCAAATGGCGACAATGAATAATCATCTTAATCCATCGGTATCNACACTGCTCATGGTTACATCTGATAAGTATGTCCATTTAAATTCATCTATGGTAAAAAATGTATCAAAGTTAAATGGTGATATTGGTAAATATGTCCCAGATAATGTATTAAAGGCTTTGAAACAAAAATTCAGACATAATTAGTATATCTATACTTTACTACCTGTTTTAATACAGCTTTCGTTATAACTTTTATCNTTAATTATGCCTACTTATGATTATTTTTGCAAAAAATGTCAAAATACATTTGAGTATTTTCAATCAATGTCTGATTCTGCTCTTGAAAAATGCCCAAAATGTAATAATAAGNTAAGAAGGTTAATTAGTGGAGGTAGCGGACTTATATTTAAAGGTAGCGGTTTCTATTTAACCGATTATGCNCAAAAGAAAGAAAATAAACCAACTTCTAAGAATAAGAAAAAAACAGATAAGAAAAAACCTAAAGAAAAGAATAAAAAGAAATAGNTATGAATCATGGTAAAAAAATAGTTTTTGAAAAAAATAAATTAGTCGTACCAAATTACCCTATCATTCCTTTCATAGAGGGTGATGGCATTGGNCCAGATATTTGGAAGGCTTCCCAAATGGTATTNGATAGTGCAGTTACCAAGGCATATGGAAAAGATCGATCAATTATCTGGAAGGAAATATATGCTGGAGAAAAAGCTTTTGAATTAAAAAAATCTTGGCTACCTGATGAAACCTTAGATGATATTAAGGAATATTTAATAGCTATAAAAGGTCCGCTTACAACTCCAGTTGGAGGGGGCATGAGATCATTAAACGTTACCTTGAGACAGGTTTTGGATCTATATGCTTGCGTCAGACCTGTAGCATGGTTTGAAGGTGTTCCTTCTCCAGTTAAAGATCCTTCATTAGTGGATATGATTATTTTTAGAGAAAATACAGAAGATATTTATGCAGGCATAGAATGGCCTCACGGTACAGATGATTTGGATAAAGTCAAAACTTTTCTTGTAAATGAAATGAATGTAAATAATATTCGTTTTCCAGATACGGTTTCGCTAGGCGTTAAACCTGTATCAGTCGAGGGCACTGAAAGGATTGTAAGATCAGCCATAAACTATGCAATTGCTCATGGAAGAGAATCCGTTACCTTAGTTCATAAAGGTAATATAATGAAGTTTACTGAGGGTAAATTTAAAGAATGGGGTTACAGTTTAGCTAAAAAAGAATATGATTCAGTAGACTATGAAGGTGGTCCATGGCAATTAATTAATCAGAATGGTAATCAATTAATAATTAAAGATGTGATAGCAGATGCTTTTCTTCAGCAGATTTTACTACGTCCTGCAGAGTACGATGTCATTTGCACTTTAAATTTAAATGGTGATTATATATCTGATGCTCTTGCAGCCATTGTTGGTGGAATTGGTATCGCGCCTGGAGCAAATATAAACTATGANACAGGACATGCAATTTTTGAGGCTACACATGGTACTGCTCCTAAGTATGCAGGTAAAGATATGGTAAACCCATCATCAGTTATNCTTTCCGGTGTGATGATGCTTGAACATTTAGGATGGCAAGAAGCTGCAGATTTAATTGTAAAAGGATTAGGGANATCGATCCAAAATAAAACTGTGACCTATGATTTTCACCGACTTATGNATGAAGCAAAAAAAGTTTCCTGTTCTGGTTTTGGTGAGTCAATTATTAATAATATGTAATTTTTNTTTTTAATTGTAATCACCTAATCATAATTATTTTTTTTATGTTTATTGATTATACTATAATTGAGTTGAATTCTGGCAAAGGAGGATCTGGNTGTATATCCTTTAGAAGAGAAAAATATATACCTAAAGGTGGCCCCGATGGTGGTAATGGAGGAAATGGNGGAAATATTTATGCTATTTCCGATAAAAATATTCATACTTTACACGATGTACGCTATAATAGAATATATAATGCTCAAAATGGCGATCAAGGNTCATCAAATTCCAAAACTGGTAGAGACGGCGATGATATTATAATAAAAGTACCTATTGGTACTATCATCAAAAATACCAAAACGAAAGAAGTGGTTGCAGATTTTANCCAAGAAGGGCAAAAAGAAATTATTTGCAGAGGCGGTAAAGGNGGGCGCGGAAACATAAATTATAAAACCNCNACTCGCCAAACNCCTCGTTTTGCNCAAAAGGGAACTGCAGGTGAAAGTGGTATTTTTGAATTAGAGTTAAAAGTATTAGCTGATGTTGGACTTGTAGGATTTCCAAATGCTGGAAAATCAACNCTTTTATCGGTATTATCAAAAGCTAGACCAAAAATAGCTGATTATCCATTTACAACTCTTGAGCCGCATTTAGGAATTGTTAAATATGAGGAATTTAAATCTTTTGCCATGGCAGATATCCCGGGATTGATTGAGGGTGCAAGCGATGGAAANGGATTAGGTCATAAATTTTTAAAACATATTGAAAGAAATAGATTACTTTTATTTTTAATTGAAAATTCTGATTTAAATCCCCANCAAACTTTTAATGCGTTAAAAAAAGAATTAAAATCTTTTAATCCTTCTTTATTGCTAAAGCCAATTATTCTTATTCGAACAAAGAGCGATATANTANTTGATATAGATGAATCACTATGGAAATCAATACCTGAATATTCATTGGAGATTTCCTCAATAACCAATAGCGGTCTAAATGAGCTTATTAAATTGGTTGTTAATAAGTTAAGCGATNTATAGTTTAAATCATTTCAAATATATCNTATAGCTAGAGCTTTAAATTTCACTTAAATTCTTATATTAAATTTTATGAAACNGGAGGGGTGGCCGAGCGGCTTAAGGCGGCACCCTGCTAAGGTGTTTTAGGTGAAATATCCTAACGTGGGTTCGAATCCCACCCCCTCCGCTCATATTTTTAATTAACAAATAAATTATTAAAAAAAATCTTAATTATGAAAAAGAAACTTACATTTATCACTTTATCACTCATGCTAATTGTGTCATGTTCAAAAAATACTTCCATCGATGATTTAATTGCTAAGGATGGTATAGCTTATGACCCTGCTACAAACAAACCATTTAACGGATTAGCCTATTTAGATTATTATGATGGTACTCTTAGAATGGAAGGTGAATACAAAGAAGGTATAAAATCAGGTGATTGGAAATATTATATCCAAGGCTCTAAAAAGAGATATTACAATTTAAAATTCAATGATGGAAATATCACTTCTGCCCAATACAAGGATAGTGATAGGGTATGGTCTGGCATTCCTACTCTTTATAGCGAAAACGATACCACTGTAAGAAGTGGAATATTTTTAGTACAAGAGATGAGTGATGGGCAAGAGTCCTATAATTTTAATTTACCCCCAGATATCTTTGTGCAGTTATTTAATAATATATCTGAAGGTCGGGTTACTCGCTGGCATTCCAATGGAGAGCTCTATTCTGATGGTCAATTTATTAATGGAAATAGAAATGGTGAATTCAATTGGTATTACGATAGTGGACAAAGGAAAGAAAGAGCTTTTTTTGATGCTGGTAAACGAATTGCAACAACCACACAATGGTATGAAAATGGGAACAAGAATGCTGAAGGTAGTTATAAAAAAGGCCAACTCTCAGGTAAGCTTATATGGTGGTATGAAAATGGACAGAAAAAAGAAGAAGTCAATTTTACGCAAGGCGATCGAGATGGTCTTGCTTATTGGTGGTATCCTAATGGAAATAAAAAAGGCTTTGCTGATGTTTCAAGGAAAATGGGCAAAATCACCTTATTTTCTCCCGATGGCAGAACAACCGAACCTTTGGTTGTTAAAGATAATGTAATTATTTGTAATTCAGGTGAAGTTTTGTTTACGATGGAGCGTCTTTCAAAGCGCGAAGCTCCACCAATTGGAGATGGCACATGTGACTGCGGTGATTGCTCTGATGAACCGCAAACCTAAATTCTAACTATATATACATAGATAGTTGTGTTTGCTATCTTAATAGGGTAAGTTTAATTAATTATGAAAAATATTTTTTTATCCCTATTTCTTTTAACTTTTGCTTACAGCGACGATCATACTATAGCAGTCCTTGATTTCTCTGGGGAAAATATCCATCAAGATGATTTAATAGAATTAAGCGCTCTTTTTCGAACAGAACTTCTAAAGATGGATACTTTGCAAGTTCTAGACTATGATGATATGCGTGAATCTTTATTTAATTACGGATATAAATCACCATCATGCAGCAGTATAGAGTGCGAGGTTATAACCTCAATGTTGCTTGATCGGGAATGGTTAATTTCTGCTCATGTTTCTAAAATTGGTGATGTTTTTCTATTAGAGGGTAGATTGCTTGAATCTGAAACTGGTAGAGTTATTAATGCAGTAAGCTATGATTTTGAACTTTCAATAGAGGGTTTGTACACACGAGGGATGCATAATTTTTCTGAATTGATTATGTCCAAACGTATACCGCTTGAAGTGCACAAGCGTCAAAATCTAATTTATTTTAAAACAAATCCTAGTGGTGCTATGGTTAGAGTTGGAAAGGATACNCTGAATGGCGTAACNCCATTAGCTATTGATCGAGTAGTCGTTGAGAGTCGCCCTATTATAATCTTTAAAGAANATTATCAGNCATTCNAAGTCAAGCAATTNCCGGATGACAATTCNGATATNATCTATATTGACTTAAAGCTAAAAGTTCCTAAGGTTGGTAATGTGGTATTTAATCAACCAATCCCAGAAGATATCGCAATTGTAAGCAATGATGGAAAAAGCTCTCTTCTTATTGAAGAAGGTTTAAAATCTTATAAAGACTTACCCGTTGGTNATTACAAACTAGATTCGGATTTATATGTAATTAGAAACAATAGATTTCGAATTCAGCATCGAAAGACAACGAAATCATCTCCAGTTTTTTATACCAAAAAAGAAATTAATGATAGAAAGGATTATTATCACTCAAGAAGGATTATCTATATACAAATTATAGGAGGAAGTATTCTTTATCGTTCTTACATATCCTTACGGTCTTCCTATCTTTATAATCAATATAGTTCAAATATTGAAAATGCCGATGAAAGGCACCGCAAAATTGAAAACCTCGATCAACAAAAACCGGTCTTTGATGTATTGTCAGGAATTATAGTTTTTCCAATTATCTATTACCATGCTAAGTATCTTGAGATGGAACGTTGGTTAAAAAATTAAATATAAGCGCATTAATTGTTTTATTTATTATTTCTGCTTGTGAAGATGCAAGAAGAGAATGGGATAATCCCTACGATCCTAGAAGTAATCGTTTATTATGGGCTCCAGATAGCATTGAGGCAATACAAAAATCAGATAATGAGATTGAGATTTCATGGATAAGAAAAGGTCGCGCATTTGATGGTTTTATAATTGATAAGAAAATTGGTACTAACGAATGGATTTGGCAAGATTCTCTTTTAAATGATGATATAAATTCATGGATTGATACTATAAATTTAAAATTACTGGTAAACAATCCATCCCTTTATCAATATAGAGTCTATGCATATGCAGATACAAATACATCCTATAGAAGAACTATTAAGATTCAACCAGCGCTTCCAGGTCATCCAGGCTCAGTTTCACCCTATGAAATTAGCTATACCCATGAACCTGCAAAAAAAATGACAATTAAGTATCAACAGTCGAATGAATTAGATTTCTATCGATATAATATATATCATTCTGAATCTGAAGATGGTGAAAAATCCATTTTCACTTCAATATATAATTCTGAGACTACCATATTAGACACTAATAATTTTTCAGTTCTTCAGGAAAATTGGTTCTGGGTTGAGGTTGAAGATACTACTAATCAAAAAACACTTGGGAATCCTTTAGGTATACCGGTTGATTCGCCACCTATTCCAGCAGTTTTAGACTCGATTATTTATGATAGCAAACAATTTGTTTTTAGTTGGAGCCAATCTATTGATAATGATATTGGAGAATATGTGATTGAACAAGTATCACCTACAGATACTTCTATAGTTAATCAATCTTTATCTTTAGATAATAATACGTTATCTGCAGCAATAGATGTTGCTATAGATAACGAACACTATTATCGAGTACGTACAAGCGATGTTTGGGGAAATAATTCTTATAGCCGTATACGCCCATCGTCATCATTCCAAAAAATTGTAAAGTTAGACACAGTTACAGAAAATGGTAATGACCTTATTATTATGAATCTTGGCCCTTCATTACCATTTACACAAACGTTAGCCAATGTTAAATCGCAATTTCCTCTTTGGATTCAAAATGGAAAAAAAATATTTTCATTTACGCTTAACAATGTAGGGTTTGTTATTAATCAAGATGGATCCGGTTTAAAAACAATTTCCGGTATAAAACCACAAGATATATCATTTAATAGCGATCAAACACTAGCTCTTTTCATAGGGTCTGATGATGATATCTATCTAGCTTATTTAAATGAAGATAAATCCACAGTGAGAATTACACAAAATGTCAATAACGAATGGTATTCTGACCCCCAATTCATTNATAATGATTCAAAGATTCTTTANGCACAACGTAAACATCCATCAAATAACAATATAGGTTATATTAATATATATTATATGGATTTAGATGGTAAAAATGTTTCTAAAATTTCAAACGCTATAAATGAAGAGAAGTTTATAATGCCNAGGATGTCACCAACTGGTGATAANATTATATATTTATTTAAAAATGTTGGTCTTTATGAAATTGATTATCCAGCAGAAGAGCGTGGTCAGCTGGTTTCAACATCTGGTGGGGACTCTATTATTCCAGAATTATCACCTTTTTTTAGAAATATAAGATGGTCTTCCGATGGAAATAAAGCGATACTTTGGGAGAAGAAATTCAATTCCACGTATAATTTATATCTTTATGAAAAAGATAAAACACCAAAACTCAGACTTTTTCAAGCTGGAGCACGTTATGCAACTTGGAATGGAAATGAAGAGATTATTTTTAAATACGAATCATCTAGTGGGATGTATCGAAAAAATATAAACATGGTGTCTACGGATGATCCAGAATTACTTCATGATGCTCCATGGGTACAATTGCAACCAAGGCAGTAAAATATGGACTACAAAGAACTTACAACAAAAGATTTTCATTTCATTAAAACTATAGAATCTAGATGGCGTGATATGGATGCAATTAGACATATTAATAACGCTACATATTTAAATTATTTTGAAACAACACGTGTAGAATATTTATCTACACTAGGATTTGACCTAATTCGATGGGAAAGCGATTCTAGCGTAATTCTTGCATCCATGAAAATAGACTATCTAAAACAATCAACGTATCCATCTATTTATGAAATTGGTTGCCGAATAACACGACTTGGAAAGAAAAGTTTTGATATATTATCAGTTATTTTTGATTCTGAAAGTGGATTGGCTATTGTTGCTGGTATCTTTACTCTAGTCACATTTGATTATAAATCTCAACAAACTATTCCAATAAACGATGCAATTAAAAATAGTTACTCACCACTGGATAGCCATATCTGATAATATAAAAATGCTCTCCTTTCTTTGATTATAAATATGATTTAATTTAGAAATATATGAACGATAACCTAGACACACACGCGTTTATAAGTGATTTAAAATCAATTGTAGGTAAAAAACATATCATTACTGATGAATGGACTAAGCAATCATATTCTAAAGGATGGAGATATGGTGAAGGAGATGCGCTAGCGGTTGCTAAACCGGGGACATTACTTGAAATTTGGAAGGTTTTACAAATCTGCGTTGATTTAGATATTATTGTTATTATGCAAGCTGCCAATACGGGTCTAACCGGCGGCTCTACTCCTTACGGTGATGATTATGATCGTCCAATTTTAATTATTAATACTATGCGAATTGCTGATATCCATATTATAAATGAGGGCAAGCAAATTGTAGGGTTATCAGGGAGTACGTTATTTGGATTAGAAAATAAATTAGAACCTTATGGAAGAGAACCGCATTCTGTGATTGGATCTTCATGTATTGGCGCATCAATTGTAGGAGGAGTATGCAATAACTCTGGTGGGGCCTTGGTAAAAAGGGGGCCTGCTTACACAGAACTCTCATTATATGCTCAAATCAACGCTAAGGGTGAGCTAACTTTAATTAATGATTTAGGCATACAGCTTGGTGATACTCCAGAGCAGATTTTAACAAATTTACAAGATCATAATTACAATAAAGACCAAATAGAATTTCCTGATAAACTTGCTTCTGATAATGAATATCAAGATCGAATAAGAGATATAAACGCGAATACACCTGCACGATTCAATGCTGATGAACGTCGGTTAAATGGAGCGTCGGGTTGTGCCGGTAAAATTGCAGTATTTGCTGTACGCTTAGATACATATCCATTGCCAAAACGTAATAAGGTTTATTATCTAGGTACTAATGATTCATATGTACTAGGTAAAATTCGCCGTGATATTTTATCTACATTTAAAAATCTTCCAACTTCAGGTGAATATTTACATCGCGAATGCTATGATGCAGCAAAAAAATATAGTAAGGACACGTTTATTGCAATTGACAAAATGGGCCCTAGTTTTATTCCAAAGTTATTTAGGTTTAAACGAAAAGTAGACTTGATAGCTGAAAAATTCAGGTTTCTCCCAAATAAATTTTCAGATAGATTAATGCAGTTTTTAAGTTATTTTTGGCCAAATCACTTACCGCGTCGAATGCAGCAATATAGAGACAGGTATGAGCATCACTGGATAATTGAAATGTCAGATGAAGGCATAGAGGAAGCAAAAAAATATTTTGAGAAATTTTTTGTAAATAATGATGGAGATTTTTTTGAGTGCACTAAAAAAGAAGCTGAAAAAGCAATCTTGCATCGTTTTGTTGCAGCTAGTGCAATTGCACGCTATTATGATCTCAATAAAAAAAATCTAGGAGGAATGTTGTCTATGGACATTGCTTTTCCTCGTAATGAAAAAAATTGGTTTGAAAAATTACCACCTGATATTGAAAATTTATTTGTTATGAAACTG
>PBPW01000051.1 GCA_002725545.1 Fidelibacterota bacterium | reverse complement strand
ACTAAAGATGGTTATTATGCTGTCCCTGTGCTTGGCAGTGAGACCCGATTATGCATTGTGCATGAGGGTGAAATTATAAAGACTTGCAGGAATGAAAAGTCTGCTCGTAACTTTATAACAAAGCATCGTAAACTACCTAAACAAGGAACTGTAATCCTACCATGAAAACCAAGACCAAGTTTATCTGTGTCACTCCCACGAGTACTCACGCAAGAGATCGCTTTGTTAATATAATGGAGAAATTCCATTCATGCAGGGTAAAGGAGACTACAGAGTGTAAGTATTATTTGGAATCCCTTAACAAACAATACTACTTTTGGGTAAATAAAGATGGGGATCAAAACTGGAGGTTAGAATGATGTTAGAATCTAAATTGCCACAGGATTCTTTAGTGACTATTACTGTTGATAAGGTAGGTCTTATCACAATGATTGTTGCTGCACATAAGGCAATCAAACAAACTAACTCTTGGAATCTTGGGGATGAGTATGATACTGACATAACACCATACCATGAGATGAAGGAGACTTTGATTGAACAGTATGAGCAAACCTATGGTGATACTGAGTATAGATCTGCTCTTGAAGAATAATGCACATTGTATTACAATGTACAAAAGATGCTACAGAGTACTTTGATAAATGGTTAGAGTACTTCATGTTGCGTGAAGATCTTTATGGGGATGAGACTTATAGTTCTCTATCTGATGATTGTTTTGCTACTACTAATCTTCTTGGATTAGTTAAAGATAATGTCTTTGATCAACATCTTGAGTATCTCAAAGACATATGTGAAGCAGCAGCAGGTAAGAGATTGTCTTATCATTACCTACATATGATAAGTTATGATGCTGGTGGGTATATGACTCGCCATAGTCATGAACACAATGAGGATTATAGTTTTATACTATACCTCAATTCATGTAAGGATGGTGCAACTATCTTACATGAGGATAAGGATTATCATATAATACCACAGAGGAATAGAATGTTGGTGTTTACTGCCGACTCAGAACATTCAGCACAATTCTCTGACTCTAAACGAATACTTGTCGGTGGACTCAAACTAAAACAATGAAAGATCAAAACTCCATACCTGACAATGAAACTAAATCTGAGAAGTGGGATCGTGGTAAGACCTTATTCTTAGAATCATTATACAAAGCAGATCATCAATTACGTGGTTGTGCTCATAACCAGAAGTGCTATAATGAACTGATGGAGATTAGAGAACAAGTAATTGATTTAGTCAAGGAATTAGAGTATGTACCAAGCACTACCAAGTAGACTACATGTTAAAGATAGTCCTATAGCAGGACAAGGTATCTTTGCGTTAGAGGAAATACCTGCTGGTATGGTTCTTGGTATGTCCCATATTGTTGTTGATGAGGTTATCTATAGAACACCTTTGGGTGGTTTTATAAATCATTCTGATGATCCTAACTGTGTCAAGTGGCAAGAGGATGATAAGTATTTTATCAAAACTTTACGGAAGGTACATTTAGGTGAAGAATTGTTTTTGAAGTACACTTTTTACAATGTCTAAAGCATCACAATTTATACTTCAGTTTATTCTGAGTGAAGAGATCACCCATAAACTTCGATCTAAAGCACAGTCGGAGGGGATAGACATGTTGGAGTTGAAGAGAGCAAGGAAGAGTGTAATAAATTATTTGGAGGATATGCAATAATGTATGATGATGATTATTCTGGTCCTTATCTGAAGAAGTTTGCTATTCCTTTTTGGCGTGGTGAGATAAATGACTGGGATTCTAAAAAGGAACAACTATGGCAGATATTTGATAAATTTAAAAAGAATTTGGTAGAGGGTGATCAACTGAGTGATTATGATAGTAATCGTCAGTATCATTTTTTACTTGAAGGAATCCTTATGGATGATCTTATCAGAGTTAAAAAGGATTTTGGATATGGAGACAAGCAGTTGAGAATAAACTCCGCATGGTTCCAACAGTATGAGAAGAAGCATACTCACTATGTTCACAATCATGGGTTTGGTGGTTTTAGTTCTGTTTTATATTTGAAGTTTGATCCTGAACATCATCAACCAACTGTTTTTGTAGCACCATATGTTAGTAACATGGATGGTAATGTTTTAGAATATATACCAGAAGGAGTAACGGAAGGAACATTGATTGTATTTCCAACATCTCTAGCACATTATGTTCCTGTAAATAGAAGTGAGGAGTCTCGTGTAATACTATCAATGAACATCAACTAATGCTTAAAGTACCACATGAGTTCCAGTTACATGTATCACACTCATGTAATTTAACATGTGAGGGTTGTACTCATTATATGAATCAAGGTCACACTGGTAATGTATCATTGGAGACTGCGATAGAGTGGATGGATAACTGGAAGGATAAAGTTATACCTAAAAGATTTACCCTGATGGGTGGAGAACCTTGTATCCATCCTGATCTGGGGGATTTTGTGTGGGAGACAAGGAAGAGATGGCAAAATTCATATACTGAGGTAGTTACTAATGGATTCTTATTACATAGACATCCTAATCTATATGAACCTTTAAGGAAGACTAAGACTGTACTTGCAATATCAGTACATAGTAACGAAGATAAGAAGTATTTGGATAGATTTAAACCAGTTTATGAGTTGGCACGAGAGTGGATAGATAGAGGTGTTCAGGTAGAACTTAGACCTTCTATAAGACACTGGCAAAGACAATATAAGGGTTTTGGTGATAAGATGGAACCCTATGAAGATAATGATCCTGTGTCAAGTTGGGATGTATGTGTATCACGCTTGTGTGTTCAGTTATATCAAGGTAAACTATGGAAATGTCCTGGTTTAGCATACCTACCTATGCAAGCAGAGAAGTATAATCTATCTGATAAATGGAATCCATATCTAAAGTATGTACCATTGAGTGAGGATTCAGATGAAACTGAGATTAAAAAGTTCTTCCTTCGCAAAGCAGAATCATTCTGTTCAATGTGTCCTGCTAATGCAGAATACTTCAAACCAGCAGATCCATTACTACCTGTAGGTTATTGGAAGAAACTATATGACACATGATCCTTGGGAAGATAAAAGAACAATAACTCATTGGTCATTTTGTGAGAATGAGTTGTACCGAGCATATAATCTTTTGAGTGATTATGATCGGGAGAATTTGTTATGGGAGATTGATGATGAGTTAAAGCAACATGATGATAAGTGGGATAGATCTACTGAGGTTACTAATTACTTGGTTAGTAGGAAGTTAGTCCATATGCAGACTTGGAGATTATTCTTTAAGTTGGTTAAGAAGCATCTCTACAATTATTCTAATATAATTGGTGATCCAGAGATTAGAAAACTTAAGGTTGCTTCATGTTGGGCAAAGAGAATGAAGGGTGTTACTCAGAAGTTATATGATGGACAATTGTATATAAATTATGGTAACACACATAAGCATGAGCATTTTGATTTGGGGATGATATATTATCTNAAGAATCCTTCTAGAATCTATGGTACTCTCATAGAGAATGATGATAGAGAGATAATTATTCCAGGCGATGAGAACTCATTGTTGATACATCATTCAAATATAAATCATCAACCAGTTAATCCAGAACCAGCAGTTGCTAAGGATTATTATAGGTGTGTATTGGTGGTTGACTTCGTTGCTCCGTATAAGTTAGAATACTACAGGAGTTTGAATAATGGATAGTTACGAGAAAATCTTATACTTAAATCTTCTTGAGAAGATTAAGGGTGGAGATATATCTCAGTTATCAGGTGATGAACTTGATTGGTTAAAGAGTAGACCAGATATTATGCATACTGTTGCGGAGGCAGGAAGTTATAATAAGATAAGAGATGATCAGCATTTTAAAGATGTTGTGTCAGGTACTATAGAAGANATNNTAATNGACCTTAAANTATCAATAGACATGTATAAGAGATTAAATCGTGAATTTGAGATNGATTCACTAACTAAAACTGGTAAGAAGATTGAGTATGGNATTGATACTCCGATGGGATTTGCTGGAATTAGATATTCNTATGTTAGATTAAANGAAGATCCNTTANTGAAGGTAATACCTGCAAGGTATAGAGATAGATGTACNTTCTCNTTGATGGAGGTTAANCATAAGATACCAGCACATACTGATAGTGGTATNGAAGCGATTGTNAANTTTTATATGACTGACGATANAATGGTAACACANTTNTATCATCCAAGAGAGGATNTTGAGACAGTTCAGATTGCTAACCAGACTGATGGTGCTATATTCCATGATAAGTATCTTAAAAAGTCTGATAGATTCATGGCACATTCAAAGCAAGCATATCTTTTGAATGTATCTCATCCACATGCATTAATTCCTTCAGACTATACACCAAAACCTATAAAAAGGAGAGCAATTTGTATGCAGTTACTTGAGACAAGTTGGGATGAAGCAGTTGATATGTTAAAAGAGACAGGGTATATTGATGATTGAGATTTTTGATGATTATTTGCAAGAAGATGAACATCAAATCATCTATGATTACTTTATGGGTAACCTGGATAAAGGTGACATTGCAAATTCTATGTGTTGGAATTGGTTGAATGGCATCTCAATGAAGGGTGATGGTCACTTCCAGTTAGTACATCAAATATTCTCTAATCATAATGTCATTAGTCCTGCATTTGATCTGATGAAACCAATACTCAAGAAGGAAGAGGTTATTGGTCTTGCTAGGATCAAAGCAAATTGTCTTATTAAAACTGAGGAACAAATAATATTTGATTGGGCATTTCATACAGACTTCTCTGACTTGGGTGATGAAGCAATTACAGCAATATACTATGTTAATTCAAATGATGGCAAGACTATCTTTGAGGATGGTAAGTATGTTGAGAGTAAAGCAAATAGATTACTTAGGTTCCCACACTTCATGAAACATACTGGTACTACATGTACTGATGAAGATCGTAGAATAATAATCAATTTTAATTATTATGTTCCAAAGCACAATCATATAGATGGTATATGATGTTAAACAATTAGAACTTCATGTTACTCATGCTTGTAACTTTACATGTGAGGGATGTTCGCATTACTCAAATCAGGGACATAGTGGTAATATAACATTAGATGAGTGTGAGGAGTGGTTATATACTTGGAGTAAGAGAATAAGACCAAAGGTTTTTACTATACTTGGTGGAGAACCAACATTACATAAGGATTTACCAGATATATTATACATGGTTCGAGGGATGTTCCCAGATCCATATACTGAGATTGATTTAATAACCAATGCAACTGGTTTGCATTTACATCCTAGATTACCACAGATGCTACTAGCAACACATTCTAATCTAGCAGTATCAATTCATAGCATAGATCATATGAATTATGTTAGGAAGTTTAAGCGTGGGTATCAACTTGCTAAGGATTGGCAGAATGGTTTAGGTGTTCATGTAGAGTTTTGGGATTTTACTAATCGAGATTGGGTTAGACAGTATAAAGGGTTTGGTGATAGAATGATGCCATATGAGGATAATAACCCTAGGAAGAGTTGGGAGAAGTGTATCTCAAAGGATGCTCTACAACTACATGAGGGTAAGTTATGGAAGTGTCCACCTCTAGCGTATCTTCCCATGCAAGCAGAGAAGTATAATTTGTCAGAGAAATGGGATGAATACTTGAAATATAAACCATTAGAGGTAGAATGTAGTGATGAAGAATTAGAAAACTTCTTAAATAAAGAAGACGAATCATTTTGTTCAATGTGTCCTGCTAACCAAGTAGAACCATACACTAAACCAGATCCGACACTGCCACTTAGTTATTGGGAGAAACGCAATGATAACATGGGGGATATCATCAGAGAGTCATAATGCAGCACTAGCAGTGTTTGCAGATGATAGTCTGGTGTTTGCCTCAGAGAGTGAGAGATTTAGTCGTATCAAGAATGATCCAATAATACCTGATAATCTTATACATCATGCTCTTCAGTATGGTAAACCAGATTTGGTTTGTTGGTATGAAAGACCATTCATAAAACAGTTAAGACAGTTACGTGCAGGTCAAGGATTAAAAGAGAATTTTACAGAGTATATTGATGCACCAGTGAAGTTTTATGGTCATCATTATACTCATGCTTGTGGTGGATATTATACCAGTCGATTTAGAAATGCTTGTGTAGTTGTTATTGATGCTATTGGAGAGTTCCAGACTTTAACAATATGGGAAGCATATAATAATAATTTAACTTTAAGGTATCAGAAGAGATATCCTAACAGCATTGGACTTTGGTACACTGCTATGACTCAGAGGTGTGGATTAAAACCAAATGAGGAAGAGTATATCCTTATGGCAATGTCTGCATTAGGTGATTCTAATAAGTTGAAGCAAGCAATGTTTGATGACTTTATTGGTGAGGATTTTAAGTTTAAGAAGAATCTTCATAAGGGATGTAAGGATTGGAGACCAGAGGAAAATATACATGATATTGCAGCAGCAACTCAAGATGTATATGAGATATTATTTGAATCAATTTTAAGGAAGGCAAAGAGATTAGTTAATAGTGATAATTTAGTTTTAATGGGAGGTTGTGCTTTGAATTGTGCTGCTAATCCTAAAGCATATTCATTCTTTAAAAATGTATGGATCATGCCAGCACCAGGTGATAATGGATCTGCTATTGGTGCAGTGTTAGCACATAAGAAGAAGCATATTACATATACTCCATACACAGGAGTTAATATAACATCTAAGTATGATAATGAGTTTATTGTTGATCATTTGTTAGACAACAAGGTATGTGGTATTGCCAGAGGAAGAGCAGAGTTTGGACCTAGAGCATTAGGTAATAGAAGTTTACTAGCAGATCCTAGAGACATAGGAATTAAGGATAGGGTGAATGAGATTAAGGGTAGAGAACCATTCAGACCATTTGCTCCAGTAATATTAGAAGAGTATTCTAGGATATATTTTGATCTGCCTGTAAAGAGATCACCGTATATGCAATTCACAGCAAAATGTAGTTTCCCTGACAAATATCCAGGTATTGTGCATGTAGATGGCACTAGCAGGGTACAAACCGTCACAATGCGTGATAACAAACCCCTATATAATTTACTTAGATTATGGAAGGGTAAAACTGGTTGCCCAATGTTATTGAATACCAGTCTTAATGTGAAGGGTGAACCTATGGTTAATGATATAAGTGATGCAAAGAGATTTGCAAAGATTAATAATGTTGAGGTTTTTACATGAAGATCTTTAAGGTTGAGGATTCTAGATGTGATCTGCATGATCAATGGTGGCATGATCAAGATAGTGAGGAGAAGTTTAAGGCAAACCTAAAGACTGCTCCAAAAGATTGGAAGTATAGGACTGAGACTATAACATATAGAACTAATTCTTATGGTTATCGTACCAAAGAATTTAACAAAATCAACTGGAAGAAATCTATTGTTTTGTTTGGTTGCTCCTTAGTCTTTGGCGTAGGAGTTAATGAAGAGGATACAATAGCAGCACAGTTGAGTGAGATAACTGGACAATATGTTGTTAACATGGGTGTTTGTGGTGCATCATCACAATATTCCGTTCATAATTTATCATGTTTATTGAGTCAGTATAAACCAGATAAAATTGTTATTGGATGGTCATCATATACTAGAACTCCATTATATCAGAAAGAACGTGTAGTTCATTGTGGAAATTGGAGAGATGATCCTGCCATGTTGGGATTAGCATACAGACGCTACACTCATCATGGTAGAACTATGTTGGAGATATATCAGCAAATTGCTAAACAACTTGGTATGGATGCTGAGTTTACTCTCTTTGATGACATGAGTTTAGATTGTGAATACATACATACCATTGATAAGGGTAGGGATTTATCACATGGAGGTGTTCAAACTTACAAGAAGGTAGCGAATTGTATTGCTGAACAATTATTCTTATGATATACTGTTATGGTACTAGGAGGTCGTATGACTAAAAGAGAATTTAAAACTACTGACAAGAAAGGACGTGAGTCCACTTGGGAGTGGGAGGAGACTCCAGAATTACTCAAAGCACTTGAGGTACTTCATAGTCACGACAACAAAGAAGATACCAAATGAAGAGTGATAACCTAACAATGGAAGAACTCACGGATGCCGCCGATGAGTTTTTTGCTAAGTTTGATTTTATTATGACTAGATGCCCAGAGGGAACATCCGTCAAGGATATTCTAAGGGTTATGGATGTCGTTGCTAACATTGGTTATAGAAATAGAGACAATCAAACTAAGGTTGTCGGTTTTATTGGACCAGAAGGAAGACAGGAGGTTCCTAATGAAGAGACTACTGAGGAAGATTAGAGACTGGTTCCAGAAGAGGAAATCCACGGAACATGATCCGTACAACTACAAATAAAAACATGAGATTCTTTTTAGACACCGCAGACGTTGACGCTATTGCATCCAGATATGATACTGGACTAATAGATGGTGTCACTACCAATCCTACCTTGATACTGAAGTCAGGTCGTACTCAGCATGAGGTTATTAAGGAGATTGCAGAACGATTCCCTGAGATGGAGAGTATATCTGCTGAAGTAGTTGCTGAGACTGCTGATGAAATGATAGCACAAGCGGAGACATTCTATCCCCTTGCTCCTGCTGTTACTATTAAAGTACCTTGCACAGTTGAGGGACTTAAGGCATGTAAGAGACTGAGTGATGGTGGCATTAAGACTAATGTAACCTTAGTATTCTCTGTTGCTCAAGCATGTTTAGCAATGAAGGCAGGTGCTACATACCTATCACCATTTGTTGGTAGATTAAATGATAACAGTTTTAGTGGTGTTGAGTTAATCAAAGCAATCTGTGGTGTTCAGAAGGAACACAAGATGGAGACTAAGATTCTAGCAGCATCATTAAGAGAAGCACATCAAGCATCACGTTGCTTGTTATATGGTGCTCATGTTCTTACATTACCTGTTAAGACGTTCGATAGTATGTACAACAGTGTGTTGACTAGAGAAGGTCTTGACCTATTCAATCGTGACTATGCGGAGGCAAGTTTAAATGCTTGATATACAAACAAACAAGAACAAAGAACTTGGATTATGGGAGATAACTGCCACTCTTGATCTTCCACCTATTACTGTAACTAGGTTAAAGAAGGATAAGAATGACATTGAGTATGAATTACGCAATGCTTTTAGTGAAGTAATTCAAGAGATTGTGGAGAAACATTGTGAGGAAGAACTCTAATGGCAAAAATCTACGAATCCCCTGATGGTGGTAAGACTGTCTATGTGAGGGATACTGATACTCCAGATAAAGAGAGGGAACTCTTATTTGATTATAAGTTGATGGATGCTGAAGTACAAGCAAACTCACCTTATAATGATGGGTGGACTCAAGAGTTGTATCGTGAGTATGCATTAGAACGTAGAAAGGAATTGCAAATGCCTCAAGTTGAAGAGGAACTTTGGCCCGCATGGATCAAGATGAATCTAACTGAGGAAGCAATGGAGAGGTATGGTAGTTGGAAAGCAATGCAGGATGATGGATGGGAATTGACAGAAGATGGGTTCTGGATAAATGATGGATCTAGAAAGGTGATAAATAAAGAATAAAGGAATAGAAGTCTTATACAATGTCTGCAACATTAACTGCGACTGGAATTACGTTTGGAGACTCTACCTCACTGTCATCTAAGTATGGTGTAGTCGAGCAGGGTGCTGCTATGGTATTCTTCCAAGCAGCAGCACCAACTGGATGGGTAAAGGAAAATTCACATAACGATAAAGCATTACGACTTGTTAATGGAACTGGTGGTGGGTTTGGATTTGGTGGAACCTCTGGTGCTGGTGGATTAACATTCTCTCAAGTATTCCCCAATACTACCTCATCACTGGCAGTACCGTTCAGTGCTAGTACTACTGTAAGTGGTACAGTTGGTGGTACAACTCTGGCAATCTCACAGATACCAGATCATACTCACAACTCACTGACTGGTGGTACTGCATCTGCATCAGGTGGAGGTGGAACCTTCAGGGTGTCAGGATCTTCACCTACAGGTAATGTGGTATCTCCTAGTGGACAGATAGGACAACCACACGATCACCCCTTCAACGGATCAGCAACATTTACTGCTACAGGAGCAGGACAGATTGACTTAAGACTTCAGTATGTCGATGTACTAATATGCACCTTCAGTTGATATGGCAAGATTAACATCCAATGGAGTACAATTTGATTTAGCAGACGCTAGTAATTCCATTAATTCGTATTATTGGATGTATCCTGCTGGAACGAGGAAATTGTTTTGGGAAGCATCTGCACCAACTGGATGGACACAGTTAGTAGATGCTGCATATAATAATAAAGCACTTAGAGTAGTAACAGGAACAGGTGGTGGATCTGGTGGTGTGTTTGATTTTACCACAGTATTATCTACTGTTAGAGATATAAACATAACTGTAAATAATACTGAACCTATTCTACCACCTTCAGGTATACCAAAGGTGGTGGGTGACCACACTCTATCAATCGCTGAGTTACCAGAGCACAGTCACGAACACTTACTTGGACCTACTGGTGGTTCAAATGCTACACCATTTAGTAATGTAGGAGGTAGGGTAAGAGATGGTAACACTGCTACTGGTGGAGTAGATCAAGGTGCTGCTGGAGGTCCACATGACCATCCATTTAGCGGTACAGTACAAATTCAAGGAACATATACAGCAACATCTAACTTGGCAATACAATACTTAGATGTTATAATGTGTCAATTGGACTAGATATATAATTATATTATGGCACAATTAAAACCAGAGGATTTCTGTCCATTAATACAAGATAAGTGTAAAAAACTTGGTTGTTCATGGTATACACAAATTAGAGGTGCTAATCCACAAACAGGAGAAGCAGTTGATGAGTGGGGTTGTGCTGTAACATGGTTACCTATGTTATTAATAGAGAATTCTCAACAACAGAGAGGTACTGGTGCTGCTGTTGAATCATTTAGGAATGAGATGGTGAAGAACAACGAGAATAATATTAATGTTTTATCTGCTGCTGCTCAAATGCTAAACCAAGCAAGAGAGACAAAGATTATTAAAGCAGATATTGATGTTGATACTAATGACCATACTCATAAACTTGGAGGATCGGAATGAAGGTATTTACTTTAATAGAGGCAGATCGTTACATTAAGGTTGACGATAAGGGTATATTCTTTACTAAAGAGAATTGGCCTTTTACTGATATTGAGCATCTATGGGCAATCCAATGGAAGGATGGTAATGGATGGGTAGAGTATGATAGTGCTATTCCACATACTCCTATCACAGAGCAAGAGATACAAAAGTATGTTGAACATTTTAATGAAGAGAATGAACGTCAGATAGCAGAACAGAAAGCAAGAGAAGAGGAAGAGAAGAAGAGAGTTGTATCATGGGAAGATGCCATGAAGGAACTAGAACTTCAGATGGATAATATGCAGAAGAATCATGATGATGAGATGAAGGAGATCGAATTGAAGCATGAGACTGAGAAGGAGAGATTATATACTAATGCTGAATTGCATGAGAAGGAACATAAGAGACAGATGACATTCTTAATGAAGGATCATGAACTTCAGGTAGAACGCATCCAACAACAGGTTATGAAGGATCATGATGAGATCTTCATGAATCAAGATCAGATGGAGGATGTTGCAAAGGAAAGTCAAGGTATGTTTGATGGTTTACCAAAGGTTAAAGGAGATAACGAACTATCACCTATGGTAACATTATTTGATGGTGATGTTGATGAATCTTTATTTGATGATGCAATTGATGATGAGTATTTTGATAAAGCAACAGGTGTAGATGAATCATCACAACAGTTTGTTGATGAACAGATTAAGAAAGATTCTAATGATGTTAAATATAACTCTAGAGATGGTGACAGTTACTTTGAGAATTTTGACTTAAGTAAACTTGATGATGAGTTTGATCTAGAGATGATGTTTGAAGAGGAAGAAGTTCCAGTTGTTGATGAGATTGAGAAATTAATCATTGAGGATGAGGAAAACCAAAAGGAGGACTAGTTTGGACAGGGATCACGAAGTTAGAGTAGGTAAAGATGATGATCAACGTAAGGACTTGAGGAAGACTGCGAAGAGATTGATTAAGGTAGCAAAGAAGAATCCTAATTTGTGGACAAGAGAGGATGTCATGTATGCTAAGTTGATTAAGAAGCAAAATAAGAAGAGGAAAGATGGGAACCATAGTAGTAAATGCTGATAGCATTAGGATATTTTGTATCATGGTACTAGGTGTCATTTGGTTTTATCTACTCAATCAAGAGTTGAGAAGTAGAGATGAGGATGATTGAAGTAATTATTTTTGGATTATGCTCTGCTGCATTAGCAGGTGGAGCATTTGCTTTGATGTTCGCTAATCTTAGAGATATCAATAAATATAATGAAGGCAAGAGAAGACCAATGGACAAGACTCCTCCCCCAGAGAACCCATTAAACTCTAATCATCCAGAGGTCAAGGAGATTAAAGGTACAGATGAATTATTGGTGGTAAATTTTGAGAAGGATACTCGTGATCCTTTAAACAAATCATTACAAGATAGAATAGATGCATTGAACAATGATATAGAAGATGATTGGGATGATGAGGATGACGATGATGATGGTGGAGATGTGGTAGTTGTCAGACGTTGACGGATGGTGTATAATATCTAAGATGATGAATACCCAGTAATGTGGACTCTTTTAATATTGAACTTAAAGTTGGTGATAAGATAGACGTTGGTAAGTTTAGAAACGTTAGAACAGTTATCACTGACATATCCCTTGACGATCATGGTCAACCAGTTATACATACAGACAAAGGAGAGCGTAAGGCACTGTCGTTCCGTCTTCGCAAGTTAGATGTATGAGTAACACTAATCTGGATGAGAAGATAAAAACTGCTGAAGCAAGGATAAAGGAGTTGGAACTCCTTATAAAGCATTGGAGGGAAGCAAATAAGAAATAATGACTGTTATACATCCCTTTGGACCTATTATCTCTAGAGATAGGGTATCAGATGAATTTCTATCTCTCTTACAAGCAACAGCGAGAGCATCTAGAACTGCTAGGAGTATGGGTCGTAGTTTAGCAGGTAACATAGAATCTCAAACCAAAGCGGTTGTTGATTCTAATTTGTTCATGCAACATCTGTACCCACATATAGTAGATCATGTAAGAGCATGTTATACTAGGATGGAAGAGAATATGATTGGTGATGGTCCAAAACCATTGCCAGGTGAGACTACTACTAAAGGTGTTAAGCATCTTAGATTCCATCTTGGTCAAGGACCATGGGTTAATTATCAACAACCTAATGAGTTTAATCCAATTCATGCACATGGAGGAACTCTTAGTGTTGTCATTATGATTGATGTACCAGAAGAGATTGCTAAAGAAGCA
>PBPW01000050.1 GCA_002725545.1 Fidelibacterota bacterium | reverse complement strand
GCAATATCATGACAAGACAATACTAAGTTTTTATCAATACAATCTGTAAGAGCATGAATTTGATTCTTTGCTTCTTGTAAATCTGGCTTGGGCAACGTGTAGCCTAATTCATTATGCAGATGATAAAAAGCAGATCCGCCAAGCTCACTTTTTCTTTTACCAACCATGATAATATTCGAACCAGTTAAACTAAAATCCATTCCAATGCAGTCATTTACATCATTTATTTTACCAAGACAACTGACAATTGGGCTAGGAGGAATAGAGCCATTTTTTGACTCATTATAGAAGCTTACGTTTCCTGCAATTATTGGTGTAGGGTGTTCTGGATTGTGTTTTAAGGTTATCGCGTTACAAGCATCTTTTATGCCCTTTACACTTTCCACAAATTCCCACATTTGATTTTCCTTTTCAGGATTACCAAAACATAAACAATCTGTTAATGCATGAGGTGTAGCGCCTACAGCTGCCACATTTCTCATGGATTCAACAACTGCATTAACGCCGGCCCAATAGGGATCAATAGTCCCATATAGTGGATTGTGATCTGTTGAGAGCGCTATACCGATGTTTCTAATTTCTTTTGGATAATTTTTTGAATTGAATGGGGCAAGTATTCCGCTATCTGCTCTTCCCGCCTCTGTTATTATTCTACCCTGTACTTGCTTGTCATATTTATCATATACTGATTTTCTACTAGCAATATTTTCATGAGCCAGTAGATTGATTAATTCAGAATTATAATCAAGATTGCTATTTAATTTGGGAGCATCGAGATTTGTATTAATTGGGCTAAACCTTCTATTATATAAAAAACCTTTGGTCACCTGATTTGCTTTAGCATCTACAATTATTTCATCATTATAATGAACAATGTATTGGCCATCAGATCTTATTTTGCCAATGACGGAAGCCATGGCTCCATCGCTAACTCCAGGCAGATCATAGGTTGTATTATAGTGATCAATTATTAACTGTGTTATATCAGGTGGGCAGACCCACATAAATCTTTCTTGTGTTTCGCTACATAAATACACTGAAGGATGCAGACCCTCCATACTAGTATGCACCTTATCTAGCCAAACCTCCGATCCGTACCCTGAGGTTTCAGCTAACTCAACACTGGCGCAAGCTACACCACCCGCCCCCAGATCTTTGAAGCCCACCTGATCAATTAAATTCATTTTTTTTATTTTATCAAATAATGCATACGATGATTTTAATAAATGTCTTTCAAGGAAAGCATTAGGCTCTTGAACGGCACCTTTATTTTGATCTTTCTTTTCTTCTTCCAGTTCAAGCGAAGCAAAGCTTGCGCCTCCGAAGCCGCTGTTATCTGTGGGCTTACCAACAAGAATTAAATCGTATCCATCTGCATTTTCTGGCGCATAAGAATGAATAATATGATCCTCACGTACAATTCCTAACGTTACCAGAGTTACTAAACAATTTTCATTATATCCACTATGATAATATATATCACCACCAATATTTGGTATACCTAATGGATTCCCATAGCCTGCTATTCCAGAAACCACACCATCATTAATCCATTTAGTTTTGTTGTTTCTTATTTCCCCAAATCTAAAAGAATCTGTGCACGCTACTACCCTTGCACCCATGCACATAACATCGCGTACATTTCCACCAACTCCAGTAGCTGCGCCTTCATATGGAACAATCTGAGATGGGTGGTTATGACTTTCATGGCTCATAACAATACACCAACGGTGACCATCCTTATCTGTTGCAATCGCTATAACACCAGCATCCTCTTTTGCACCAAGCACTACGTCTGGCCCATCGGTTGTAAACTGCTTTAAATGTGTGCGGCTGCTTTTGTAGCTACAGTGTTCCGAACCTTGAATTGAAAATAAAACTAACTCGGGAAGCGAAGGGGCCCTGCCTAACATTTCATTTTGAATTTTTAGCACCTCATCAGGAGATAGAGGTATGTTCAGCTCAGCTAATTTTTCTTTGATACCTTGCGTATCTAAATCACTGAAATCAACAATTTCTTTTGTAAATGCCATAGGGAATATGCCATAAATTTATTTTTATATCAAAAAACTATCTAATAATAGTTTCATGGCGTTGAGGTCCAACCGATACAATTGTAACTGGGCAATCCACTTCATCTTCAATGAAGGTTATATAATTTTTTAGCTCGGTTGGCAAAGCATCATAGCCATGATCCCAAACATTTTCTGGAAGGTCACCCCAACCTGTTAATCTTTTGTAGATAGGTTTGGCTTCTCGATATTGGGTAAGGCTTGCTGGCATTTCTTTAATTTCATTATCACCTAATTCATAAGATGTACATATTGGAATTTCAGGTATGTTATTTAATACATCGAGCTTAGTTAATGCAATTTCAGTAAGCCCATTTATTCGTACTGCTTGACGGATCTGAACAAGATCAAGCCAACCAATCCGCCTTGGCCTTCCTGTCGTTGTGCCGTATTCTCCACCTTTTTCCCGGATCAACTCACCATCACTATCTTTTGATTCGCTTGGCAAAGGACTTTCCCCCACTCTACTTAAATATGCTTTTACAACACCGATTACTCTATCAATACTATTAAAACTAACACCAGTGCCAACCGATATTTGCCCAGTACAAGTATTTGATGATGTAGTAAATGGATAAATACCATGATCTACATCCAAGCTAATTCCTTGCGCGCCCTCAAAAAGAATACGCTTACCTTCTTTATGTGCGTTATATAATTCAACAGAAACATCAGCAATATAAGGTTTCAATATTTTACCATATTCAACATATGTGTCTAATATATCTTCCATCTTATTGTCAAAAGTTTGGTCTAGCACATTTTCAATTAATTTTTTATTAAATTTGTATCCCTTATTTAATTTTTCAGAAAAAACTTTTGGCTCTAATAGATCAACCATTCTAATTCCATTGCGGAACATTTTATCGCCATATACAGGAGCTATACCTCGATTAGTGCTTCCAGCTGCCAGCTCCTGTTGATGACTTGATAGCGCTCCATCAAGCGCAATATGGTAGGGCATTATAACGTGTGCCCTATCACTAACCATTAACTTTGGCTCAACACCTTTTTCTTTTAGATAATTAATTTCATCAATCAATGCCTTGGGGTCAATTACTACACCGTTTCCGATCACACTTAGCGGACCACCATAGATTACACCCGAAGGAATCAGGTGAAGTTTAAATGTATTTCCATCAACAATAACTGTATGCCCAGCATTATTGCCACCATGAAATCTGACAACATAATCTGAATCGCCGGCAAAAAAATCTGTGATTTTACCTTTACCCTCATCTCCCCATTGGGCGCCTACTATAGTGGTTATTGCGGACTGGATGGATTTCACTTAAGGTACTGCTGGCTGGCCTTTAATATGCGGAAAGAAAACATCAAATAAATTATATTTGTTGTACCTAAGGTTACATTCAATTCAATCAACTATAAAAGTATGAATTTAATTTTTTATTAAATTATTGATTATTTTTTGAATGCTTTTGCAAGGTATACTGCACCCCCATTATTAAATGCGTTATAAATTTTAGAGTCTTTTGCTCCAGCAAAATCTTTAAATGCTGTTTGTAATATTTTTGGAACATGATTTTTTATCATACCCATTTTTTGTTCATGAACTTCATCTAATGCATCAATAACTTGAGGCGTTATTACAGATTCATGTATACAATTTAGCTGAGAATTATCAAAGACAGACTCGGTATCTTTGACCATTTCTTTTCCTCTAAGATCGGCCCAGCTAAAATGCCCCCCTTTTTTGAGCACTCTATAAACTTCGCCTACAAAGGATTCCATGTTTCCATAACAATGGGATGACTCTACATTGATAACTGCATCAAATGAATTATCATCAAAGGGCAAGCTTTCTGCATCACCTTTAACAAAATTAATATTTGAAATATTACCATGTAATTTTTTTGAAAGCTTAATTGCAGAAGCAGAATAATCAAGCCCCGTAATGGTGCTAGGATTATAATATCTAGATATAAATGATGTACCCCCACCACGCCCAGATCCAACTTCAAGCACCTTCAGGCCTTCCAGTGGAATTTGTGATGCGACATAATCATACAATTGAATGAATAAACGATTATTTTTATCTTCATTCTCTAATCTAGTAGCTGCACTTTTATCTTTTGGTATAAATCCATAATTCATAAATGTCCAGCCACTATCGTGGGCTCTTTTACCTAGCCTTTGGTACCACCATTTCCAGATTGATCTTTGAAAAGAAGGTGAAATTCTTACAAGTGAGATGAATATTTTAGCAATCATTTAGTTCAATAATAATTAAAAAGGATTAATTAATGCTAGTCTATAATATCTAAGCGGTTTTTTATTCTTTCTCCACCTATCGTTTGTTTGCGCATCCCCAGCAGATATAGAAATAGGTCCTAGTGAAATTCTTAATTCATAACCAAATGTTACCACTTCTTTTATTTGTTTATTCTTCTTCCAGACACTGGCATAATCTGATATAAGATTGATAGATGCAGTTCTGGGGATAAACGGTAGGCGATATTCAAGAGTACCAAACACCAATTGATCACCAACCACATATCCTGACCAACCTCTGGGATTGTGATTTTCCGGAATAATTCCCCTTGGGTCTCCCAGGCCATTAATATATATAGGCTGGTCATTGGTTAGTCCAATATAGTCTTGAGCTGGCGGACTTCCCGTATGTTTCATGGACTTTAATCTAATATAAACTGCACTTTTTGCAGGACCCTGGCCTAGCTTGACAGGAATATTTACGAAAGAATCAAACTTGAATCTGCCATACGCAAAATCTCCAAATACTGAGCTATCAGCATAATCAAATTGTAAATTCAGTCCAAACCCCTGAATGGGAGTATTCAAATTCCAAGCATGTGGCCGTATATTTTTCCAATAATAATATAAAGACACAAGGCTCTCTTTTCCGCTTTCAGGATAAGGTAGATTAGCAAATTCATCCCTAACTACAAACTCTACATCACCCTTAGGTGATATTTTATTTCCCACTATATGATCAAATAATGCCATACCAAAACCAATGGTATGATTAGAAGAAAGTGATTCAGAAAAATTCATTGGGAGCTCTAAAGCAAGCTCCAGACCATTTTGATACTGGAAGATATTTCTCTCATCATATATTCTAAATGATACGCCTCCTAATAAATAACTATTTCTAGAAGCGGTTAATATTATGAGCGGTCCATAATTTGCTGTTAAGTATTGCAGCATGAATCCACTGTTATCAATCTTTTGGTCATTAAGTAGTCCTACGACACCTATCATATTTTTATTCATTGCATCTGCCCAAATTACCTGAGTAAAATTTGGTGGAAGCGATAACAATTGTGTTCGTCTCATCGTTTTCCAAAATTTATAATCTGAGGGCTGTGATATGTTGATCGTATCACTAGGAAGCTCATTTACAAATGATACATCTGGTCCAGCATTTAACCATGAACTATAGTATGGGTTTATTGAAAACGATAATGCCTTTGGCTTTCTAAAAGGATCCATCTTAATCAATCGTACACTATCAGTCGTATTGATTGCTGACTGCGTTAAAAGAAGATCGTCATTCGGCATCCATTGTTTTGAAATAATTCCATCTCCAGAATCGGTATTATTATTGATTGATCCATTTGAAAGATTTACTGTATAAATATTGGGAACACCATTTCGGTGAGATGTAAATGAAATTGCGGTACCATCGGTATGCCAGATCGGGCGTAAATCTGCGGAAGGATGAGTTGTAATTCTTTTTAATTTTTTTGATTCAATTTCAAAGGTATATATATCCATATTCCCAGATTTAGGCGACATTGCAAAGGCAAGATTGCGATAATCTGGTGAGATAGATAGGTACATAATTTGGGTATTTTCTCTAAAGCTGGTCAGGGCTTTTATTTCACCATTTAAGTCAGAGAGATATATATTTGAAGTATCATTATCAATTGCTACAAAAGCAATACTAGATGAATCCACCCACGTTGGATATCTTGCCCGCTTAGATGATGTTATCCATCTATCCATCTTTTTTTGCTTATCATATATTTTTATATCATAAACAAGAGATTGATTATTGTTACTATAATGGTATTTAGCATAGGCGATCTTGCTTCCATCTGGTGACCATGATAATCCTTCATGAAATCTTCCGTAGTCGATTTCAGATTTTTTCCAAATCACCCTTTCTTTATAAGGTTGATTAATTTTTAATGAGTCTTTTTTGCTTTTCTTTTTCTTCTTCTTTAGCTTTTCTTTTTCTTCTTTCCAATTTTCATATCTCTTTGATTCTTTAAGTGTGTCTCTTTCAGCGATCATCAGCGATACATCCAAATGGTATTTATCATAAAGACCTAAAAGCGCCATCTGCGTACTATCTTTATAGAATGCAAATGATTGCATTTTTTTTATAGGAAGAGTAAATACCTCACCAATTTCTTTGTACGCTTCTTTTTGAGATCGATATCCATAGTAATAGGTGTTCATATGAACGCGCCAATCTTCAACAAACTGTTTTACTGTAATCCCATTGATTTTTTTAAATGCATCTTCAAAATTGAACAACCCAACATCGCTTCTATATTCCAATACTTTAACAATCGTTGAGTCGCCAAATCTTTCTGACCAATATAGCATTTTTGAGAACCCATCTGCATGGGGATCCCAAATATCTCTTTTTTCGGGGTTGATAATAATATGCCTTTTATGCTCAAGATCAGCCCGGTATGGACGCCAGCTTTCGGTCATATATTCTGCGACACCCTCCGCTACCCATGTAGGTAAACCCATTGTTAGCCTGTCCATAGGAAATGGAAGCCAGCTTTTAAGTCTTTCAACAAAAACCACGTGTTGCAATTCATGGGCAATAACACTTTCCAGCCATTTATTCTTTTCAAGGTATGGGCCAACATCATTTTGTTCTACCCAGATAAATACCTGATAAGCTGCAATAACTGCAAAAGCATTTGTGAACTCATCCTCGCGTGTTAGGGTAATATCAATCCTAGGAATCGTATCAAGGTTCATTTGCTGCATCAATGTTGGCATGACGTGTTCAGCTATTTTTGCACTTTTTATCGCAGTTTCTTTTAAGCCATCATGATAATGGATATTAAATCTTTGTGTGGTAATGGTTTTCCAATCTAGTTCTGGATGGTTTCTATTGCCAATAGTCCAAGTGCCGATCTGCGCATAAATTGGTTGAATAAGCAAATAAGATAAAGCCAGTAGTATAATATGTTTTTTCATTTTACCTTGAGTTTGTAATTAAATTAGCGATTTCGCTACTCTATCAACCCGATCGGGATCAATGGGTTTTGAAAGGCCCATATGAAAAGCTAGAAACCACATAACAAAAATACCATATACTAAAAAGATAATTTGCCAAACCCATAATGATGGTAGTCCAAAAGGTGCCCACAGGCTAGGTAAATTAGGATCTGAAAATAATGTATTTCCAATTGTAGCAAACGGCCCAAAGCCAACAAGGAACCAAATCAAAGTGAGCACCCAGGCTAGCCTTACTTTTTTCTTTTGATAAAAATTCATTCCTGAAACTGTTGATAATAATTCATGAGTTCTATCTTTATTATATTTTTCTAATTCTGTCTCTTTTGTAAGGCTAGATACTATAAATGTTGTAATTAAATTAAAGAAGATTCCCCAACCAGCACTGTGGATAGTTAAAGGATATGCTCCCCATGGCACACCAAACCAAATAGATGTTCTATCGGTAAGTGTAACCGCTATCAAGCCTATTATTAATCCAGCAACAACCCCTTTATTGTTGAACCCTTTATAATAACAAATACCTATAAGCGATGGATACATCTGAAATCCATATGCGACAGCTAGGCCGCCTAACATTACAATGGCCTGGTTCGAATTGGCAGCAACTACCAATGCAGCAGCAGTCACGATAATTACAAAAAACCTTCCAATAAACTTTTGTTTTTTATCTGATGATTTTGGTGAAACATATTTAGCATAGATGTCTTTGGTTACCATTGCACTAAATGTTGACATATAGGCTGCACCTGTGCTCTGCATAGCTGCCAGCGCGCATACTGCCAGCAAACCAACTAACCAGGGTGCACTATCAGATAAAAGATTAATTAATTGAGGGATTAGGTTCTTATCTGTGGCGCTTTCAATTACACCTTTTTCGATTAAGACATGTCCACCCAACCCCTGTATAATAGTAAATGAAAAGAGAATAATTCCAATTACTATAGATGAAGCAACAACTTGTTGCCAACGAAATGCTCTCGAAGTTTTATTTGAAAACGCCCACATTGAAAATGCAGGGGATGATTGGATACCCATCAATGCAAACATATATGTCATACACATAATTCCAGTCCACGGCCCACCAATCGCTTTAGAACCAGATGAAACATATTGTATACCACCAGGCAAAGCAACTCTTGTAGAATGACCATTGGGAGTCAGATTATCTCCAGATGCAATATCATTGCGAATAATTTCAGCAAAAGAATTTGTAAACCCTGACCAACCACCAGCATAATGAATAGTAATTCCACCTAAAATAACTATACCAATTGCTAATAAAATTGCTTGGGCACAATCGACAAATGCCACAGATTTCAAACCACCGGACGCCACATAAATCATTACAATTGCTGATAATGCAAACATTCCAATATTTGCACTTATTAATCCATCAGTAAGTACATAAAATAGGTCACCCGATGCACGCAGTTGCACNCCTAAATANGGNACNCTAAAAAGAAATGCAACCAAGACAGTTAGCATTCTGATTGTGTTGCCACCATAATAATCACTATACATTTCACCTGGAGTAATATAGCGATATGCTTTACCCAGCACCCATTGTCGCCGTAAAAATAGGACACCTGTAAAAGGAATCGTTAGCGCATAAAATGATGCAAATGCGTAAGGCAACCCATCGGTAAATATTTTACCAGGGTGACCAACAAATGTCCAACCACTAAAGCTGGTAGCTGTGGCAGCTAGTACGAAAACCCATATTCCAATGGAGCGTCCAGCTAGAAAATAATCTGTTGATGTCTTTGCTGATCGGGCACCTTTGAAGCCCCAGTATAAACAATATGCCCAGTACAAACCAACGAATGTAGCAAGCCAAATAAGTTTTGAATCCATAAGTGTTGCTTTATTTGTTTGAAAGATACATTAGAGTTGAATCAAGTAATCCATCGTTATTTACAGGGTCAATCTTAAGTAAATGACACATTAATTCATACAAGTGTATGCTGCTAAAACCAGGACCTATAAAATTTTCTTTAAACCCTGGACCCCGTGCTATAAACATCCCTTTCATTGATTCATAGGAAGAATAATATCCATGGTTTCCTCCATTATATCTTGATGGATTTGAATTATAGGTATTCCTATCGCTGATTGACCAATGCTCATGGGCTATTGCAATTATTGGCTGAATTCGTCTGTGGTTATTATAATGAAGCTCATCTGGCAATTCACCTTTTTTATAAACATCCAACTTAGGGTGAGCATCAATCAATTTTGAAAAAATATCATCAATTTCAACTTTTGGCAATATGGCTGATGCAGGACCCCAGTCAACTATTTCCACATCATCTAAATTAATATAGTCATCTAAAAAAATAACAGAATCTTGTGATATAGTTGTCATCCCATGATCGGTGGTGATGATTATGTTAATATGATCATAGAAATTTCTGGATTTTAATTCCGATATCAAACTACCTATAGTTTTATCCATGGCCTCTATGGCATTTATTGTTTCTTCTGAATCAGGTCCATAACGATGACCCTTAGAATCTACATCACTGAAATATAATGTAATTAAATGCGGACGTTTTTCAGGTGGATAATCTATCCACCTGATTATTTGACTAATTCGTTCATTATGCGAAATAGATCCATCATAAACAAAATATTCCGATGGTCTTATTCCCATAATTTCAGCATCGGAAGAAGGCCAGAACATGGTCATTGCTTTTTTACCCTGTTTTTCTGTTGTTACCCAAATTGGTTCTGCTTCATACCATTTTCCATCAAGAACAGGTTTACTATTTTCGCCAATGTAAAAATATTCATTAAAAGTTGGATCGAACATTCTATTTGATATGATACCGTGCCCTGATGGGTGTTTACCAGTAACTATGGTTATATGACTGGGAAAAGTCTTACTCGGGAAAGAAGGAATTAAACCTGCAGAACGAACACCGCCATGAATAAATTTATCAAAATTTGGTGTTGATGCTTGTTCAATATAATTCCATTTAAAACCATCTATAGATATAAGTAAAACGGTATTTTCTGGTAGCTCATGATTATTGATGGGTTTAATCGTTTTGGAGCATCCATTTATATTAATCATAGATAAAGCATAAAGGAGAACTAATGTGCTTTTTATTTTTGAATTGAACATTTAATCCAATTTAATGATAAAAAAAAATTACTTATACAAAAATTATACTTTAAGTTAAATTGTAAGCCTACAAACCAAAGGTAAAATATGAAGCTTAAGCAACTTTCAGCCTTATTTATTATTGGGTCACTTTTCTCTCAAACCAGATCGCTCCCTGCTGATACAGCCGTAGTAACCTATCACAGAACTAATATTAGTGGACAAAAAGTAGAATATAGTGTTACCACAGGCACGCAACCTGTATGGAGTGACACCTCTAACAAGCCTATAGCAGCATTACATTATACATACTATGAGCGGACAGATGTTGCTAATAAAACAAAAAGACCAATAATGATTTCATTTAATGGTGGACCTGGTTCAGGATCGGTATGGATGCATATGGCCTATACTGGCCCTATGGTATTGAATGTAGATAAAGAAGGGTTCCCGCTACAACCTTATGGAGTAAAATCTAATCCTTATTCAGTTCTTGATGTCACGGATATTGTATATGTAAATCCAGTAAATACAGGTTACTCCAGAATAGTTGATAAGAAAGTTCAAAGAGAAAAGTTTTTTGGCGTTACTGCCGATATTAATTATTTAGCAGAATGGATCAATACGTTTATTCAGCGAAATAATCGCTGGGAATCTCCTAAATATCTAATCGGTGAAAGCTACGGAACAATACGGGTTTCCGGTCTTGCATTGGCATTGCAAAACAAACAATGGATGTATTTAAATGGAGTGATTCTAGTTTCTCCTACCGAACTAGGAATTCACTCATCTAGACCTCAAGCAGATGGTAGAACCGGACCGCTTGGCGCAGCATTAAGACTGCCATACTTTACTGCCACTGCATGGTATCACAAGAAACTGCCTGCAGATTTACAAAAAAAATACTTACCACAAGCGTTGGCACTATCCGAAGATTATGCTATTAATCAATTAATGCCAATCCTTGCTAAAGGTAATTCAGCCTCAATAGAGGAAAGACAAGAGGCAGCTAAAAATATGTCACGTTTTTCAGGCATATCGGAAAAGGCAATATTATCTTATAATTTAGATGTTCCAACAACTTTCTTTTGGAAGGAATTATTAAGAGATGAAGGATATACAATTGGTAGACTAGATTCAAGGTATAAAGGTATCGATAAAACCATTGCGGGTGACAGGCCAGACTATTGGGCTGAATTGACTTCATGGAATCATTCTTTTGCCCCAGCGATTAACTATTATTTTAAAAATGTTTTAAAGTTTGAAACGGACGTTAAATATAATTTGTTTGGGCCCGTACACCCTTGGGATTGGAAAAATAATAATACCGGAGAAAGTTTAAGAAAAGCAATGGCAGCCAACCCATATTTAAATACTATGATACAGTCTGGGTACTACGATGGAGCAACAAGATATTTTGATGCTATGTATACTATGTGGCAACTAGACCCAAGCGGTAAGATGAAAGATAGATTATCATTTGAAGGGTATAGAAGTGGACATATGATGTATCTAAGAGAAGTTGACTTAATAAAATCAAACTCGGATATAAGAAGGTTTATTAAAAAAACGATTCCAAACTCAAGTCAGCCTGCTAAGTATTAGATATAAAACTAAAAGTCAGATCTATATCTAACCCCAATCCATACACCAGAATCTGGTAACCAACCTCCTTTAACGGTGCCACCATCTGAACCGCTGTATGTTGTAATAGAAAATGAGACATTATCATTTATATTGGCGGCAACTGAAGTGATAGTATTTAGTTTTGTAATATGCTGAAGAGAAACTTCAAATAATGGCACTTTATTTATGTTTATAAAGTTTAGAAACTCGACATTCTGTAAAAAGGATGGGATTTTACCAACATCAGTCATTAAATCAATCCGACCGTATAAACCAAATTCTTTAGTTGATGAATTTTCACCATCTCCATATCTGAGATATGACTTATTATTATAGTCATATCCGTAAAATGTTCTATTAAACAATTTATCATCTTTATCTTTTGTTCTGTGAGCCACTTTCATATAATGTAAGCCCGGCGTAAACGTTACTCTTGATATCGCAGGTATTTTTACTGGAGCCTCAAACGTTGCAGCAAACAAAGCATACATATCAATTATATTTACAAATTCATCTTCAGGTGTAATATCGTTTTTAGTAAAGAAGGTAGTGTCAGAAGCAATGGTGCTGCTTCTTGGGAAAAAACTAAATCCCATTTGAGCATGAAAAGACGCACCTGTTGAAAACATATTATCTATAGTGACCTTTGAATAAAGCCCAAGATACTCTCTTAGGAGTTTATTATCTTTCAGATCACCAAACGATAATAGATTTATTTTTGCAGGAAACCTGATACCAATTTCCGAATTACGGGTTCCGACCCCCATTGTTGTTGAGCCAAATAGCGTCCCTGGAAGCCCTACTAAAGTATTCCCAAATGCAAAATTAGCTGAATATTGCAATAGATTTGATCTTAGATAAAGCTCTTCAGTGCTAAGAACAAAGTTGTGCTGCTTCCAAAGCGAAAATCGTGAACTATAGCTTGCTAAAAGTCTTTGGTTTTCACTTTCAAAAAACACAACATCAGATGGGCTATTAAGATATTGATCTTTTTCAATAAGGGCTTCTTGTATATCTTGACTTAAAACCCAATCAACAATTTCTCTAGGAATAATATTGAAATTGAGTCCATTACCATACCATATTTCATGAATCTCATTTTTTGTTGATTTTTTTTGCTGAACAATTATCAATAAATCCTCTGCAAGCATCTCTTTAAGAATAGGTGCTTTTTTATTCTTCTTTTTAACTCTTGGGTTATCCAAGGTATTTAAAGTGTTGTAGTCAATAATTGCATCTTCAACAAGAATATGATACGGCATATGATCAACTGTCCAGGCGATATACTTACGTTTGTCTAGGCTTTTAATCTCTTGAGAAAAGCCGTTTCCTAAAAGTAGAAAAACGATACCAACTAAATTAATTACTTTACAATTTATGAAATTCATTTTTTTCCCTTATTAAAAATAAAATGATATATATGGTTCAACAACCCGACCACCAGATTTGCCAGCAGGATACCATTGCCATGTATTGCTATTATTTGAATTGCTTTCAAGAAACTCAAGACCGCTATCTTTTGGTATATTTACTATTTGAATACCAAACTTCATAACTTTAATACTATACTCTGCACCAAGACTAAAATTACTAAAGCCATTGAATGACTGATTGGCCTGAGCATAAGCCTTAGCTTTCTTATTATCTGTAACAAGCTCTGATCGCACAAAGAAACCAAGGGCTTCATCAACCTTGTTTAGACGATCAATAATCTCTAGCCCCCTACCTTCTTTGGTATCGGTTGTTCCGGGTTCAAGTTTTGCGTGAATAAACTCAGTAAACGTTAATCCAACCTTTAAGCGAAGTGACCCAAAGGCCTCATCCGTTCTTTGAGCGCCGGATACATTTTTGGTTAATCCTTGAAGAAACTTCACTTTTGATAGATCAATAAAATTATTGATTGCGAAAGTATTACTCCAATAAATCAAACCACTAGCAGAAGGTAAAACAACATGCGCTTCATCGTGAACCCTGCCAGTTTTGAATTTGTTTCCTGCATCCATATAGTTGACTTGACCACCAATTGAATGGGTATCAAATTTAAATCCAATTCCAAACGTTCCATCAAGGGGCACTTCAATATCACCTTTTAAGCTAGCTTCTCTAGGAACTATTAAATAAGTACTCGATATATCATTAGATAAACCTAAAATAGTATTTCCGAAAAAGAATCTATATAACCCTAAATCTGAAAGACCTGTTTCAAGCCTAAAAGCTTGGTTAGTGGACTTTGATCTAATATAGACGCTTTCGTTGGATGACACTTCTACCTGCGAAGTTGTCCACCAGAATCCATCACGAGCACGCTTGAAACTTCTTTCGTTTAGAATATTATCAATATTACTATATGTTTCAAGCGCTGAAAGGTCCCTTCTGTTTATTTCAGCCCATTTGTACTTACGATCCATAAGTGTATTCATTATCTCTGGACCAAGCTTCTGAACCTGATCCATCATAAATCTTCTATATTCACCCGAATCGTAGTTTTTTGCCCTAAGACGTTTGAGGGAGAGCTTATCATCCTGTTGTTGCATCTGAACTATAATCACATCAGAAGCTTGAATTGAGTTTTGTTCAAATTTATCGTTCTCAATAAGTTTATTTAAATACAATTCAATAAACTTTCTATTTAACTGCGGATCAGCGACTTCCCAGCTAATCAGATTTTGCTGGGCATTGCTAACACATCCAAATAGGATTGCAAACAATAAAGCAACATTTTTCATTTCTTTAATCATAATATTCAAATTCATTTTCATACTCATTTAATAAACCATATTTATCTTTTATTTTAAGCTTCACGCTTTGAATCCCACCATATGCGGGTCTAGAAATTGAAAGCCTGTACCTTGTGAGTTTTCTATTTCCATATTTTTCGCTACCAATTTCAATTATTTTTCCACTTATCCCACCAATAGGGAATAGCTTATCGACTGCATTAGATTTTCCATAGGTTATAACTTCAAGCGTGAGCTCATTTGTATCAGGCTTACGTTTAAAATCAACGCTTGGATCTGGAAGCTCTTTAACATTAACAGTATGCGTAAGATCTTTTAACGGAGATCCATCTACAAGTGTTTCAAAGGTTAGTTTCCCTGTTTTTTTATAAGGACCAACGGACATTGAAGATTTTTCAACAATCTTTTTGCTATCACCAAACGAACTACTAAACCTTATGGTTACTCTATCGCGTGAAATAGATTTTACGCGCATATCAAAGTTGTACTTTTCACTTGTATATATTTCAACAATATCTTGGTCTTCTGCCCATTGGGGATCAATAACGACTATTCTTGCTTTTGTGGTAACAACTTTGCTATCACTTTTTCTTATCCCGGTTACCTCAATCGTACCACCTTGATTTGATGATATACCCATTAAAGTAGATCTTGGAGTTCCTTGATCAAGACCGCTGATCATATCTGCCCCTCTCGAAACCGAAACTTCAAAGTCTTTGTTTGAATAAACCCCACCTACTGTTACAGGCACCTCCCATTTCAAACCCTTTAGCACTGTATATCTTTTTTTATCAAACAAAACAAAGAAATCAGTTCTTTGGCCTTCCAGGGGTACAGGAGTAATAAATGCATCTAATTTTCTCGATACGTTAAACGAGCCCTCACGTCTTACCTTATCAGAGATATTTTTTTCTATCTTTGTTGCTATTTCTTCACTTCCAAAAATTTTAGACCACTCATTCATTGTTTGTGCAGAAATCTCAGGCTTAAAACCTATCATTAACTCTACGTTGAAACGTTTGTCCTGATACACATCAAAGTCAGAAAGGGGTATTTCGGCAACATACGAACCTTCCTTTTCAACAGTTTTAGATGATACTGTATACTGTTTATTAGATACACTGGTATCATTCAAAGTGAAGGTCGCCTCTACCGAAGCTGAATTTTCTTCATATTCTCCATCAAGATTAAAGGTAAACTTATACAAAGAGTCCGAGTTAAGAGAGTTAATATTATCCACACGAACCATTGATTCTAATTTATCTTTTGCAACCTCAAGAAGGATGTCATTTTGGCGACGCATATATTCGCCTAATTCACCTTCAATAGCAAAAATACTAAGAATAGCACCCAAATTGATAAGGAAGTATACTTCTACTTTTTTCATAGCTTTATCTAACTATCTAAAGCTTTGTTCAAAATTTTGCTAATCTCTTTATGGATTTCTTTTTGAACACTACCTTTTACTAATTTATTTACACCATCGCTAAGAGTTTCAATTTTCTTGTTATGGTCCCGAAGTTCATCTTTAAGACCTGCTACTGCGCTCGTTAATGCTGAAGCAGAATCTTTATCCATACTGCTGACAGCTCCAGCAGCTTCAGAAGCACTTACATTTGACCCACTGTCTCCATCAGGGCCTAGATTGTATATGCTCTGCGCATAAAAGATTAACAATACAAATTCCAAAATTAGAGCTGCAATTGATAAATATGTCATTAGGCCAATATGCTCCGGATCTAGCGTTGCAAAGATTGATCTAAAGCCAACAATTACAAGTAGAAACGCTGCACCACCATATACTAGAGCGGTACGCGCATTAATATCATTTCTAAGTTTAAAATTCATGTTTTCCTCTTTATGTTAATGGTTTGAAGTTACGATTGGATAGTCAAGATAAACGGATTGAAAATTAATTTAAATCAGTGCTATAGAGTTTTCCTTTATATTCAAAATAGGCCTGGCCACTTCTTCTTGCCCGAATAAATGCTTCCTTAAATGTATTTGTATTTGTTATTAAGGGGCTATCTTTTTCCAATTGCAATATTATGCTTTTTCTATCCCCAGAAAGCGTTACACTCTTATTAGTAATATCTTTAATAGTAAAGATATCTATTATAGAACCTTCTCGATATGTTTTTCCATTGATTATAACCGTTGGTTCTGGTGTAAGCTTGACATTTGTTAAATAGTATGCACGAGTATTTGGATTAACCTTTACATTCTTTTTCTGCTTCCTGAAAATATCTCTATTCCAAATTAAGCCCGATGGAATGCTTTCTTGCATAGCAGCCACAGGCGTACTTTTTAAAACTTTATCAAAATTAATTGTTAAAAATTCACCTGAGTTTAATGGCTTTGATAGATATTGATAAATTGTAAAATAAGCAGCCACACTACTGCCAGAAGACTGATCTAGCTTCATTGAATTCACCAGGTATTCTAATTCAAGTAGTTGATCCATTAATTTTCCAATGTTTAAAAAAGCGCCTTTTACTTTAAGATTGATTTCATAACGCTCTATAGTTCGACTATAGTTTTCAAAAGCACCCTGAGGAGCATTTAGATTATTTTTTAAATCTGAAGTTAATTCAACCACAGAAAGATTATTTTTTTTACAGATATCTTTTATTTTATCAAGTGATTCTAAATATTCTATATCGCCTTCAACTTGTTTAGCAATTTTTTCTATATAAGANACATATTTATTATTAGCAGAAAGCAAGCCTGGAATTTTCATTGATTCATAATTTGATAATTCGATTTTATTATCGATATAGGAAATTTTATCAGAGGCAGAATCAATATTTAATAGCGCTGTGTAATTGTAGACTATTAAACCAATAAGCACAGCTAATTGAACAATTCGCATAGATTTGTTGTTATTGCTTTTCATGATTTTAAATCAATAGTAAAAATTAAATTAGATCTAGAAAGAAGTTTTTGATCTCTTATAATTACTCTTTTAATTGCCGCTTGATTTCTTAATTCAGAAATAAAATTATTAAATATATTTACTGCAGATTGATTGTTGTCACTGATTTCACCTTTTAATTGAAATGAAAATGTATTATTGCTAGTAGCTGTATATACTATTTCATTCATAGAAACAGATTTAGGTGCGATCATTGATAATAATTTTGAAAGNACAACAGCCCNTTTAGCATTGTGAGAATCAACCAGTTTATTTTTTTCTATTTGATTTCCAACCATTGTACCCGAAATCAAATGAAGCCTTCTTTCTTTTATGGGAAGNTGGACTTTTAAGTTTCTTAACTCAATATAGTTTTGTGATGTGAAATAAATTGCACCAATTACCATACCAGTATATAGGATTATCTCAGTTATTAATTTTAATGAAGATTTTTTTTGTTTTTTTACTTCTTTATTTTTTTCATCATAATTCACATCTTCNTCTTCATGACTAGTATCCCACAACTCCCCTTCTTCATCGATGTCTTCTTCAAGCTGCTCTTCTATAAAGTCATGACCTTCAATATTTCTATTTAACTCATTGATTCCTTTAACAATATCAGGCTGTGCTTCTTCCAAAGCCTTTCTATGCTGCTCTATATCAATTTTTAAGTCAATGTCATTAATACTTGCATCATATTCTTTATATTTACCTATTTGTTTTTCAAGCCACTCACTATAGCCTTCATCTTTTTGACCTGTGATTTGAGCTTCGTCAATTGTTGATTGTAGTTTTTTTAATGATTTTTTTGCAGCATTTAAATCTTTTCTTACCAATGTGTATTTTGCATGATCTATGGTTTTCTCAAAATCTGTAACCACAGCTTCGACCCTACTCTTACTTGCTTTTACGGAGCTTTGAATACGCTTCTTTTGAACTCTAGTATGAAATATATCAATTTTATTATGGAATTCGTCCCATAGAGNTTTTTGCTNAGAGCTATCTCCTGANTCTTCTTTTAGAGAAAAAATCAAATCACTATATTTTTTTATTTCTCTATCAATTGCAATAAAGTCATTTGAAGTTGCATCATCATCAATATTAGATAGCATTGAAGAAACATTTGATTCTGCGTTTGTTAATTTTAATTTAAATAATTGAGATTTCTGCTCAATTAAATTGCCTTTAACACCTGTAAGAAATTCTTCGTAATTCTTATCTTTTTTTGCTAATTCTTTTCCATCTTCAATTATGTTTTCTAGTTTTTCAATTGATTCTGTTACGCTTTGAAAATCTTGAATTTCATTCATATCTTTTTTCATTTTTTTATCATCAACATGATAACTATCGATTAGGCCCTTATGAACTGAATCAATATCAATTGAGGCCTTTTCTTGTTTCTTTTTCATTTAGTGGTTTTGGTTTTTGATATATATCTACTGATAGCCATCGCTACACTATCATAATTCTTTGCAATTCTATGTCCAGCAGAAAACTCATTAATAGATTTTCGATTACTATGCGATTTAGATATTATTGTAGAATACCCAATTGTAGTCTTAAAAACACCTGCTTCAAATTCAGAGGCAGCAATTTTTTTCATTTCTACAGATTGTGACGAGCCATTAACAAATTTAGTCATCAGAACAGGCAATGGTCTTATTTTAGGATTTAGCTTTCTCACATCCTGAATAATTTTTTCGCTCACTATTCTGGCATCCAATGACCATTGATCCTCAGCGCTTAGTACATACCAATACCAGTTGCTTATCAATAGCGCATTAAGTGTTAAAATTGATGATTTTTGCGGAGGTGTATCAATAATTATAAAGTCAAAATGAGATTTTAATTTTCTATTAAAGAAATGATTGAATAGTTTAAAAATATTAAGATCTAATAATGATTTTATTTCACCTTCAGTGCTATCAAGCATAAGCGTTGATGCAAGCAGTTTTATATTTGGATTTCTGGTATCAACAATATAGTCAACTGCGCTATCACCGGATGATTTGAGCAAACTAGTCACATTTCTATCATCATCAACTACATCTTGTTGGTAATTTTTCGCGAGACTTGATGAAGTGTTTGCTTGTGCGTCTAAATCACACACTAATACATTAGATTTTTTATTAGCTAAGCTCCAAGCAATATTAATCGCTGTAGTTGATCTGCCTACCCCGCCCTTATTACAAACCAGTGTAATGATTTGAGTTTTTTTAGATGCCATTATATAATTTACTGAATAATCGAACTATTTAGGGAGGAAGTTATTTGATTTTTATTATTTAGTATTATTGCAGTATTTAACCTTAAATCACTACCAATTTCATATCTGTTATCATCATTTCCTCCATCCCACTTCTTCTTATGTTTATAAAATTCACTTTCAATGCAAATACTAATTTCATAGGAATTTGACATATTGTTTGAACTATATATAATAGCGCAGTCATTTTGAACATCTTCTTCCCAGGTATTATTTAAGGTATCTGATGTAACATTAAATTCAATAGAATCAATCATGGCTGTATCTACTTGATTATAGGTAAGATTAAAATATTTTAATGTATTAACCTTTAGGCGGTCATAATAATTAATCAATGTTTCTTTATTCATTAGGCTAGACAATTGTTGATATGATGAATACAATAGTTCAACATTATTATCAAACTTAATTGTTGAGCTTGTATATACNGGGTCTCGCATTGGTTCAAATAAAATTTGCTCATTTAGTAATAAATCAGAAATATTTAGGTTTGGGCCAGATTGGGGAAAAGCACCATGGATCATTTTATAATATTGAATTGATTGAGATAATATATGTGCATTTTTTAATCGTGCTTTATCGCGCGATATTTTTGTCGCCTCAGTTGAAACAAAAAGCATAAGGACAATAATTGTAGAATAAACAATGAATTTGAACAAAAATTTAAACATTAATTACCAATTAGCTGTTTATTATAATCAACAGTTATAGTAGAATAATCAAAGAACAAAAAAGCCGCCAAAGCAATAATTATCATTAATATCAAAACAAAGGATTGATTAAATAGAGACATTACATATTGATCAACCTCAGGGTTAANTTGTTTAAGCTCATCCTCATCTTTAATAGTAGAATTAGTTTTATCTACAATATAGGATTTATTGTAAGGTGCTGGTTCAGGGTATGTAGAAGGGCTACTAGGCTTAACAGATTCTACTTCACCATATATATATAGATTGCATATATCACAGCTTATAGAGTCTAATGACAAACGTTCATTACAATTAGAGCATATAAAGTTATCAGTGAAGGGATAAGCAGGATCGCGCGGGTCGGATAATCTATGAACGTAATTTTTCACGAAATAAATTACAAAGAAGAAAATAAAGATATAATGATATTTTTCGGGTACGATAAAAACAATTATAATTCATNTGCAGTAATATATTTATAAAAAAGTAAATGGATAATTTATTATTAGAATAATATAATCTACCGAGTAGAATATTAACATATTATATTCGATAGNTATAGAATTATATTATACATAATATTNATATTTTTTTATATAAAAAGGAANATAAAATAATATTTTTTATTAAATGTANNGGTAATTATTTAAATAATATTAATAGAATGTATAATAAATGATGATGAAAATAGTTTAACTANANGAAAAAGAAGGTACAATACAGTCAATATAAAATCNGTANTTNTATATAGTTTNGNAATTTTATCAGTAGAAATTTAAATGAGCAATAATGTTATACATCGAATGGCGNAAATAGCTCATAATTAGCNCTAAATACTATGATTAAGATCAAAATTATATGATTGTAATAATGAAAAATATAAAATTTTATTACATATTATATTCGTAACATATTTTATATATATAAAATNNGTTAATTAGCTATANGCAGCTATCGTTTATGTAATTATTTGGANATTTAGCTAAAAATTTAAGATTNAATTTGTCATATTATAAATTGTAAAAATTATTAAATAGTTCACATAATATAGATACTGAATACATTTATCCATAATAATATTGACATATATTTATAAAATATCCGATATTCCGATATATATATGAATAATTCTGAAATATATAATGTCGTAAAATCCCTAGTTGGTTTCAAAGAAAATGATAATTCTACTAGTGCACGCACCTTAATCAGTACTTTATTGCCAATTGACTATGCAAGTGGCTATTATTTATCAAATAAAGCAGAATTTTATGACCCAATGCANGATCAAATATTCTATCGTAACTATAAATATGACAATGAGAAATCACGGGTGGATTCAATTGAATATATAAATGGAAGAATTGATTATTATAATCGATTATGCGATGATAAGTTCTCTAAATCTGGTGCTGTTTATGATTATATTGACCCTGTAGATGTTTGGGGAATTAAAGTAAAATTAAGCCCCCCTATCTTAAGTGATCAAAATGTACCTAACTACTCAACGCCTAAGGAAACTATTCGAATTATAAATAATGAATACCTTTATAAATGTGCACTTAAATTAGATTCTGAGCAATTCTGTTTACGGTTTAATAAGCTGATTTATGTATATTTGAATAAATTAACTGGCGGAAAAAGATTATTAGTTGATAATACACTTTATAAACCCTTGATTGAATATGAAGATTGGTTTATGTCTGCAGGATATGATGTTGCTGAAATACCATCACTTGCAAAAGGATTACGTGGCATGAAAAACATGAAGGACCCTGTAGCATATACATCCGATATAAAGGTAAATAAAATTAATGCCACTTATAGCCTTAGAGCTAATCCTGATCATAAAAAATGGTATACAAGCCCGGTTGAAGCTAAGATTTTATCGCTCATTGAGAATGGAATGATAGATGGCTTTGTACAAGATTGTAGATTTAAAAATGTTAATAAAATAAATTTTAAAAAATTAGCTAATAAATTAAAATGCACAGATAAAACTGCTAAGAAATTTCTTAATGAACATGCCCCTTATCTGATAGAATAGTTATGAGTATACGAATTTTTATAACCGGTGGAACCTTTGATAAAGAATATGACGAAATTACTGGAAAATTGTTTTTCAATAAAACCCATATTAGAGAAATGCTAGAACTGGGCAGATCTAAAGTTGATGTAAATGTATCTACTTTAATGATGAAAGATAGTTTAGAAATGCAATCATCGGATCGAGAATTAATTGTAGATAATTGTACCAATGCTAAAGAAAACCAAATTATCATAACCCATGGTACCGATACAATGACAACTACTGCAAATGATATTGCTCATGCGAATCTAGATAAGGTAATCGTGCTTACTGGTGCTATGATCCCATATAAGTTTGGAAGCTCAGATGGATTATTTAACCTAGGTGGAGCTATTGGTTTTGTTCAAAGTTTAAAGNNGGGTGTTTATATTGCAATTAATGGAAAGTATTTCGACCACGATAAGGTAGAAAAAAATCCTGATACAGGCGAATTTGTATCTATTAATTAGATAGTTTAATTATTTGATTATAATCATTTCTGTTTGTCGTGGATCAATATATTGACATTTAGTTCCATCAAANAAAGCATCTTCCTCNAACATTATAGCTAATTCTTTCCCCCAGGATTCAATATACACTTTGGCATTTAGCTCTATTGAGAAAGCGGTATTGGGATACAATGGATAATCTCCATTTATCGGCACACCATCTTGCTTATCCCACATACCAATTGTTGGTCCAGAACCATGACCATAATATCCAATTGGGTGTGTATATATTTGAGGCTTTATGCCAGCAGCTTTTGCCTTTTTAAGGGCACTAAATAAAATTTCATTCCCTGTTCTTCCTGTAACAAATTCATCAGTTAGTATATCTTGGAGTTGGTTGCCAATCGATAAAGCATCCTGAATTTCTTTGGGTGCTGTGACCTCGTTTTTCTTCAAAACATATGCTAATTGCTGAGTATCGGTATTTAACCCTAAATATGTGATTCCAAAATCAACATGTAGCATGTCGCCCCGTTGAATGATATTGTNATCTTTTGATTTAGAGAACGCACTAAGAAAATCAAAATTTGCATTATCAGATCTTTGTAAGTCAACCGTAGGATGAAACCATGTAATTAACTTNAGGTCCCTAATGCGCTCCCTATACCACCAAACAACATCATCGGTAGTTGTGACCCCTGGTGTAATTACGTTTGATGAAAAACCTTCTTTAATTATATCATGTGCAATNTTACAGATTTCAGGATAGTAATTCATTTCTAGCGCACTGCGCGTTTCTAGCCAACCAATTGCTAATTTTTCAGCGCTCGTAATTTTTCTACGGTGCTTACTGGTCAATGATTGTTTAAACAAATCATATTCCGTTGCGGTTAATCCGTCAGCTTGAGCAAAATGCTTGCTTTGGTTTAATCCAATCTTTTTTGGATTTTTCTTTTCAATAAGTTCGGCTAGTGCTTTGTATTGATTCGGNTCTTTTTCAGGATCCCACATTTTTTTAAATATCTTACCAACATCATATCGCGCAACCGCATAGGTTTCCAATTTTTTCCCATTGCCTGGATTATATATCACTAAAATTGTTCTTCTTCTAGCATTTAACCAATTTGCAGGCAACATAGTTCTAATTACTGGATCCTCATTGTATTCTCTTGCAATAATAATCCACATATCAATTTTAGTTCGATTCATTATCTTGGGAAGCACTGTTTCAAATCGATCACTCAGTAAACGGTCTCTTACCTCTGATCTTTTTTTCATACTTAAGATCTTCTCTTTCAGGTCATCTGCTTTTATTGGATAAAAACCAATAACCANAATATTAATNAAAAAGATTATATTCTTCATTGGCTAGCCCGTTTTCTATAGTTTTATTTTTAAAAAATAAGAAAGTAATTTTGCAACCAAGAAACTATACCGAGCAATCAATAATAATGAATAAAGAACATTAATGTATTATGTATGCACTTATTGCAAATCTAAATTTGCAAAAGTAAACCCCCCGGCGTGGCTGTGCAGGTGCGGCAAGCCACTATCTGTTCATTATAATTGGGAAGGTAAAGAATACGATTTAGAAATAAAAATAGATGATTATTCACTATGGAGATATCGGTCCGCTCTTCCTAAAGTCGATGAGCGGATTACCCTAGGCGAAGGATTTACGCCTTTATTACCGTTATCTAGCAATTTATTTGTTAAGAATGAAACTGTAAACCCAACGGGCTCATTTAAAGACAGAGGGATGTCGCTTGCTATCACACTGGCAAAACACCAAGGGGTTAAGAATATTTGTTTACCATCCGCAGGAAACGCTGGAATATCGGCTGCTGCCTATTGCAAAGAAGCTGGTATTAACTGTCATGTATTTCTACCAGAAACGATCCCCGATGAGTATTTAAAAGAAACCAAGCGCTATACAAAACATGTTATTTTAAGCGGAAGAACGATTTCTGACGCAGCCAAAGAAATGTTAGCTAAAAAAGAAAAAGATTGGTTTGATATATCTACATTAAAAGAACCGTTTAGGGTTGAAGGCAAAAAGACTTTGGGCTATGAAATCGCAGAACAACTTGGGTGGAAGTTACCAGATGTGATTATTTATGAAACAGGCGGAGGCACAGGGTTGATAGGTATGTGGAAAGCTTTTTGTGAATTAAAATCCATTGGGAAAATTAAAGGAAAACTACCTCGAATGGTTGCGGCGCAATCCGATGGATGTGCTCCAGTTGTGCATGCCTTTCAACGATTAAAAGATTCAACAGATTTTTGGGAAAATAGCCATAGCGTTGCTTTGGGATTAAATGTACCAGGCCCTTTAGGAGGATATTGGATACTAGATATTCTATATAAATCTGATGGGATAGCAATTGAGGTTCCAGAGAAAGACCTTGATATCTT
>PBPW01000049.1 GCA_002725545.1 Fidelibacterota bacterium | reverse complement strand
AATAACTTCAGCTTCATATTCATTGCCCCCAGGTAGCGTTACAATAATTTTTGATGCATTTTCAACTACATGGTCATTTGTAACAATATAACCGTCTGGACTTATTACCACTCCCGAACCAGAGCTTTTTACTTCTCTTAAATTTAACTCTGATGGAAAAAGCTGAGAAAACAGTGGATCTCTTTGAAATTGTTCATACCATGGATTTACGGAATAACGCTGTATTTGCGTAACATTAATACTAGCGACGCCTGGGCTAGTATCGCTAATTGCATTGGTTATTGCATTTCGTCGAGATGATTCTAATGATTGGGATTGAATGGGATGTAAAAAAAGAAGTGTTGCAATTAATAATTTAAATTTATTCATAATCAACCTGTTTCAAAACTAAAGCCTTAGCGGGGGCTTTATAAATTTTTACCCTTTCACGAGGTTCTATTAATAAATTTTTAAATTCATTTAAGCTATATTTATTTTTTCCAATTTCAAGCATTGTACCTACTAAATAACGCACCATATGATGCAAAAAACGGTTCCCAACAATATGATAATTTAATATAGACTTAGACTCTTTCCATATCGATTCATAGATAATACATTTACGGTTCTCTATTTTTTCGTTATGCTTACTGAATGAGGTGAAATCATGTTGGCCTATAATTAATTTTGAAGCATTGTTTAACAGCTCAATATCAATGTTTGAAATATGATGAGTGTAGTGATGATCAAGCAAAAAAGGGTCAGTTCTTACTCTATAATAATAATGTCTTTTTTTTGCNGAAAAACGTGCATGAAAATCGCTATCTACTAATTCACATTTTATTATTCTAATACAATGATTTAAATTCGCATTTATAGCTCTTAATAAGATATTTGGGTCTATTTTTTTTGATAAATCAAAATGGGCAACCTGGCCTAAGGCATGAACTCCAGAATCAGTTCTTCCCGAGCCATATACAACAATCTCTTTTGACATAAAATTTTTTAATGCTTTTTCTATTTCACCTTGAATAGTTTGATGTCCCTTTTGTATCTGCCATCCATTAAAAGAAGTCCCATCATATTGTATAATTATTTTATATCGTAACAAATCTAACTATATAAATAAAAAAAATTGTGATAAGAATAATCTGTAAAAGATTAATATAATTAAAATTAATTGGTTCGACTATCCTTCTTGGAAAATTATTTCCATATCCACGGAGCTTCATTGCAAGAGAAATATCTTCAGATCTATTAAGTTGATATATCAGCATCGAGGGTAGNTCTCTTGATATTTCTATCAAGCGCCCGTAATAAGATTCATTAAATTTGATACCAAGTGCTTTTTGGCTTTCTCTTTGTTGATGCCATTGNGACTGAAAAGTAGGGTAAAACCTAAGAGTAAGACCTAAAAAAAGGAAAAAATTATCAACCCATCTCCACTTAATATTCGCATTTAACCAAAAACTTCTTAAAGCATTTATGAGGTTCTCAGATGTTGATAATTGTAAATAAAAATTCATTGAAATAATCATAAGGCTAAACTTAATTAGCGCCATTAAAGCATCTTTAATTGTTTGAAAAATNGATGCATCAGTTAAAAGAAGNGAAAACAACATATATATCACTANCATAATNGGGAAAAAAAATAATGTNGGTAGGAATTTTTTGAAAACAATAGCAATATGCTTAAGATTAAGNAGGGAGATTGATAAAATAATTAATACAAAAATAGATAATTTAAATACAGTATCAGATACCATTAACGATAATGAAAGAGATAAGAAAAAATACAATCTAACTAGCGGCTGAATAAACATAGCTAGAATTTATAAACAATATTATATCCAATAATCATTTCATCATTTTGGATATAAGGCATGATGCTTAATTTATCTTTTTTTGATTTCCTCTTTAAATATAGAGCATCAATTGATGATACCATATGATTTATCAATAAGCCACCAACTGCAAAAGTTGATACTAATTTTAATTTATCAGATAAAATCCTTTTAGACTCAAATGAATTTCTATTTTCAATACTATCCCATTTCCAGTACCAATTACTGTTCAAGGGATATAAATCTTTAGTCTCTCTATTTCGTAAATGCTCATCGTTGTATTCAATTNCAGAATTGTAATTACCAATATCAACCCAAAATTCATGGTCTTTATCTCTAGAATTAACAAAGGCGTGATCTGAAGCAAACGCTATATAATTTCTTTTTATTTCATTAGAATACTTAGTAGAAAAAAAAATAGAAAGCAAGATACCTGTTTCTATATATAAATAAGCCCTCGAACGCTCTTTATAGCCTAGATCATACTGACCCCAACCTGGCAGTATTAAGGACTTAAAAACCGGATCTATAGATTTATAATTAATATTTTGACATATCGTAGNTGAAGTAATAAAAAAAAATAGAAAAAATAGTTTTATTTGATTTTGAATAGAAAAGAGCATATTAAANTGATTAATAAACAAATTTTAGAAAAAAGATTACCATATTTTGCATAAAAAGTTAATCCATTATTTAGGAGAACTTCACCCTTAAATACACCTTGATTGTTGAAAGGAATTTTTTTAATAACTTCACCAAAAGGATTAAATATTGCTGAAATTCCAGTGTTTGCACTTAATGCGATACCTGTTCTCAATTCAATAGCTCTTAATTTAGCTAATTCAAAATATTGTCTAACTCCAGTTGAATTCTGTAGCCATGCAACATTGGCTTGTATAGTTAAAAAACGAGCCCCATTTAAAATGAATTGTCTTGCAATCAGCGGGTTGGTTGAATCGTAGCATATCATATTGCTAAAAACGACTGAATCTAATTCAAAAGTTGTAAATTTATTTCCATGAGAAAAATTTCCCTGACCAAAATTTAAATTGTTTAGTAAGGGGAATTTTGAAGATAGGGGGATATATTCTGCAAAGGGTACTAAAAATAATTTGTGNTATATTTTTTTTTCCTGAGTTCCAAAATAAATTGATCCATTAAAAACTTTTGTAGCNCTTGANAATCTTTTATAGTCAAGAGTNCCCATCAATAATGGAATGGTTGTTGAATCAACTAATTCTTGGTATTTATTTTTTAAATGCGAAACACGCATATAGTTTGGAAGCGCTGCTTCTGGCCATAAAACTANATCTGGCTTTAATTCATAAGCNATGNCATTTAAAGAATCCATTATTTCATANAATTCNCTTCTAAAGCTTGCTTCCCATTTTAAGTTTGGATCAATATTTGGCTGGATNACTGAAACAGTTCTTTTGTCCCATTTAAAATTTTTCATTTCATTGAGCTTGTAGTTTCCATANAAAATCGGTATCAGAATAGCAATAATTAAGANTATATATCTNNTAGGCTCAGAAGGAGTTAGAAAATATTAATAAGTATATTGTCAAATTAATTAATATAACCCAAAATGATACGCCTCCAGTTCCGGTGATATCCAATATTTGCAAGATGGTCAAAAATTTTGCTTGAGTTAATGCGAGATCTNACCATGGAAAAGCAAGTGGTCCATAGCCTCGAATCAATTCCATAGAAACCCACAAAAAAGGAATTAAGCATTCTACATACTTAATCTTTTGCTTTAAATAACTAACAATTCCACCAGTCAGGATCCAAAAAACAGAAAGGTATAANACTGCTGCAATAAGAGAAATTATTACAGGTAATAATGATGCTCCAGAGTTAAGACCAATCCAATATAATGAAATTGTATTGGCAATCACAGCTGCAATGAAAGAATATTTCATTGAATTTTTGATTGTTGATGTTAGCCATATNCTAATNAATGGAATGAATCCGATNAAAGCNAATATGCCAAATATTGGTGGATANGATAGTCCGATCAATATTCCAGAAATCAATGATAATTGAAATGATGAAAGATCAGATATTTTCATGAATAATTTTTTTTATCTAAATAATATTGTAGAAAAATTGCAGCAGCAGTTTGATCAACTTTTGATTTATTATAACCGGTCTTTATTCCTTGGGATATTAAAGATTTTTTTGCGCTAACTGAGCTTAGACGCTCATCAACNTAAATAATAGGAATATCAATTTTTTTCTCAACAAAACTTTTAAATTCTTCTACNTTTTCTGATTGAGAGGTCTTTTTACCATGCATGCCAATAGGTAGGCCGATTATAAGCTGCTCTACTTGGTGTTCATTAATGATAAGAATTAATTCTTTAAGCAGATCTNCGTAGTTTAAATACGAAATAGTTTTCAAAGGTTTTGAAATTATTTTATCTGGATCAGACAATGCTAATCCAATGCGTTTTTGACCATGGTCAATCGCTAAAAGGCGTCCCATAAAACGGAATTAGTTATTAAACCTAGTTTTGAATTCGTGATACTTTATCAATGCTTTTTACTTCAGATACCTTTTTTAAAACCCTATCTAATTGCCTAATATTACTTACTTGGACAATAAGCCTAGCGGTCGCCAAGGTATCTTTAACTTTAATATCAACTGATGTCATATTAATATTTAACTTTGAAATAATTTCAGTAATATCTTTCAGTAAGCCTTTTCGGTCTTGCCCTAATACTTTTAAATGAACATTNAAAAGGTCTGATCTAGAAACTTCCCATTCTACAGGGACTAGCCTATCAGATTCTTTATTAGAAATTGGCAAATTATAACAGTTTACCCTATGGACTGTCATTCCTCTGCCTCTAGTTATAAAGCCAACCATACTATCTCCAGGTATAGGATTGCAGCACTTACCAAAATTAGCCATAACATTCTTAATACCTTCAAGCTTTATACTTTTGCTTTCATTTTTGCGAAAATTGAAAATTCCTCGATTTTCATCTCGATCTAAGGGCTTCTTATTTATTGAAGCTTTATCTATTAAATCCCTAACAGAAATTTCTCCCTTTCCTATAGATTCAAAAAGCTGATCAACTGAATTAAGTCCAAATTTTGTAAAAGTATTTTTTAATTGTTCTGACTGATTAATTAATTTTAACCTTCTAGTGCTCTTTGTGAATAGCTGCTCACCAATTTTAATACTTTCTTCCTTCTCTTTTTTATGTAAATAGCTCTTAATTTTATTTCTAGCTTTGGAGGTAACGGTAAACTCTAACCAGCCATAGTTAGGCCTCTGGGAATTACTAGTGATAATTTCAACATTATCGCCATTATTTAATATCGTATTAAGTGGAGCAACTTTATTATTTATTTTTGCACCTAAACACGTCTGACCAACTTCAGTATGGACGCTATAGGCAAAATCAATAGGGGTTGAATTTGCAGGTAGTTGCAACAAATCACCTTGAGGAGTAAAAACAAATATCTCATCACCAAAAAGATCTATTTTTAATAGATGCATAAATTCCTTTGGATCATTTTCCTCGCTCTGGAGGATTTCTAAAAGATCTCTAAGCCATTTAACATGGGAGTCGATTTTTTTTGAAGATGTCTCTCCTTCTTTATACTTCCAATGAGCAGCAACTCCAATCTCTGCAGTTTTTTCCATATCATCAGTTCTTATTTGAATTTCTATCATCTTTCCCTCAGGCCCGATAACAGTCGTATGGATTGATTGATAGCCGTTGCTTTTAGGCATAGCTATAAAATCTTTAAATCTTTCTTGAATAGGTTTGAATTTTTGGTGGAGAATGCCAAGAGCTAAATAACACTCATCTATCTTATCTACCACAACACGCACAGCTAGAATATCATGAATTTCCTCAAAAGCTTTCTCTCTTTGTATCATTTTTCCATAAATAGATGAGTGTGATTTAGGTCTGCCATAGACATTTGGGGTCATTTTGTTATTTATTAATTCCTCATTTAGAGCAGATGTAATAGTCTTAATATATTTTTCCCGTTCCTTATTTGAAGATTTAAGTTTTCTATCAATTTCTTTATATATATCAGGATTTAATACTTCTAAGGCTAAATCATCTAACATCCATTTAACGCTAGCCATGCCCAGTCTATGAGCTAGGGGAGCGTAAACGTCTCGAGTTTCAATAGCAATGCGATGCTGTTTAATTCGTGACATATATTTTATGGTTTTCATATTATGCAGCCTATCTGCAAACTTAATGATAATTACCCTAAGATCTTTTGCTACAGAAATAAGCATTTTCATAAAATTGCCAGCTTGCTTAGCCTTTCTACTTGAAAAATTTATTTCACTTAGCTTGCTAACACCATCAACTAAATCAGCAACATCCTTTCCAAATTCTAATTTTATTTCTTGAAGCGAAGTATCGGTATCTTCAATTGTATCATGAAGCATCCCAGAAATGATTGTAGTTAAATCCATATTCCAAGATGCTAATATTTTAGCAACTTCAACACAATGACTTTCAAAATAAGGATCTCCAGATAAACGTTTTTGCCCTTCATGTCTTTTTATACCAAACTCATAAGCTTTCCATAATTGGACTTTAAGTTTTTCATCTTTATCAAAATCATAATGAGAGATACTTTTTAATAAATTATTAAAGGTTTTTGGAAATTGACCTCCAATAAAAGGGATGAGCTTTGAAATAGAATTATCCATTAAAAACTGATTCGGCTTCTGTTTCGGATATTTTTGCTGAATTTTCAAATCTTGCAAATCTATCAATAAAAGTTACATTAATATTTCCTGTGGGTCCATTTCGTTGTTTAGCTACCATGATTTGC
>PBPW01000048.1 GCA_002725545.1 Fidelibacterota bacterium | reverse complement strand
AACAAAATCAGCTTCAACATAATCTTTATAGCCATATTTATCTGTATCATTATGATTGCTATTAAGTCTATGGCCAGTATTCATGAAATTTCTATACTTATTTAATTCATTTAAGCCTGCACTAAAGCCAGCTGTCCTAGCTTTTGCTTCTGCTAAAATCAATTGATTCTCAAAATAAGTTACCATAGGCTGAGGTTCAAACTGTGATACAACACCGGTATTGCCACTTGCTGAATTCTCATCGATTGAATAATACCCATAACGCGCTTCTTCATTTGTCTTGGCATTACCACGATAGCTTGAATGAGCAGGATCCAAAAGATCGATTAGATAACTTCTATTGCCTTCTTTTGCATTACCTAAATCGCCAGTTCTTGAACCATTCAAGATTTCCCAATATAGGTTTTTATCACCATTAGGTGTTGCAGCGTCTCCCCTAGGCTTATACATCATATCACCCGCTGAGGAAGAAATACCTGTACCTGCATTTGAAAGCGCAGAGGCATAATCTTTCTTTATGAGCGCAATGCGTGCCTTAAGTGTGTAAGCAGCTGCAATCCATTTATCTTTATCGCCATTATAGTAGATATCGTATGCTTCAGATCTGCTATTCGCACCAGAAAGAGTTGTGATTGCATCGGATAATAGTGCATCACAGCCATCAAGGGCTGCTTTCTGCGAATCAAACTTAGGTGCTTCTTTATCAGTAAGTACCTCAGAAAATGGAACATCACCCATTAGAATTGCAAGCGAACTAATCGCATGCGCTTCTAATACTTGCGTAATACCTACTAGCAGCTTGTCATCAGGAGCATTAGCTTGAATGTGTCTGGTGTTTGCCACAACTCCAATGTAAGCTGCGTTCCATTCGCCATTTGATTCTACAGTCGAAAGTGAATATCCATGAATATTGGAATACAGTGATGTATATCCAATTAATTGACCCGAATACATTGCAGATATTCTATTTAAGTGGCTTACCTGCACAATTACATTTGCAAGTTGAGCGCCATTTAAAAATAAATTGGCATCAACATCGGATACTGTAATCTCATTTGGGTTGTCGTTTAAGTTCTCAGGAATTTCACAGGATATTAAAACCAATGAAATTGCCATTAATGAAATACGAAACGCCTTATTCATATTTTTTAATCCTTTAAATTGTTTTTTCATTTTCTCACCCTCCCTTAAAAGTTAGCTGTTAGTGAGAAAAGATAAGATTTGGTACTTGGATTTGTAAAATAATCCAAACCAAATCCACTTGAAACACCACTCTGGTTAACGGCAGGATCTACACCAACAAGTTCTTTATAGCTCGCCCATAGATTCCTACCCGTCCATCTCATGGTAACAGAGCTTAGACCCATTGAACTAATCGCTGGGTGAACCAAATCATAGGCAACAGAAAGCTCTCTTAAGCGAGAAAAAGTTGCATCTTTCACGGCAAAGTTATAGGCCTGGTTGTCACCAAAACCTCCACCAATTCCATGGCGATACCAAGCTTCATCAAGCAAGACATTGCCTCCACCAAAGTTATGAACACTACCTCTAACCGTGGTTCCTGCGGCAACTGTATTTCCATCAACATTAACAAGATCCTCTGTTAAGGTAACTTCATTTGCAGTTTCTGCTGTGGTTCCAAATCGTCTTAAGACCCATTGGGTTCGCGGTGAATAATCTCCACCTTGTGAATGTTCAAATAAAACATTTACAGAAACACCATTCATTCTTCCATTTACACCAAAGGTTCCTCTCCAATCTGGATTGGGATCACCTAAAATAACTGGAAGTGATGTAATCTGAGGAAAGCCGTTCGCATCTAAGATGAATTTGCCGCTCTCATCAGTTTGAGAACCGGTTCCATATAGAGCTCCTAAAGGCTGTGCTGTGCCATTAAACGAAGGATCAACAGCAACAGAACTTACAGAACCACCAACAAGTGTGAGCACATCAGTACCCTCTGTTAGCTTGAGAACTTTATTCTTATTTGTTGCCCAATTGAATGTAAAATCAACATTTTGATTTAGTTTAAATGAACCATCAAGTTCTAAGCCTTTATTTTCCATTTCTGCAGCATTAGCATACTGTGTATCGGAACCTGTGCTTGGTGCCTTAGATACGCTAATCAACATATCTACGATGTTGTTGAAGTAATGAGTAAATCCAAAGGCAAATCTGTCATCAAGCATTCTAAAGTCAAAGCCAATCTCAGTTTCAGTTTTTACTTCAGGCTTGAGGTTTTCATTTCCTTTATCATCATCCACTCTATAGCCACCACCAAAGAGAGCAACATCTACTGGGTCACTATACGAGCTATAGCCAAATCCAGATTCAGCAAGAGTTTGGAAGCGGTGTGCAGATGGGCGAACACCTACCTGACCCCACGCAAATCGAGCTTTTGCAAATGTAAATGGCGCTGGAACATAATCGGATAGTTGAACCGCAACATCCATTGCAGGATAAAAATAAGCTTTACTTATCGTTGAATGATCTTCAAGCGCTCCTGAAAGATTCACAAAGACCTGATCCAACGCATCAATTGATAACAATCCATAAGTCCTTGTTGAGCGAATGAATAATCTTGAATTATCCACAGTTGAATTTTCAGCAGCCGTATTCACGTTAACTGTTTGCTTATCAGTATTAACAAGAAAACCGGTAATATTATAAGAAGTTCTACTATAGGTACGATCGTTCCAATTGTAACCTAAGGTTGCGACCATACTTAATCCGTCACCAAGGCTAAGATTGTGACGACCAATCAAATCATAATTGGTTTCTTTATTGGTAATCACATCCTGCGCAAATACACCTGAATTACGACTTCCTGCAGATCCGATGGGGAAAAACCAATCTCTATTATCGGTATAAGTATCGATACCTGCTCTGAGCACTACATCGGTGCCTTCTAATGGTGAATAATTCATCTCATTAGACATAATTAAACGGTTAATACCAGTCGTTGATTTTTGCTCTTTAATCGTCCAAATAGGATTATTATAAATTGGATTTGTACTTGATCCTCCAAGATAACGTCTGTAAGCACGATGGCGACCTGTGTATTCTGTACCACCACTAACATATGTGCCCTTATAATGAGTGTTATCAAAATCTGGTGCTGTTCTTAATAGACCCAATAATAAACCTGCCGTATTTGAACTTTGTTGAATTCTATTCGAATTACTATAGGTATAACCAGCTTTGGATGTCATCGTAACCTTATCAGAAAGCTTAAATTTGGTATTTAATCTGAAGTTGTCTCTATCGTAAAAAGAGTCACGAATAATACCATCTTGACGTAAGCGTCCATAGCTAAATAAATAGGTTTTAGTAGCATCTCCACCAGAGACCTGGAAATCGTCTTGGGTAAATCTTCCGGTTTGAAAAACTGCATCCCAATTCTTATCCACATAGGTTTCTTTAGAATTTTTTTCGGTTATTGTATATTGAGTAAAAGTACCATCTTCAGAAACAAAGTAAGGCTTACTGGTGTCAACGACATCTGCGCCACCTGTTCTTTCTGAAATTTTATCACCCCAAGATTCAGCTTGAGTACCCCAATTACCGCTTCTACCTTGACCGAAGGTATCCTGCATAGGAATACGCTCATGTACCTGGTCAAATGATTCGGTGCGTTTATAAGTCATCTTCATACCGCCCGCAGCAGCACCATCTTTAGTTTTAATCACCACCACACCATTAGCAGCTCTGGATCCCCATAATGCCGCAGCTGATGCACCTTTTAAAACCTCAACAGAGGCAATATCATTCGCATTAATATCATTAATTCTTGATTGAGATGTCGCCCCTCCTGTTCTGCCGCCAGTAATATTGTTTCCACCACCATAGGTTGTAGAATTATTAATTGGCATTCCATCTACAATAATCAACGGCTGATTAGAGCCTGAAATTGTATTTGCTCCACGAATTTTAATTGAAGTCGATGCTCCAGGATCACCAGCAGAAGGATTAACAATCACGTTTGATGCTTTCGCCGCTAAAGAGTTAGCCATTAATGATTCACCAGAACGGGTCATATCACCCGCATTAATAGATGAGCTAGTTGAGCCTTGCTGATCGCGGTTTGCTTCAAAACCTAAAGCGGTAACACTGATCGCTTGTAAGCCAATCGCATCAACTTCTAATGAAAAATTCATTGTAACGGAACCACTTAAAGGTACATCGACATTTGCACTTTGACTTTTATATCCAATATAGGAAGTAACAAGTGTAACTGTTTGGCCCTCTACAGTACCAGATGGAATATTAATTTGATAGGTTCCATCTGAGCCAGAAGCCGCACCAACCGAAGTGCCATCTACAACAACGTTAGCACCGGCTAGGGGATTTCCATTGGAATCAGTTACAGAACCTTCAATTGAAGACTGTGCGTTCATCAGCCCAAAAAATATTGAGAAAACGAACATTATGCGAAGATTATTTAACATATATCTCTCTCCTACTATGTGTTAAATCTCAACTATACAATATAGTGAGCGGTGTAATAACTTAACAATTTACTACAATGTTTAGATAAATAAGCGTAAAAAAAATAAAAAAATTCATACTTAGATATTCAAGAATTTATACCTTTTCAATCTTAAAATTGCATAAGGCATAAATAATAGCAATAATTGGGTTTACTATATTAAAAAAGCAAAAAGGTAGATAGCTGAACGTTGCGATTCCCAGTGATGCTGACATAAATGCTCCACAGGTATTCCAAGGTACCAATGGCGAGGTCATCGTAGCAGAATCCTCAAGCGTTCTAGATAGATTTTTTGGAGCAAGCTTTCGTTTTTTAAATTCTGTTTTAAACATTCTTCCAGGAATCACAATAGCGATATACTGATCTGCGGTTACAATATTTATACCAATACAGGTTCCAATTGTTGTAATTATCAAAGATGCGGTAGACTTAGCAAATGAAAGCAATACCTTAACCAAAGTGTTCAATAGCTTGGTGGTTTCAAGTACGGCACCAAAGGTTAAAGCCGATATAACCAGCCAAATAGTATTTAACATACTAGACATTCCACCTCTTGATAGTAGATCATCCACAACAGGGACACCACTGTCAATAGTAAATCCAGAATGCAGAGCTGTCCATACTCCAGAAATTTTAATTAAGGAAATAGGCAAATCGGTTTCCCCTACAAAATTACTAACTACCTCCGGCTGAAGTATTATTGCAAAAACACCACCGATTAAACCACCAACTAACACCGTTGGAAATGCAGGCATTTTTTTAAATGCTAGAATAAAGACNATTATCAAGGGTATAAATGAAAACAGGGAAATATTGAAGTTNTCNTTNATAGTATTTTGAATAATTTCTAAACCTGCTACATCCTGCACCTCTGCGCTATTAATACCCATGAANAGGAAAATTATTAACGCAATGACTAAGCTTGGNCCGGTNGTCCATATCATATGATTGATATGTGTAAATAGATCCGTTCCTGCTACAGCGGGGGCCAAATTGGTCGTATCTGATAGCGGTGACATTTTATCTCCAAAGTAAGCACCAGAAATAACAGCGCCAGCTGTAACCTCAGGAGATAATCCAAGACCAGTAGCAATACCCATTAATGCCGCTCCAAGCGTTCCCGCAACTGTCCATGAACTACCGATGCTTAACGCTGATAACGCGCAAATAATACAAGCTGCAAAATAAAAAATAGAAGGCGAGAGAATATTTAGCCCATAATAGATCATCGCAGGAACCAAGCCCGACATGATCCAGGTACCAATCATCGCACCAACGGCAAGTAAAATCAATACTGCGCCCATCGCAGTTGAAATACCTTTAATTATTCCAGATTCAATTTCTTTCCAAGTGTAGCCATTCTTTATTCCAATAATCGATGCAATTCCTGCGCAAATAATTAATGCAATCTGGTTTCCACCATAAGATGAATTATCTCCATAAATATATACGGATAAAGACAGCATAAAAATCAATGCAAGAATCGGAAAAATTGCTTCAAATAAACTTGGGGGAGTTTTTGATCTTTGAGCAGTCATTTTATCTAAATTTTGGTTTTCTTTTTTCTACGAAAGCAGATAAACCTTCTTTGGTCTCATCTGTTTCAAATAACTCGCTGAAACGATCCACTTCAAATTCGAGTCCAGAATTCATATCTTTACCCATACTATGACGGATACATAATAATGATTGAGCGATTGCATTNGGACCATTTTTTAAAATCTCCTCGGCTATCTCTTCGCATTTTGGTATTAATTCTGAAGCAGGCACCATGTGGTTTACAAGGCCAATACGATGCGCTTCTGAAGCTNAAATCATCTTACCNGTNGTGATTATCTCATTAGCAATTCCATATCCAACAATNCGAGGTAATCTTTGCGTTCCNCCCCANCCTGGNAATATTCCTAANAACACCTCAGGNTGTCCAAATTTAGCATTATCACTTGCAACTCGAATGTGACAAGCAAGNCTGATTTCGCAACCNCCTCCAAGCGCAAAACCATTGACAGCCGCNATCACAGGCTTAGNGGAGGTTTCAATGGTTTTAGTTAAATTCTGACCTTTACGTCCAAAGTCATAGGCTTGATCTTTATTCATCGTTTTCATCTTTTTTATATCCGCACCCGCAATGAATGCTTTATCACCTTCCCCAGTAAGAATAATNACACCAACCTTATCATCATTTATACANTCTTTAAGGCTGTCATCCAGCTCTTGAATGACATCAATATTTAATGCATTTAATGCCTCAGGTCTTGATANGGNAAGNCTTACAACNAAATCTTTAACGTAATCTTTTTTAATAAATGACATAAATGTATTATTTCCTAAATGATCTNGTAAATAGAACCATGATAGTAAATATTTCTAATCTTCCTAACAACATACAAAAAGTAAGCATCCATTTACCGATTGGATTCAACAATGCATAATTATCGGTTGGCCCAAAAACTCCAAATGCAGGTCCAACATTTCCAATAGCGGATGCTGCAGCACCAAATGACGATATTAAATCTAAGTTAAAAGTAGAAAGAACCAATGCGGTTAAAACAAAGATNGAAAGATAGATCAGAAAGAATCCTAACGTATTGCGAACTACATCNTCNCNAATAGACCTTGAGCCAATTCTAAGAGGTATAATCGCTCTAGAATGGAGCATTCTTCGNGTTTCCGATACAGCATATTTACCCAATAGAATTATTCTTGCGATCTTCATTCCTCCACTTGTAGACCCTCCCATTGCACCAAAGAACATTAAAAAGAAAAGCAATAATTGAGCAAAGTAAGGCCAAAGTTCATAATCNGCATTCGCATATCCGGTACCCGTCATAATTGCGATGGATTGAAACAATGAAATCNTAAAATTATGATGNGACCAATTGGAATNTGAAGAAGATATATTGATAAATATTAGTGCAGTTGCAANCNCTATAAGCATAAAATAGACTTTAAATTCATAATCTTTNAANTGAGCCTTNAAGTTTCCAGTGATCGCTCTAAAGTGAAGTGTAAAATTCACCCCTGCTATGAACATAAAAATAATGATAATATATTGAATTAATGGACTTGAATATGAGGCAATACTAGCGTTTTGCGTACTAAAACCACCGGTGGGCATTGTGGTAAACGCATGACAAACCGAATCAAACCATGGCATACCGGCAAAACCCAAAAGCATTGTTTGGAGGATGGTAAAACCAACATATACCATCCAAAGAATTTTTGCAGTTTCCTTAACCCTTGGTTTAATTTTATCCGCTACGGGCCCAGGAACTTCTGCCTTAAATAACTGAACACCTCCCACGCCTAAAAGTGGCAAAATAGCAATGGTAAATACAATAATTCCCATTCCTCCGATCCACTGTAAAAAGGATCTCCAAAATAAAATTCCTTTGGGCAGGCTTTCAATTCCATTTAGTAAGTTTGGAAGAGTGTTTATATTGCCAATTATTGTAGCACCAGTTGTGGTAACTCCAGACATTGATTCAAACCATGCATCTGTATAATTAGGTATGGATCCAGTAAGATAAAAAGGCAGTGATCCAGCGATCGCTACTATAATCCACGCAAAGGTCACTAACGCAAATCCATCTCTACTGGATAGTTTTCTATTTTTTCTGGTAAGAAACCATACCGGAATAGAAATCGATAAACATAAAGCCATCGAATAGAAATATCCTGACAGATCAGATTCATTATAAAGATATGCAATTAAAACCGGGAACAGCATCGATAGTCCAATAATCCCTAACATCGCAGCTAGAATATTCAGGATAGTCTTAATATTCAATCAAGACTCGAATAATGTTTTTAATTTTGATACGGCATTTGATTTAGCAAAAACCAAAACCGTATCCTCTGCTGAAAGCTGGGATGCGCCCCGCGCAATGGAAAGCTTATCATGGCTATTGATTACACCAACTATACTGTCTTCCGGAAATTTAATGTCTTTCAAAGGGGCGATTGTTACTTTACTTCCCGGCTCAGGGGAGAGCTTAATTACATCAACATCTATCTCATCAAACGTGGTTACCGGTGATTCGGCTTGACTGCTTGAAATAAATTTTAAAATTGAATTAACAGTAGACATATTTTTACTGATCACAGCGCCAAGGCCTATCTCTTGAACTATAGGCATATACTCTGTAGTGCTTAAGTGTATAACGGTTTGCTTAACCCCTAAATGATGTGCAAGCATACCCGATAATAAATTTGTTTTTTCACTTTCTGTTACAGCTATAAAACTGTCAGCTTCATTAATATTTTCAGCCTTGAGTAGTTCAACATCCGTTCCATCACCATGCAGAACCATCGTTTGTTCTAATTTTGAAGCTAACCATTCTGCCTTTTCTCTATCATCATCAATTAAGCGGACATTTAATTCATTTTCAAGTTCTTCAGCAATACTCCTACCAATTTTACTGCCCCCTAAGATGATAATAGATTTTGTTTCGGTTGCTTCTTTGCCAAGCATATGCATTAGAGCGCTGAGGTGTTGTTTTTTTACAATAAAGTATGCTGTATCGGAATGGCTAAAAATAAAATCAGACCACGGTACATGCGATTCGCCATCTCGAATAACGGTTACTATTCCAAATTTAAATTCACTATCTACATCACAAATTTCACGAACGGTTTTTCCAACTACCGGCGAAGATTTTTCAATTCGGATACCTATCATCTGCATTCGACCGCTTTCAAAATCGGTAACCTGAGTTGCGTAAGAATGATGAACTAATTTAACAATTTCCCTGCACGCTTCTTTTTCTGGGTGAATAACATGATTAATGCCAAATTTTTCTGGTTTAATAATAGAATCTTGCGTGGTGTACTGTTGATTTCTTAGGCGAGCAATAATCTTGTTAGCGCCAAGCTTATTCGCTTGTTGAGAAGCTATAAGATTGACTTCATCTACGCGTGTCAAGCATAATACATAGTCAGCTTCTTGAACATTGGCTTCGGATAGATTTCTAGGACTTGCGCCATTGCCTTCTATGACGATGACATCTAAGGATTCCGATGCCCGTTTACACTTAGCTGGATCGATGTCAACAACAGTAATGTCATGATCCTCTTGGCTTAATGCCTTTGCGACATGAAAACCAACTTCTCCTGCGCCAATGATTACAATACGCATAATTTATTCTCAAAATTGAGAGATGGGATTTTAATCATAATAAATTAAATATTTCCATTTTATTTATTCTTTTTCACGATGAATATCCGCACCTAGTAATTTGAATTTTTCTTCAATTTTTTCATAACCTCTATCAATATGGTATATCCTACTAATATCAGAACGCCCCTTAGCCATCAGCGCTGCAATTACCAAGGATGCGCTAGCTCTAATGTCAGTTGACATCACTTGTGCGCCAATTAACTCTTTTTGCCCTCTAATAATAGCCACATTGTTTTCAAGGGAAATATCTGCACCAAG
>PBPW01000047.1 GCA_002725545.1 Fidelibacterota bacterium | reverse complement strand
TATTGAAGATTTAGATGCTGGAAAAATTCGTGTTGCAGAGAAAATTAATAATGAATGGGTTACTCATCAATATATTAAGAAAGCAATAATGCTGAGTTTTAGAATTCATGGAATGGAAGCCTTGTCAGGTCCTTATAGTTCTTGGTATGATAAAGCACACTTGCTTAAAGGAAAAACTGCTGGATGGAATAAAGAAGATTTTGAAAAAGCTGGTTTTAGAATGGTTCCCAATTCACCAGTTAGAAAAGGTTCATACATAGCAAAAAATGTTGTTTTAATGCCGTGCTTTATTAATACTGGAGCATATATAGATTCTGGAACTATGATGGATACATTTTCAAGAGCAGGATCTTGTTGTCAAATTGGAAAAAATTGTCATATATCTGCAGGAAGTGGAGTTGGGGGAGTGTTAGAGCCAGCACAAGCTTTGCCTACAATAATTGAAGATAATGTTTTTCTAGGTGCAATGTCAGAAGTTGTTGAAGGAGTAATTGTAGGTGAAGGATCTGTGATTAGTATGGGTATGTACATTGGTCAATCAACAAAAATTGTTGATAGAAAGTCTGGTGAAATCACTTATGGGAAAATTCCTCCTTATTCAGTTATTGTACCAGGGTCATTACCAGATAAAAATAATCCAAGTGCGCCTTCTTTAAGTTGTGCGGTAATTATAAAAAAAGTTGACGAAAAAACACGATCTAAAACATCAATTAATGACTTATTACGTGATTGATGAATAATTTAAATTTTGATCCAATAGTTTTGACTCAAAATCTTGTGAGGTGTCCAAGCATAACTCCTAAGGATTCTGGTGCATTAGATATAATTGAAAATCATTTAAATAATTTAGGATTTAATTGTCAAAAACTTCCTTTTTCAGGAGATAATTCTTATGAGGTTAATAATCTATTTGCAACAATTGGAACTACTGGAAAACATTTAGCTTTTGCAGGACATACAGATGTTGTTCCTCCAGGCAATGAAGAATCTTGGAAATATCCGCCTTTTTCTGCAACAATTGATAACAATAAACTTTATGGAAGAGGATCAGAAGATATGAAAAGCAATATAGCTTGTTTTATATCAGCTACTAATGAATTTATATCAAAATACGGAAAAGAATTTGGAGGCAAATTGTCTTTCATCATTACAGGTGATGAAGAAAAGGATGCTGTTAACGGTACAAAAAAAATGCTGGAATGGTCAAAACAAAACAATATTGTTTTAGATCAATGTATTGTAGGCGAGCCAACTTCTAATAAAGAAATAGGAGATAAAATTAAAATAGGCAGAAGAGGAATAATAACTTTTTATCTTTCAGTAAAGGGCATTCAAGGTCACACGGCTAGTGCTCACCGTGCAGAAAATGCAACACATCATTTAATTACATTATTAAATAATTTGATTTCAGCACCTTTAGATAATGGAAATAAAAATTTTTTACCTTCTGCAATTCAAATAGCGACGATAGACGTTGGCAATACTGCTGCTAACATTATTCCAGAAACGGCAAAGGCAACAGTTAATATTCGATACAATGATTTACACAACAGCAAAAGCCTAACTGAATGGATGCAAAAACACATTAATGATGTATTTGATAAAATAGATAAAGCTAGTTGTGTATTTAAAGTAGAAGCAAATGGAGAAGCTTTTTTAACGGAACCAGGAAAATTAAGTACGTTAATAACCAAATCAATTTCTGAAGTAACTGGTAGAAATAGTAAACCTGAATTAGCTACTGATGGTGGAACTTCAGATGCTCGTTTTATTAAAGACTATTGTGAAGTAGTTGAATTAGGCATTAGAAATCAAACACTCCACCAAGTTGATGAATTTGTTTTTATAGAGGATATTAAAATGCTTCAAAAAGTATACCTAAAATTATTAGAAAATTATTTTAATAAAATTTAGTAGCCTTTTTTTAAATTAACCTCGCTTTTAATTTTTTTAACTTTTTTTATACTATTTATTCTTTTAAAAATATAATTTACAGAAGATTCTATATCTGTAACTGCTGCAATATGGGGGGTAATTGTAACATTTGGAAGATCCCAAAATTTATGATTTTTAGTAAGTGGCTCATTTTTAAAAACATCTAAAGAAACATAAAAATCTTTATTTTTTATTAAATGATTAATTAAATGCTTTTCATTTATTGAATTTCCCCTACCTACATTAATTAATAAACCTTCTCTTTTCATTTTCTTTAGAAAAGTTTTATCAATAAAATTATTTGTTGCTAAAGTTGCCGGTAAAATAGAAACAACAATATCGCTTTTTTTTAAAAATATATCAATTTGATTTTTTGTAAAAACTTCAAATGGAATTTTAGTATTATTTTTAGAATTTTTATAACCTATAATATTATAATTTAATTTTTTAAGATTTTTTCCTACTTCATTTCCTAAAAAACCTGCTCCTAATATTCCTATTGTTATTTGTTGATTAAGTAAAGTTTCTTCTTCTTCTAACCATTTTTTTTTAATTTTTCCATTTTCAAATTTTTTTAATTTTAATTGATAGTATAAAACTTGTGAAAGAATATGATTAAACATTCTTTTAGACATATTAGTATCTTTAATACGAAAAATTGGCGTGTCTTTATAACTTGGTAATTTTAAAATATGATCAACACCTGCACCTAATGAGAAAATAACTTTTAATCTGCTTAATTTTTTAAATATGTTATTGGGTAAATTCCAAATAATTGCACATTCTATATCTTCAAATTTAAATTTGTCTTTGAGAGTATATATTTGATAACCAACAAATTTTTTTTTAATAGATAATATCCATTTATTTTGGTTAGGCCATGGATTGTAAAATAAAATTTTCATAATTTATTAATTAGTTAAACTCTTTATTATCGATAGATATTTATCAGATATAATTTTCCAACTAAGTTCATTTTCAGCTCTTTGTTTTGCATTTATTCCTAGTTTTTCTCTTAGTTTTTTGTTTGTTATTAATTCTCTAATTGAATTTTCAAGTTCATTAATATTATTGATAATTTTTCCTGTAACATTATCTAAAACAGCTTCTGGNGTGCCGCCCTTATTAGAAGCTATAGANGGTATAGAAAAGAATGCAGCTTCTATATANGCAATGCCAAANCCTTCAATTGAATTATTTTTTGTTTCATCAAGNGTNGGCATAATCATTAANTCTGTTTTATNAAATATATATTTTTTTTGAGAGTCATCTATATTGCCTAGAAAAATTATATTTTTTTGAAGATTATTTTCATGAACAAATTGTTTTAAACTTTTTTCTTCAGGTCCATTTCCAGCAATAAGGTATGTTAAATTAGAAAATTCATTTAATAGTTCTTTAATTGCTTTTATAATAATCAAATGACCCTTTCTTTTTTCTAATCGTGCTAATGTCAAAAGTATAGGATCTCCATTAATATTATTGATTTTATTTTCTTTTAAATTTCTTAAATCTGAAGCTCCCGGATATATAACATTAATATCAGTGTGTGATTTAGTTACTCTACTTACAAGACTTTTAGTATAGTTAGAATTTGAAATAATGCTATTTGTTTTATTTAAAGTCTGATTTATTCTTTTATTTTTATTTGGATTAGAGGATAATAATTCATTGCCATGTGCAAGACAAATTGTTGGTATTTTTTTATTATTAAAATAATCTATGCCAATTTCTAGACTTTTCCAACTATCAGCTATGATAAGCTTTACTTCATTTGACTCAATAAAATTCTTAACCTCTTTTATTTTTTTCCTGCGCCTTAAAAATTTTATACCTCCTGTTCTATAAACTGTTATTCTGTTTTTATATAAATTATCATACTGAGCATCATTAGTTAAATGATGACTATCTGCAAAAACAATAATTTTTTCAGAATTACTTAAACTTAAAGAAAGATTACTTATTAAATTTTCTACTCCTCCAATTCGGCTAGGAAAACATTGAGTTAAAATTAATATCATTTTTTATTTATAGTGGCTTTGTTACTAAATATAGCCAGTTCCTTTCATCTTCATCAAGATATTTATTTAAGTTTTCATAAACTTTATTGTGATAATTATTAATCCAAGCAATTTCATCTTTAGTTAATAAACTCAGCTTTATCAAATCTCTATCAATTGGCGCCCAAGAAATTGTCTCAAATTGAAGAGAGTTTTTACCATTAACAACACACAAAATTAAATTTTCTATTCTTATTCCATATTTTTCTTCTTTATAGTAACCGGGTTCATTAGAAACAATCATACCTTCTTTAAGGATACCATCACTTTGGCCTTGATTTTTAGCTATTCTTTGAGGTCCTTCGTGAACACTCAAAAAACTACCTATGCCATGTCCAGTACCGTGATCAAAATCGCAATTTATTTCATTAAGCCATTTTCTTGCCAAATGATCAATGGAAGAGCCTTTAGAATTTTTAGGAAACTTAACTACAGCAATAGCAATATGTCCTTTCAGGACTCTAGTAAAACGATCTTTTTGTTCATTATTGGGTTTCCCAATAATAACAGTTCTAGTTATATCTGTAGTACCATCAAAATATTGTCCTCCAGAATCAAACAAATAAATTTGATTTTTTTTAAAACGTAAATTTGATTTCTTCGAAACTCTGTAATGAGGTAAGGCAGCATGTTTGCCAAAAGCTGATATTGTCTCAAAAGAAGGAGAATAAAATAATTCATTTTTTTTTCTTAATGCTAATAAATATTGAGAGGCTTTTATTTCATCCATTTTATCAATATCAATTTTGTTTTTTAACCAATATAAAAATTTTGAAATCGTTACTCCATCTCGAATATTAGCTTTCTTTGCACCTTCTATTTCTACTAAGTTTTTTTTAGCTTTTAGATAAAGACAGGGATTTTCTAAATAATGAATTTTTAGTCCTGTGTCTTTACATATTTTTTTGAATAAATATGGTGATTCTTTTTTATCTATTCCTATAGTTTTTTGAATTTTAATTTTATTTATAAATAATTTAAAATTTTTAAAAGAATGAACATTAACATATTTATCTATTCTATTAATAATTTTCTTAATTTTTTTCTTTTCAATAAATAATTCTACTTTCCCTGTTTTTGGAATTATTACATAACAACATATTAGAGGAGTATAATTTATATCATTTCCTCTAATATTTAAAAGCCATGCTATTGAGTCTAAAGTATTTAGTAAATAATAATCAATTGAATCTTGTTTAATTTTATATTGTATTTTTTTAATTTTATTTATTGTTTTATCTCCAGCATACTTTTCTTCATGTAAAAAAGCTAAAGAATTAGGAAATTTTGGCTGGTCTTTCCAAAAAAAATCAATTGGATTTGTCTCTAAAAAACTTAAGGAGCATTTAGAAAATTTAAATATTTTTTCTAATTTATTTACTTCATTTATAGAATGTAATGATTCGTCTAAAGCAATAATTTTTTTTTCCTTCTTATATTTTTCTAATTTAGTCCAATATTCTTTCAAATGTTTGATTTCAAAAAAATTTTTATCTACTTCCTGTTTAACTTGATTTGTATACCTACC
>PBPW01000046.1 GCA_002725545.1 Fidelibacterota bacterium | reverse complement strand
CTACTGCTGAAAAGTATGGTGCAACAAGAGTATTTGAAGCAAACCATAAAGATGCAGTAGAACTTATTACCAATAAGAATATTGTTGCATTGTTCCAAGGAAGATCAGAAGCAGGCCCTCGTGCATTAGGTAACAGATCTATTCTTTATGATGCTCGTGATCCAGATGGTAAGGATCATGTAAATGTTGTCAAACGTCGTGAATACTTCAGACCATTTGCAGGATCTATTTTAAAAGAACATGTACATGATTGGTTCGATCTCCGTGGTATGGAAGAGACTCCATTCATGATGTATGCTGTTGAATGTCAAGAAGGTATTGAAGAAAAGATTCCTTCTATTATTCATGTAGATGGTACATGTAGAATACAAACAGTAACCGAGGAACAAAATGAGAACTACTACAAACTCATCAAGGAATTCTTTGAACAGACTGGTTGCCCTATCATCTTTAATACTTCCTTTAATCTGGGTGGAGAACCTTTGGTTGAAACACTCGATGATGCGTTACGGACTCTTGCTAATAGTGATATTGAGTATTTGTATCTTCCTGAATACTCTACTCTAATTCATGTAGAGAACGAACAAGAGTCAGAAGATCAAACTGAAATTAAGAAAATCTAATGCGTCCTGTTAACAGAGTTGTTATTGTTGGTGGTGGTTCTGCTGGATGGTTAACTGCTGCTTACTTGGTTGAGAATATGCATTCTGCAACTGAGATATTGTTGGTAGATAAAAAAGTTTCTGATCCTATTGGAGTAGGTGAAGCAACTATTTTAAATTTTAAACAGTTCATGTATGACTGTGGGTTTAAACCTGAACAGTGGATACCTGAGATAGATGCTACATTTAAATGTGGAATCTTATTTAAAGATTGGCAGGAAGAAGGTGTTAATTTATGGCATCCTTTTGCGTTCCCAATGTTTAAGAACTTAGATACTGATCTGTTAACCCTATGGACTATGTTCAAGGAGAAGGATTTCTTTACACATGCTTGTGCTTTATATCATCCTGGTGTTACAGAGAATAAGGTTGACCCAGAGAATATAGGAACCTATGCATATCATATTGATTGTGGTAAGTTAGTTAATTGGATTAGAAATCAATTATTAAAAAAGATACAGTTAGTTGAACATGAAGTAGTATCTGTTGATAGGAATGATCGTGGTGGTATCAATCATATTACTATAGATACTGGTGAGGATATACCTTCAGATATATTCATTGATTGTACTGGATTTAAGAGACTGATAGGACCAGAACCTGACAGTGTAGATTGTCAAGATAGATTGTTCTGTGATACAGCAATTGCTGGTCGTTTTGATTATAGGAATAAAGCAATAGAACAGAACCCCTATACAACATGTGCTGCTGTAGAACATGGTTGGATATGGAAGACACCAACTCAAGAAAGGGTAGGATCAGGATTAGTTTTTAATAAATCTGTTAGTGATGTTGATGAGGTAAAAGAATCTTTTTGTAAGTACTGGGATGGTAGAGTAACTTCAGATGAGTTAAGAGTATTAGATTGGACTCCATATTATCATAAGAATTTTTGGACTGATAATGTTGTAACGATTGGATTATCTGCTGGATTTATTGAACCAATAGAGAGTACTGGTATTGCATTAATATCTTCTGGTGCAATGGAGTTTGTTGAGTCATGTCGTGGTAGTTTTTATGATGAATTAATCATAAAAGGATACAATCATCAGATGACTTCATTCTATGAGAGTTGTATTGACTTTGTTAATATGCACTATGCATATAATAAAAGGAAGACTGGTAAGTTCTGGAAGTATGTTCAGGACACCTTTAAACCATCCGATAAGCTATTACATTATGAGAATGAAGTATTAAATAATCCAGTTAGATTACCTTCCAATGGAAACTATATGTTTGCTGGAGATAATTGGTCAATGTTCTTATGTCAGATGTTAGATAAGGATCAGATTGTTTCTAAACAAACTAAAAAAGTTCCACCTTGGGATGCTGATGCATTAATAAGAGACTTTGCTTGGAATGAACAACAGAAGCATGTTAATTCTATTCTTCATGCTAAATTTATAGATCAATGTCTTGTTAAAATACGTAAGGGTGAGAGTCTAAATATACCTTACAATGGATAAAGTAAAAGCGTTTAAAGATTTTCTTGAACCAGAGGAAGCAAGAGAATTATCTCAATGGACTGAGAGTAATTATCATAGGGATTGGTTTTTAGATCCTAGGATGGATTCTAAAGGTTTATTAAAAACAAAATTAACTACTAGGTTTGCTAACCCTTTAGTCAATTATAATAATCCTATTATTGATCCTTCTAATATGGATCATAAACAATTTGTGGTAGCATCATCTCCTGATTTTGAGTATCCAAAGCTTTGCTATGAGATACAGAATCGTATTGTAAATACATTTGAGTTTAGACACTTTGGGCTTTCTCCTGTAGGAAAAGATGGTATAATTACAGAGATAAGTTTTAAAGGAGGTACGATTCATCCTCACATTGATCCACCTTGGTTTGAAGGAACCAATACAGTTCATTTTAATTTTATAACACAGAAGCCAGACTCTGGTGGTGTTACTTATATTGAGAACGAACCTTGGGATGTTGAAGAGACTGATTTACTATCGTATATTGTCTCTCAAGCAGAACATAAAGTGGATGAAGTTGTTGGAGATAGGCATCGTGTTTTATGGGTCTTTAGTTTTATGTTATCACAGCAGGACACACTCAGAGTATTTTCATGACCATTGGTAGACAATTCTACAATCCATCAACTAAAGTATTTGTCAATGGAACATTTGACTTACTTCATCGTGGTCATCTTGAGTTGCTTAATTATGCTAAGTCGTTAGGTGATAGAGTGTATGTTGGTATTGATAGTGACCGAAGGGTTGCTGAGATGAAGGGTGATTCTCGTCCCATATATAATGTAGAGGATAGAAAATTCTTTCTTGAAAATCTAAAGGCGGTACATAGAGTAGCAGTCTTTGATAATGATGCACAGTTAGAGGCGATGGTTCAATTCATACAACCTCATGTTATGGTGGTTGGATCGGATTGGAAAGGTAAATCAGTCATAGGTTCATACTATGCTGCTAAGTTAGTCTTCTTTGATAGAGTTGGTGATTATGCAACAACAGAAACAGTACAAAGTATTATTGATAGGCGAGACCTGTGAAGATACATATATCTTTGGTAGCGTAGATAGAATAAGTCCAGAAGCACCAGTCCCTGTGTTAGTACATGAGGAGACTGTTACTGCTCTTGGTATGTCTGAGAATGTTAAGAAGAATCTACAGGCATTTGGAGTTCATGTAACTCACATTACTAATAAGAAATTAATAAAGAAGAAGAGAGTAGTCCATAGTTCTAGTAAACAACAGTTGGTTAGGATTGATGAGGATGATCATGTAGATCCAATAAAACCTGCTGAAGTTAAGATGGCATTTCTTGTATCACAATACGATGCTATTGTCATATCTGATTATGATAAGGGGTTTGTTAGTATAGAAGATCTTATAACTTTTTGTGAGAATTTTAATGGTCCAGTCTTTATTGATACTAAGAAGAAGGATCTATTCTCAGCACAGAATGTTATTTTTAAGATTAATCAAAGGGAAGCATCTACTTTAAGAATGCAACCTTCTCCACAGAATTTAATTGTGACTGCTGGAGGTCAGGGTGCATATTATATGGATAAATTATATCCTAGTGAGAATGTAAATGTATTTGATGTTGTTGGTGCAGGAGATACATTCCTTGCTGCTTTAGCTGCTGAGTTTCTTAAAGAGAATGATATGGAAGCATCAATTAAGATTGCTAATAAAGCATCTGCTATTGCCGTACAAAACTATGGATGTTATACATTAACAGCAAATGATATTAAATCATTATGAGAAAAAGCAAATCATATATTGGTGCTAACTTAACACATGATGCTTCAATTTGTCAGGTAACTGATGGGCAGATTGATTGGTTTATAGAAGAAGAAAGATTTAGTAAAGTTAAACATGATAAGTTTCCATTCACATCTATTATGGAATCTGATCTTGCTAAAGACTTACATAATATGATACAGATATCAGGTTTATATGAACCACATAAGAAGGATGAATTGACAGAATACTCTAAACTTTTTACTAGTCTTTGTCAAAAGAAGTACTCTAGTACTATTGCTGTAGGTCCACATGAGGACATTGAGTATGAATATTATTTGCAGCACCATGACTTCCATGCTGCATGTGGTTTTTATAACTCTGGATTTCCAAGAGCTGCTGTACTTGTTGTAGATGGTATGGGTAATCCTCTTGATGATTCACCAACTATGCATGAGGTAGAGACAATATATACTCTTTCATATCCACAACAATTTAAAAAACATTCTGTTAATGTTACACCAACATACCTTGATGTTCACACTGTTCCACATTTGTGCTTTGGAATTGGTATGATTTATCAATCACTTGCTAATTACTTTGGATTTGGAGACTTTGGTTCTGGTAAGTTGATGGGTTTATCTGCATACGGTGAGGAAGATTCTAGTATAGAATCCTTTTTTGATGGTACTCTTAATACAGATATATTTTTTCGTAGTAGGTTTGGATTAACTTTTATACCTTATGATTATGTGAGATATCCGAATGGTGTTACTCGGTTTAGTGATATAGATAGTAAGGATATAAAACAAAGGTTTGCTAATCTTGCGTACAGAGTACAAAAAGATTTTGAAAACTATATGATTACTTTGATACTAAAGACACTAGAAATTACTGGTGAAAAGAATTTAGTATTAACTGGTGGATGTGCTTTGAATTGTGTAGCAAACTATGAGTACTTGAAACATCTTCCAGAAGATGTTAAACTATATGTTGAACCTATATCTACTGATGCTGGAGTATCTGTTGGACTTGCAAAGATTAATTATTATTCTGCAACTAAATCCACATCCAGACATCCATTGAAGACACTATACTTAGGGAGATCTTAACGTGGCAAGGTATTGCTTTGATATAGATGGTACTATCTGCACTCCTGGTGAGGGGTGTGGGACATGCCAGTATGAAGGTGCTACTCCTAAGAAGGATAGGATAGAGGCGGTAAATAGATTATATGATGAAGGTCATTATATTATATACATGACCGCTCGTGCGATGGGTAGGAACAAACATAAATCTCATGAGGAAGCAGCAAAAGTTGCGGAAGAATTATTACAACCACTCACTAAGATGCAGTTAAGTATTTNGGGATGTAAGTATCATGAGTTGATTATGGGTAAACCACATGCAGATCATTTTATAGATGACAAAGGAGTTAGTGACCATGCCTTCTTCAAAGATTAAATATGTAGAGAAGGGGTGGGGATATGAGAAATGGATTGTAAATAGTCCAGAGTATTGTGGAAAGATATTATTCTTTGAGAAGGGTAAAAGATGTTCATGGCATTATCATCTATTAAAAGATGAGACCTTCTATCTTCAGTCAGGTAGACTACATTTATTCTATGGACANACTGATGATTTAAGAGAATCATATACTAAGATACTTGAACCTGGAGATAAGTTTCATGTTCCAAGGAAGATGCGTCATCAGATGTATGCTTTAGAAGATTCTGAATTATTTGAATTTTCTACTCAACATTTTGATGAAGATTCACATAGAATTTTTTGTGGGGATTGATGACTAAAGAAGTTGCTGATCATCTTACCTTTAAAGATTTAATNTGGATAAAACCAGAATCAATAACTAGACCTCAATGTGCTAGTTGTATAGAATGGTTTTGGAATAATGATGATTTACATCAACAGGGACAGGTATATGGTGGAGATGATTCAATTACNAATGCAAGTCTTCATACAAATTTAGAGAGGAAGAATACTATACAAGCATACCCAAGTCCTGATGATCCTATATCAGACTTCATGACAGAGGTTATGACTGATGGGTGGAAAGAATATTCAAAGACACTTCCTACACCACAAGGACAACCAATGTCCTTTAGTGATTATTCTGTTAGAGTATATTATAAAGGTCAAGGAAAATTTTTAGAACATGTTGATCAGTCAGCAGGTCCAAATGTAATTAGAACATTTGGTATCATTTTGTATTTAAATACAGTAGAAGAGGGTGGTGAGACTGACTTTATGGATTATAAACTTAAGATTAAACCAGAAGCAGGTAAGTTAGTAATCTTCCCATGCAACTACCTCTTCAGACATGAAGGTACTATTCCTCTATCAGAGGATAAGTATATCATTACATCATTTTTGAATCTTGGTTAATGTATAATATAAATTTAACACAACCATTTGGTCCAACTATACTTGAGTGTACTTGTCCTGATAAAGTACTGAAGGAATTAAATTCTATTGTTGATAGTACACATCAAGAATCAATCCCTAACTTATTGGATAGGGATTTTGAGGTTGTATATTTTACTGAGGAGCAAGTTAATGATTCAGGGTTTACCTCATTTATTGGTGAGGTTATACCAGAATACTTGAGGAGTTGGAATCTTGAGAGTGCTAATGTACAGTATGAACCTGCAAGTTTTAGTGAATTATATGTTGATGTATGGGCAAATAGATATTTTAAAGGACATTATACTCCACCCCATGATCATAAGGGTAATGTGTCTGGTATTACTTTACTAATGATACCTGAAGAATCTGATTGGTATGATCTTCATAGTTTAGAATTCATTTGGAATAATGAACACCACAGACCATCACAAGAAGTAGGGAAAACATTTATGTTCCCTAACTCATTGCTACATTGGGTTAATAAAACTAAGACTGTCTCAGAGAGACGTACATTAAGTTTTAATTTGCAGGTAATTCCTGGAGATATTCACAGACCGTCTTAAATTTATAGTCACCCCATTCTTTTTTAGCACAGGTATATTCTTGATACTTTCCTTTTAAATGTTCAGGGAATGGAACTTCTTCTATCTCTCCACCATACTTATCAACTACCCACTGAGCAACTTGTGCAAAACTTACTGGGTTACTTGTACCTAGATCATAGAATCCAGATNCTTCTTTATNATTATTAAGAACAAGATTTACTACATCATCTACACATACAAAGTCNCTTAGGAATTTATCAGAACCTTCAAAGAGTTTTANTTTACCAGTNTCTTTTATTTGTTTTGCNAATTTAGNTACTGGACTTGCTTGATCTCCTTTATGATCTTCACCAGTTCCATAGACATTATAGTATCTGAACGCTTGTATTACTTCAAACTCATCTATATGATCTTGAATCCAATAGTCTATAGTGACTTTGGATAGTGCATAGTAGTTTAATGGATTAATAATATCTTTTTGAGTNCCATATACTGATGCTGATGAGGCATAGAGGACAGGGATCTTATGTTTGATTGCTTCTTCAAACAACCACATACTATATTCTATGTTCCAATGGAATAATTCTTTAAGGTTTGTATGTGTTGTACTTGTTATCGCTCCTTGATGTATTATTAAATCTACCTCATCCCATTTATTAAAGTTACTTTTAAAATACCATGCTCCTTGCTGATCAATTTCTAGAACATCTTCATNTTTATCTTGTAATGTAGTAAGGAAGTGCCTACCTATGAATCCATTAGTTCCAGTAACTATAATCATTTTTTAAATTCTATTTAGGCATTTTGCCAATATTCTATCACATAAATAGTTTTACTGCAAATTATACGATAGGATATAGCCAATGTCTTTTGGATCATTAGCAAATGTAAGGCCAACGACGGCTAAATTAAATCAACTATTATATACTGCACCTGCTGGTCAATTAGTAGAGGGTAGNGTCTCTTGTACCAATCAAACTTCTGCTAGTATCTGGGTAAGAGTTGGACTTTCCACGGGTGGAGTAGATGTATTTAATACGAATGGATATGTTGTTTTTGAAGAAGAGATACCATCAGGTGCATACTTTGAATCCGAGAGTGTCTATATTGCTGATGGACAGAGTGTAGTAGTTCGTTCTACTGATACTAATTCAGCATTTACTTTTGTTGGTGAGACAAGTCCTGACAAACAAGATGCAGGAATCATAGCACAAGGTTACTCAAGAGATCCTAATATGAGTGACCTCTTACATACATTCCCTGCAGGTAAAAACTTTAAAGGTAATCTATTTGTATGTAACAAAGCAACCTATGATTCAAGGGTAAGGGTTGGTCTTGGTACTACTTCTACTGATTATCTTGAGTACAACTATGAAGTAGAGAGGAATCAAACTCACGTTAGATCTGATATTACGGGTAAACCTGATGACTTAATGTATATTAGGTCTAATGCTGATGCTAATGTAACCTCACATACAGTTAGTAATGCAGTTTATGATCCTACTGTAGGTATCATGACTGTAACTGTTTATCAGCACGGATTTACTGAGAAGGATCATGTTAAGTTTGCTGATGGATCACTTACATTTACTTGTAATCAAGATTTACATATAAGCAATCACTCTTATCCTAGACCAGGTGACCCTGCTAGTAATAGATGGTTAAAGATTTTTGATATTCATACAGACTCTTTTGCGGTTCAGATTCTAAAGATTAATGGATTAGGAGCAATACCTTCTACTAATGTAACAGATCATAAGTTTGTATCTGCATCAACCCAAGGACTTACGAGGAGTTATGGACCAGTTAACTTTGTTCTTACTGGTAAGTTTGTAGAGTACACACACTTCTTTGGTTCTGTAGGTATTGGATCTACAATATCAGCAAACAATGCTTACATTGTAGAGAATATGGGGATTGGTATTACCGATCCAGGATCTAAGGCACTTAATGTTATAGGTGAGACACAGTTATCTAAGGTAGAGGTTACAGATGATCTCTTAGTAGGAGGTAATGTACGGACTGTTGGTGTATCTACATTCTCTGGTACTGTAACCTTTGAAGGTGGTACTATTAACACTGGTGTTGGTACAGAGAACGCAGTTGTTCTTGATGCTAATGTTAACTCAAACATTACTCCAGGTGTTGCTAACTCCTTTGACTTAGGTCAAGACTCTAAGAAGTGGAGGTATGTATATTATGCTGATACACTTAGAGGTAATCAGATTGATTTAAGTAATGGTACTANTGGTATNGCAACTATNGGTGTTGGTTTTGNTGCTACTACAACTCAAGCAATCATTGGTGCTGCTAACACAGCAGTCATGGCATNNGGTGACCTTGCTGNTGANGGNGANNTNGTNNTTAAAGGNNAGGTNGGTATTGGTACAACAACTGTAAATCAATTAGCATATGATGCTACTACAGATGAACTACAAGTCTTTAACAAGTCTCTTAATAGAAATGTACCTGTACATGGTGTAGATACTAATTACTGGACTGTAACAGGTAACACTACTATTACTTCTTGGTCAACAGTTATGGTAGATACTGCTACTAGTGGTGCATTTACTCTTACTTTACCTGCTGCTCCAGTACAAGGAGACAGGATTAGAATTATAGATTATGTAAGGAATTGTGGTACTCAAGCAGTAACTATTGGTAGGAATGGAAAAAATATTATGGGTGATGCTGCAGACATGACAGTTACTACCGATGGTGCTGGATTTGAATTAATATTCTGGGATAACACACAAGGTTGGTTATTAATGCACATCTAAGGTACAATGTATATCTAAATACATTTTTAAACCTAAGACATGTCCATGAACTTTGCTGTTTATTCTAAAGACGGTTGTCCTTATTGTGAGAAGATAGAACAGGTATTAAAAATATCTAATCTAAGATATGTTACCTATAAATTAGGGCAACATTTTGATAAAGATGCATTTTATGGAGAGTTTGGTGAAGGATCTACCTTCCCTCAAGTTGTTATGGACGGTAAAAAACTTGGTGGGTGCAAAGATACTGCAAGATATTTAAAAGAGAATAGTATTATCTCGTAGCAAGATCAAAGAGGAATGTATTAATATATTTTTCTGCAAACTCTTTGTCGTAATAATTTTTTAGGATACCATAAGCAGGATCTGTACCTGCTAGGTGTTTATCATAGGCAGTCTGTTCCTCAACGGAGTATTCACGTTGAGGTTTTGCCATCATTTTTAAGTATGCTTTAAGATATTCTTCTAATTTTTTTAGGTACTCTTCATAGAAGTCTGATGTCTCAGACTTTATCCATAGTTTTTTGGAGAAGAATTTATTTAGGTCGTAGATATTAGATTTATTTTTAGTTCTGTTTGGTTGATTTCCTAACCATTTATTGATATACTTATCAGCATACGCCCAATCATTTCTTAGAGGGTGGAAGTCTATAGTGCCAAAGAATCTTTTACCACCAGCATTTACAAATTCAGTTCCAAAGACAGGGTTAATAAGTGTAGTGTCTGGATATATGACTAATGATTCTGCAATAAATTTATCCTGTAGATTTAATTCAGTTAATCTTATTCTTCTAAGCCAGTTAGTCTTCCACACATATGATTTAATAGTAGAACCATTGTCAATTACTTCTGGTTCTAACCAGTCGGGTAATTCTCTATCTTGAACAACAAAGTCTCCATAGTTATCCTTACCCCACTTAAGACAATTAAATAATAAATCCTTTACTGTCATTACGAGTTTTAAATCAAGTATAACATATTTAGTATGAAAGTTGTAGCGTTATTCTCTGGACATGGAGCATCTGCTGTGGTGCTAGAGGATGGTGTTGTCAAAAATTATTTTAAAGAGGAGAGGTATAGTAGGAAGAAGCATGATGAAGGAATAGAACATATCTATCAGATGATATTAGATAGTGATCCTGATTATATTATTCTTAATACTAACTATGATGAGGATGATAAGAGAGAGTTAATACGTAGGGTTAATCCAAGAGTTAAATTTATAGAGACAAAGGAATCAGTACATCATTTGCATCATGCTTCACTTGCTTTTTATAATAGTGGATTTGATAAGGCATTGGTTCTAGTGGTTGATGCTTGTGGTGGAGTCGTTGGTGAAGATGAGTATGAAGGTGAGAGTATTTACTTTGCAAGGTATCCATGTAAGTTTACTCCAATTTATAAAAAGAACTGGTCGGAGGAACATGTAATACATGATCCAAACATTGGGAATCTTTATAACAGTGCTGCTTTAGCGATTGGTCAGACGATTGATGACTGTGGTAAAGCAATGGGGTTGTCATCATATGGTGAGAGGATTTGGGAGATTAAGTTTACACTTGATCGTGTTAATAATTACTTCCAAGAGTGTCCAGATTTTTTAGATGTATTATTCCGTAGGAGGGACAGGTATTATATTGACATTAATAAAGACAACTATAAAAAGTTTGCAGACTATTGCTGTGAAGTACAGTGGCATTGCCAAGAACAAGTTTGTGAATTAGTTGGTAAGTATGTTAAGAAAACTGGTGTTAAGAAGGTTTGTATTGGTGGTGGATATGGATTGAATATTCTTACCAACTATCAACTCATAAAGAGATTCCCAGACGTTGAGTTCTACTTTGAACCTTTATGTGATGATGGTGGTAACTCTATAGGTGCTGCCATGTATGCTTATAGGAAGATCACTCAGGATATGACTGTTAAACCTATAACTACTACAGCACATCATGGTATCAAACATAAGATTGATCTAATTGATGGAGAATATGCCGAGTCAAATGACATTGCTCGTTTATTGTATATGAATAGGTCAGTAGCAGTTTTTAATGGTCATGCAGAGTCAGGACAACGTGCTCTAGGTAATAGATCTATCTTATTCAATGCTCTTAATCCTGATGCTAGAGACATTGTAAATAGAATT
>PBPW01000006.1 GCA_002725545.1 Fidelibacterota bacterium | reverse complement strand
CCTTCGACCCAGCCCAAAGAGCTTATCAATGAAAATATAACTCCTGAAAAAATTAAAACCGTAGCAACCAAGAAGCTCGACACAATTCCAGTCAAGAGCATAGGCGTATCTACCAATTTATATGAACTTACTATTAGCAATAAAAATGGTGGCGCTTTTACTAATTTTAATCTTTATAAATATCAAGATCATAACGACAACCTGGTGAACCTGATTGATAATGATAATTCTAATAATATGGTAATTGGTTTTGTTTCAATCGATGGCGATAAAATATTTTTGGATAAAAACTGGTCTTTGGTTGATAATATAAACTCGCTCAGTGTAGAGCGAGGCCAAAAATCTTTAACCTTTAAGACAAATTTTTCTAACCAAACAATTACAAAAAAATATACTTTTTATGCAGATACCTATAATATTGATGTTGATGTAGAGTTTGAAAACCCTTCACAGTTTATTTCTCGAAACCAATATACGCTTAACTGGAATGGCGGAATGCCCCCAACAGAAAAGGACCTTTCAAACGATTATTTATTTTTTGAAGGATATGCATCGCTTGGCGGAGAGCGTATGGGCTCAAAACCTAAAAAAGGTAAAAGCACAGTCGAAAACCAAAACGGCTCAACCCTTTGGTCTGCAATTAAAACAAAATATTTTATTTCAGCAATCATTCCAAGCGAACCTGGTATTGGGGCTCAAGTTCAAAGCGAACTAAACAATGAAAAGCCTATATATAATACAGAAATAACGCAGTCATCGAATAGCAATAATAGGTTCACTGTATATCTTGGGCCTCTTGATTATGACAGATTAAGCGATTTTAATGTTGGCCTTGAAGAAAATGTTGATCTTGGGTGGGCTTTATTTAGGCCCATAGGCCAGGTTATAAGCTGGTTATTAACCAAGATGTATGCTATCATACCTAATTACGGGCTAGTGGTGGTTGTTTTTGCTTTTCTCATAAAACTATTGCTTAACCCGCTTACTGTAAAAACTTTTGAATCGACACGTAAAATGCAGGCCCTGGCTCCTGAAATTCAAAAATTAAAAGAAAAATATAAAAACGACCCGCAAAAAATGAGCAGGGCACAGATGGAGCTGTATAAAAATTCTGGTGCCAATCCATTGGGCGGTTGCCTACCTATGTTAATTCAGATGCCTATTTTGGTGTCTGTTTTTTCTATATTCAGATCAAAGATAGAGTTTCGTGGTGCGCCATTCTTTGGGTGGATATCTGATCTTAGCGTTCCAGATACATTAATCAGCATAGGTAGCTTTCCCATTAACATCCTTCCTGTATTAATGGGTTCTACAATGTTTATACAACAAAAAATGATGTCTGCTCCTAATGCAGATACCCAGCAAAAGACAATGATGTATGTTATGAATGTCTTTTTTCTATTTCTGTTTTATCGATTTCCATCAGGTTTGAATCTGTATTATTTCGTATTTAACCTGCTAACTATCCTACAACAAAAATATTTAATACCTAAGCCAGCGCTATCTAGTTCGGCTATTCCCATTAAAAAATGAAACTTAAGGATGCTACATTTGTGGCTCCTGCTACCCCATATGGACATAGCGGAATAGCTATCATCAGACTAAACGGGCCCAACGCACAAAAAATAATTCAATCCTTAAGTAAAAATTATAAAATACAAAATCGGTCTCCAAGGCTAGTGAGTCTATATAATTTAAAAAATACAGTGATTGATGAATGCATAGTGACACACTATGAAAAACCTAATTCTTATACCGGTGATGATTTAATAGAAATATCATGCCATGGAAACCCATCTATAATTGATGCGCTCTTAGATAGCATAGTTCAACAAGGCGCAAGGCTTGCCGAGCCTGGCGAATTCACTAAACGTGCGTTTATTAATGGTAAGCTTGATCTATTGCAGGCTGAGGCTGTAGGAGGCTTAATTAGTGCACAATCTGAGGTTGCTGCAAAAATACACCAAAACACGCTTTCTGGAAATTTATCGAAAAAAATTAATGAAATTAGCGATCAATTAATTACACGGTTATCGGGTATTGAGCATGCAATAGATATATCTGAGGAAGAATTAACATCAGGCTTTTTTGTAGAAAATAAAGATGCATTAAATGATTTAGGGAATAAATTGGATGCGCTTATATCAACATTTAGTACGGGTAGGCTAATAAACGATGGAATTAGGGTTGTAATTGCTGGAAAACCCAATGTTGGCAAGTCTACCCTATTAAATCACCTTTCAGGCTATGATAGGGCAATTGTTAGCGATGTTCCTGGCACTACCCGGGATGCGATTGAAACAACAACAATAATTGATGGTATTCCAATTAAATATATTGATACTGCTGGTATACATCCAACCGAAGATAAAATTGAAAAAATTGGTATACAAAAAACCAACAAGGAGATTGATTCTGCAGATCTAATATTATACATCAATGATGATCCAAAATCAAATAAATTTCCAGAATTTAACGTTACAACCATACATGTTTTGAATAAAATCGATTTACACAAAAAAATTGTAAAATCTAATTCTATTATACATATATCAGCAAAAACTGGTAAAAATGTGGATATTTTGTTAAAAAAAATCAAACAAACCATGTCTATTGAAGCAATATCTACCGATACCCCCCACCTTACATCTATGCGCCAATATACAGCATTAAAACAAACCAGCGAAGCTATAGAGCGCTCACTTGGGTTAATGAAAGCGCGCTCACCAAACATGGAGCTGGTTGCTTTTGAACTTAGAGCGGCTCTAGATGCGCTTGATACCCTTATGGGTAAGACATCCCCTGATGATATCTTAAATAATATATTTAATAATTTATGTGTAGGTAAATAGTTTCACGTGAAACATATAAAACAATTTGATGCTGTTGTTTGTGGCGCTGGTCATGCTGGTGTAGAAGCCGCGTTAATTCTAAATCGTTTTAAAATATCCACCGCTTTAATCACGATTGATCCGCTAGCAATCGGACGCATGTCATGCAACCCCGCTATAGGTGGCCTCGCAAAAGGGCAAATTGTCAAAGAGATAGATGTGCTAGGCGGTATAATGGGAAAGGCTACCGACTACAGTGCGCTGCAGTACAAAATATTAAATAAATCTAAGGGAAAATCCGTGTGGTCTCCCCGAGCTCAAGTAGACAAAAGAACATATGAAGGATTCATTAATAATACGATTAAAAAAGCGAAATATATAACCGTTCTGGCGGGTGAGATTGTCGATATTGTAACTGATAATGGTGTTGTTACGGCTGCAATTATGAGAGACGGCCAAACAATAGGGTGCTCTACCCTTATACTAACGTGCGGTACATTTTTGAATGGATTAGTGCATGTTGGCCAAAAAAAGATACGAGCAGGTAGAATGGGTGAAAATGCTGCAGAGGGAATTACTGAATCCCTACTTTCTCTGGGGTTTAGGTCGGGAAGATTAAAAACCGGCACTCCCCCAAGGCTGGATGCCTCATCAATAGATTGGCATAGTTTGAATCTTGCAACTGGCGATGATATAGCAATCCCATTTTCATATAGCTCATCAAACTTTAAACCCAAAAACATTCCTTGTCACTCTGTGTATACCTCAAGAAAATGCAAAGAGATCATTCAAAGTAATATCAATAAAAGCCCAATGTTCTCTGGGGATGTGGGTGGTGTGGGCCCAAGATATTGCCCCTCAATTGAAGATAAAATATTTCGATTTAAACATCATGAAAGGCACATGCTGTATTTAGAACCAGAATGGCTAGACTCTGATCAAATATATGTTAACGGCTTCTCAACTAGCCTGCCTGAATATATTCAACTACAAGCCCTACAATCTATAAAGGGAATGAAAAAGGTAAGATTTTTGCGTCCAGGGTATGCTGTAGAATACGATTTTTTACTACCATCACAACTAAAATCTACCCTTGAAACAAAGGATGTGGGTGGTTTGTTTTTTGCGGGTCAAATCAATGGAACATCTGGATATGAGGAAGCAGCCGCTCAGGGGCTGGTTGCAGGTATAAACGCAAAATGTTATCTAAAAGAAAACAAACCCCTAGCGCTAAATAGGGACGAGGCCTACATAGGGGTAATGATAGATGACTTAATAACAAAGGATACAGATGAGCCCTATAGAATGTTCACCTCTCGTGCTGAATATAGAATACTATTACGATTTTCTAATGCGCACAAAAGACTAACCGATAAAAGCATATCGTATAATTTACTTAATAATAAAAGGCTTAAAAATATTGAGGGTGTTTTGCAGTTTATTAATAATTATAAATCAGCGCTATTATCTAATGTTGCGCCGAACGAAATAAACAAAACATTAAAAAAGCACAATGAAAATGAAATAAGAAATAAAAAGACATACGAAGAAATATTAAAAAGGCCAAACATAACAATAGATATAATAAACAAACACCTATCACAAGATATAAAAATTAAAAAATCAATTGAACCATTTATAGAAGAAGCAAAAACAGAGGTAGAGGCAGAGATAAAATATGCAGGTTATATTGAGAGGCAAAAAAAACAAATAAATAAAATTGCTAAAAATGAGCACATCAAAATTCCTAAAGAATTCAACTATCAAGATCTAAATAGCATATCAAACGAGGGCAGGGAAAAACTAGCAAAGATTAGGCCTGAAAACCTAGGTCAGGCAATGCGCATCTCAGGAATAACACCGGCAGACATATCAATATTATCGATAATGCTTATAAAATAATGTTTCACGTGAAACATAAGACACATTGACACCAATAGAACACATACAAGAACAAAAAATAACCAAGCAGATTGTATCTGCAATTAAAAAAAAACCTGTAGAGGTAATTATAAACGAGCCCGAGCTGTGTGGGTTGGTAATATCTGCAATATATAGAAAAATAGAAGGAAGAATGGGGGTTGTGGTACCAGATGATAAATACCTAAACAGCTGCCAAGCAAACATACAAAAGATCGATGATACGCTTATAAACCAATTTTATAAGGAAATAAGGAACGAGACAGCAATAGATGGGTTTGTATCNGAGCTTGAAGANNGGTTTGAAATAGGNCAAAGAGCGCTAGAAAATAAAAAAAGGGGGCTTTATATAGCTTCAAAGGGTGGTCTTAANAATAAAATTAANAAAATAAAAAAAGGGAATGANGAAATACTAATCAAAACCAANGAAAAAATANACCTTAAAAACANCCTGCANAAGCTAGACAGTTGGGGNTACACCCAATCGGATTGGTGCGCATCTAAAAAAATGTATGCAGTACGCGGGGGTATTGTTGATATATTTCCAACACTACACAAGCTTCCGATACGCCTTGAGCTTGAAGGAAACACGGTGGTTTCAATACGAAAATTTAATATAGCCACCCAAGAATCAGTAAAAAAAATAGATTCCATTGATCTTTATAGACCAATAGTAGTTAAATCAAGCTCTTACGACGGTACACTTAACAACATTTATAGTGTAAACCTAGATTTCTTATTATACATAATACCGTTTAATGGCACAAATATAGCTAAAAAATCATCACATTTCGATCTGTATTGTGAAAAAATCCCCACTATTTCACCATCCCTTGGTTTGATAGATAAAAAAATTGAAAATCTTACTAAAAACGTAAAGCGGGTTTATGTTTTTAGGGGGTTAAGTGACAAAATCACCAAAAACAAGAAAATCGTGGTTTGTAAATCAACATTCAATGCGAACCTTAAATCAAAACAACTAGATGCTGTGTTTTTAGGATATACTGATAAAACAAACAAGCCTAAGCAAATCAATATTGATGGTGTAAAACAAAAGAAGGTCTTCAAGCTGGATGATATTAAATGGGGCGACATTCTTGTGCATCGCGATTATGGTTTGGGGGTTTATAGGGGTTTGGGTTTTGTTGGGCCTAAACAAAAAAGTGAAGAGAATATTAAAATAGAATATGTTGGTGGAACCAATGTCTTTGTGCCTATAAATAAATTTGATCGTATTCATAAATATATAGGGCCGGGTGGCGCTACACCAAAATTAACACGCCTTGGTTCTGGTGTGTGGGAAAAACAAAAACTAACCACTAAAAAAAGTGTGAAAAAAGTGGTGGGCCACCTGATTGAGAGCTATAAACAAAAACAAAAACCAAGGGGGTATTCATATGGTGGGGATGAGCAAATAATTCAGCGCGTTGTTGATGATTTTCCATACACCGAAACACCTGACCAGTCTACTGCAATCGACGATGTTTATAGAGACATGTCTGGTTCAAAACCAATGGACAGGTTGGTTTATGGTGATGTTGGGTTTGGAAAAACAGAGGTGGCTATACGCGCCGCTATTTTAGCGATAACATCGGGTCGTTCTGTTTTTTTTCTAGCACCAACAACGGTATTATCAGATCAACATTATATTAACTGTGTCAACCGGTTGGGTGGTGTTGGTGTAAATGTTGAGCTTTTATCTAGGTTTAAAACAAAAAAAGAGCAACAAGAAATAATAAAAAAGTTTGACCTGGGCTTGGTTGATCTTTTGGTTGGAACCCATAGGTTGTTAAGTGGGGATATAGATATTAATCGATTGGGTTTATTGATTGTTGATGAAGAACATCGGTTTGGTGTAAAACACAAAGAAGAAATAAGAAGGCTAAAAAACAAGGTTGATGTATTAACCCTAACCGCAACACCAATACCCAGAACACTTCAACAGTCTTTGGTGGGAATTAGGGATACATCAAAAATTGAGACACCACCACAAGACCGACTGCCTATAAAAACATTTATTAATCAGTTTAATTGGGTTGATATAAAAAACAAAATAGACCTTGAATTAAAAAGGGGTGGCCAGGTTTATTTTGTTCACAATGAAATTGAAAACATGCCGTTTATAGTAGATAAGATTTCAGGTTTATTTCCAAGCGGTGTTATTAGGGGGGCGCACGGACAAATGCCTAGCGGTCCATTNGAAAAAACNGTNNTAGGNTTTTTTAATAAAAAAGTTGATGTGTTGGTTTGTACCACAATTATTGAATCCGGCCTGGATGTAAAAAACGCTAATACGATTATTGTAAACAACGCACAAAACTTTGGTNTATCCCAGCTTTATCAAATAAGGGGNAGNGTTGGAAGGGGTANCCGCCAGGCTTATTGNTATTTATGTGTTCCGCAAAAAACAAGGCTTTTGCCCGACGCTTATCAACGATTAAAATCGATGGAGTATTACACCAGCCTTGGGTCGGGGTATGATGTTGCAATAAAAGACCTAGAAATACGTGGNGCNGGAAACATGTTTGGTTATGAACAAAGCGGACAAATGCTACAGGTTGGTTTGGAGCTGTATAATAAAATATTAGAAGAAACGATTGATGAGGGGCGGGGTTCAAAAAAAATAGAAAAAAACTCTTGGCCTGTCGTAAATATTGACCAGCCGGCTTTAATAGGCTTGGACTATATGCCATCTGCTCAAGATAGGTTGTATTACTACCAACAAATAGCAAGCGCAAAAACAACACAAGANGTGGANGAAATCAAAGATCGCCTTGTTGATCAGTTTGGCAGGACGGGTGGTTCGATAGACAATCTTTTTATAGTTGCAAAACTTAGGTGTTTGTTGTTTTTCACACCTATAGAAAAATGCACAATAAACAAAAAAGAGTTGGGGTTGTTTTTTAAAACGGTTGGCAAGGGCGATGTGGGGGGTTTGTTAAAAACAATATCTTCTCTTTCAAAAAAGAAAGGTAAAAGCTACAAATTTAAAGAAGGGCGCACTAGCCGCGGGGTTGTTTTTTCGGGCGTTGGAAAGGGTGAGTTGGTGGATTTTGTTCATGATTTTGGCTTGTTGTTTTCTGGGTAGTGTGTTGATTAATTTATAAAGTGCGATTATTAATTATAAATATTGTTTTGTTTTTTTCTGTATCTTGTGGTGGTTTGAGCAACAAACAAAGCCAAGACAACCCTGTTTATGTTGCCGCAAAAGAAGCAAGGTTTTTAAACGATGAACAGCTTAAATCAAGGTTGGATGATATTAATAAAAAAATTGTTTCTGCAAAATATGTTGAAAGCTTGATGGTTGGGCGCACATCTGTAAGCGTTGCTGATATCGATAATTTTTATGAAAAAAACAAGGAGCAGTTCACAAGAAAAAACGACGAGGCGTTTGTGTTGTTGTTTGGCGAAAAAGACAAAAACACAGCTATTTCAATAAAAAACACCTTAGACCGAAACGGTTTAGACAGTGAAAAATCTTCGGTGTTAATAAAAAAACACAACCCCCGCCGTATGTTTTTTAACAAAGCGCAGCTCAATGAAAAAATGTCAAAACGGTTGTTTGGCGCAAAGAAAAACTCATCTTTTATTATACAGCGCGACAGCGGGTTTTCTGTTTTTTATATAATCGACACTTTCAAAAAGGGGAGTGTTAAGGACTTGGTGTATGTAAACGATGAGATACAGTCTAAAATTTTAGCTTTAAAAAATCATATTTTAAAAGAAAGAATAATTGATAGCCTTACGGTTGAGCATGGCAAAAACTAGAACAAAAAACAAACTACCCATCTTTGCTTTTATGGTGCTTTTGTTTGGCGGGTTTGTGCTTGCTCAACAAGCGGATTTGACGGCTCAAAAAATTGACGGTGTTGCGGCTATTGTTGGTGACAGGGTTGTGTTGTTAAGCGATGTTAACCAATCATTAGCCATGGCGGTTTTTCAACAAAAACTTGACCCTAGAAGAGATGGATTAAAAATACAAAAACTTAAAGACGATATTATTAATACAATCGTAAACAGAAAAGTTGTGCTAGCTATGGCTGAGCTTGACTCTGTGGAGGTTGACGACAAAGAGGTTGATAGAACACTACAACAACAAGTTGATAATATAGTTCAACAGGCGGGTGGTGAAGAGGCTGCAGAAGCGGCGCTGGGCCAGCCTTTGCGTGTTTTTAAAAGAGAATATTGGTATGATGTTCAAGATATGTTAATTACACAAAAATATCAACAAACGCTTATATCTAAAATAAACATAAGCCGGAGCGAGGTTGAGGGTTTTTATTATCAATACCGTGACAGTATACCCAGGTTTCCCACAACAGCTAAAATTAGACACCTATTAATTGATATTGAACCAAACGAGGATCAAGTTTTAAAAACCAAAAATTTATTAATGGATATTAGGGGTAAAATATTATCGGGTGAAAAAACCTTTGAAGAAATGGCCTTAAAATATTCTCAAGACCCTAGCGCCAAACAAGGTGCTGGATCTTTGGGTTTTGTTAAAAGGGGAAATCTGGTCACAGCTTTTGAATCTGTTGCTTTTAATCTATCACCTGGTGAAATCAGCGAACCAGTAAAAACCGAATTTGGGTATCATATAATCGAAACCGAAGAGGTTCGTGGAGACAAAATAAACGTTAGACATATATTAATCACACCACCAATTACAGAAAAAGACGAATCAATAGCATATAAAAAAGCTTCTGCTTTGAAGGATTCTTCAAAAACATTATCGCATTTTATAGGTTTGGTTAAAAAATACTCCACAGATGAGGATAGTAAAAAATCAGGTGGAAACCTTGGTTGGATCAATCCTGATACATACCCAATACCGGAGTTTGGTTTGATTTTAAATCAAATAAAAACCGGTGAGTGTGCTGGGCCTGTACGCACCGACCTGGGTTATCATTTGGTTTGGCTTGAAACGTTAAAACCGGGTGGGGTTGCGGATTTAAAAAAACATTGGACCGAGATTGAGTCAATGGCGTTAAATAGAAAACAAGCAGAATGGTTTGATTTGTGGATAAACAAATCTAAAAAAAACCTGTTTGTCTCTATTAATAATTAACTTTTCCACATAATTTTTCCACATAATTTTTTAAACGTAAATCTATTTTTTTTTATTTTAGATATTGTTGATAAGTTGTGTTTAATTAACAGGTTTTTAGTTGTTGTCCACATTATGTTATTGTTTAAGGGTTTGTTTTAACTTTTGGTTTATTTTGAATTAGTTGGTATTTGTAATAAAACGTTGTAGTTATACACGGTATATATAATAAATAATCTTTAAATATTTTAGATTTTATAATAATAAAAAAAGCTAAAAACAGCTTAAAAAAACTTGATAAAAGTTGAGTTTTACGTTAAGATTGTATTGCTCAATTAAAGCATAAATATCTTATTAAATCTTAGTTAGTATTATTAATAGAAAATGAAAATTTCCACCTCGAAACTAGAATTACAAACTGCCCTTCAAAAACTATCAAAAGCAACCCCAAGTCGAGCCACTCTGCCAATTTTAAACAGCGTTTTATTTANCGTTGATGAAAACAAAACAACAATTAAATCAACAGATCTTGAAATAACAGTTGTTGTTNGTTTGCCGGCCAGCGTTGAAGANGGNGGNGGTGTTGCCATACCNCTACANATGTTGTTAAACATAACAAANGAACTTCCTGATGAAACAAGGGTAAATATAAAAACAGACGAAGAAAATAAAATCAATATATCAACAGATAGCGGTAATTATAATATTGTAGGTAAACCCGCTGACGAGTTTCCAAACACACCAGATGTTGAGACAAAGAACAATATAGACATAGATGGAGGCACGCTAAAACACATAATCAATAAAACAGTGTTTGCTGTCAGCAGGGACGACCTAAAACCCGCCCTCACTGGTGTTTTGTTTAAGTTTAACCAAAACAACATAACAACTGTCGCAACAGACGGTCACAGGTTGGTTAAATATGAAACCACAAACAACACAGCAACAGACCAAGCAGAAGATGTGATTGTTCCTAAAAAATTCCTTAACCTTTTGTCGGGAAGCCTTGGTGATGAAAAAATAAAACTTTCTGTTGGAGAAAACCACCTAACAACAACAGTTGGGTCTGATCAGTATTTTACTAGGATTATTGATGAAAAATTTCCCGACTTTGATGGTGTTATACCAAAAGACAACGACAAAAACTTTAATGTAGATCGAAATCTTTTGTTGTCAGCAGTAAAAAGGGTTTCTATTTTTTCTAATAAATCAACGCACCAAATTGCGCTTCAACTAAACAGTGACCAAGCCTCTGTTTCAACCGAGGACCCAGAACAATCAACAAAGGCAAGTGAAGAGATAAAAGGAAACTACCAGGGTGATGACATAACGGTTGGTTATAACGCAGCATACCTTAAAGATGTGTTATCTCATATCAATAGCGACGAGGTGGTGGTTCAACTAAAATCACCTATTAGCGCAGCGCTATTTTTACCAAAAGAACAAGAAAAAAACTCAAACCTAACCATGTTGTTAATGCCAATACGTTTAAACGATTAGACAGATTTATTAAAAACCAAGCCAGCACCAAGCCACAAAAAAGGCAATGCCAATAGAAAAAATCGAAATGATTAATTTTAGAAACCACAAAAACATGGTTATAGATTTTTCACCAGGTATAAATATAATATGGGGAGAAAACGGATCTGGAAAAACGTCGATACTTGAAGCGGTGTATATACTAAGCAACGGTAAAAGCTTTAAAACAAACAAACTAACAGAGGCAATTAAAAACGGATCAACCGAAACAACAATAAGGGCGCACTTTGAAAGCGCCACAACCACGCTTCACCAGGCAATTGGCTCGCCCAAAAAAATAAAAACCAACAACGCGTTTAAAACAACCAAAGATCTAATAGGGAAAAACCCAACAGTTTTAGTGTCTCCAGAAGAAGAAAAAATAACAAACGGCCCCCACCTTGAAAGAAGAAAATATTTTAATCGGCTCTATTCAAATGTTTCACCAGCATATCTCTCAAACTTAATTAAATACTCCTCTGCGGTAAAAAACAGAAACACGCTCCTTAAACAAAGAAAAACAACTAAAGAGGTTGAGGTTTGGAACGAGCCCGTCGCTAAATATGGATCACTAATTTGGCTGGAAAAACAAAACCTCGAAAAATCGTTCAACAAAGAACTGGGTTTTGTTTGTAAAAAATATAATAAAAACATTGTTGTAAACATTGACTCAAGCACCCCCAAAAACCCCAACAAAAAAGATCTATTAAGCGCCCTTGAAACATCAATCAATAAAGATGTATTAACCAAAAGAACAAACAATGGCCCACACACCGATAAATACGATATAAACCTTAACAACAACAACCTTAGGGTTTATGGGTCGCAAGGAGAACACAAGCTTTCTTTTGTGATAATAAAAATAACCGAACACCTTTTTATTAAAAAGCAAACCGGAAAAAACGCAACGCTTTTACTGGATGATCTTTTTTCAAAACTCGACCTAAAAAGGGGAAATGCAATTTTTGATTTAATTAAAGAATCAACCCAAACAATTATTACAAACACAGATTTAGTTGGTGTTGAAAAACATGGAATCGATATAAACAACCCCAACAACAAAACAAAACACCTGGAACGAAATTGGAAAAACTAAACACAACAATTAACGCTTTTCTTGATAAGCACGGATTAAAAAAAGGGGTTAACCAAAACACCGCAATAGTTTTATGGAATGAGGTTGTGGGTGAAAAAATTTCGAAAAACACTGAACCGGTAAGCGTTGAGCATGGGGTATTAACTGTTGCGGTTTCAAGCCCAACATGGAGACAAGAGCTTGTTTTTAAACAACAAGAAATAATCAAACAGCTCAACAGCAGGCTTGGCCAAAACACCATAAAGGAGGTTCGCTTCATATGAACGAATCACAATCAAATAAAAATTATAGCGCAGAAAACATAAAAGTATTAGAGGGGTTAGAGGCGGTTAGAAAGCGCCCCGCTATGTATATTGGTGATGTTGGAAAGCGCGGATTACACCACCTTGTTTATGAGGTTGTTGATAATTCAATCGACGAAGCGCTAGCGGGTTATTGTACAAAAGTGACGGTAGTTTTTAATAAAGACGGGTCGGTAACGGTGGAGGATAATGGGCGCGGAATTCCAGTTGATATTCACAAAGAAGAAAAAAAACCCGCGGTTGAGGTTGTTATGACGGTGCTTCATGCTGGTGGGAAGTTTGATAAAGGGTCTTATAAGGTTTCAGGGGGGTTGCATGGTGTTGGTGTTTCT
>PBPW01000045.1 GCA_002725545.1 Fidelibacterota bacterium | reverse complement strand
AATCGAAATAAAAATATATTAATAACTAGTTATTTAATGAAAGGCGATGAAGGTATATCTATATCTCCGGTATTTTCTGGTAAAATTAATATTTCATGGAATTTAAGCTTAACCGGTAGAACCTCAGCGTTTTCAAATGATAAAAGAGCAATTCATTCTTATGGATGGGGTATTTCGCTTAAGCCTGGGCAGTCAGAAGACAATTCTCCATGGAGTTTTCATTATAATTCAGGTAGTTTTAAATCTTATAATATGATATCAATTTCTTCTGCTAGCACAAGTATAATTCACAGATTATCATTAAAAAGATTAAACCTTTTTTTTGGTTACTCAGCAAATACATTAAGTGGAATAGACTATACTTCAAATGATTATAATATCTCCAAAAAATTTGATAAACATCATAGCTATTTTTCATTGGGAACAATGATTGATTTTAAAGGTATACAATTATCACCAAGCTTTTTATATGGAGGAGATTATAAAATGCTATCTTTTGGATTGCAAAATCAATTCTAAAATGAAAAAAATATCAATATTGGGATCTACAGGATCTATAGGAATCAATGCTTTAAGTGTTATTGATAACCACTTAAACGATTTTATAGTAGTCGCTTTGAGTGCACATAAAAACGGTAAATTATTAATTGAGCAGGCAAAAAAATATCAGCCAGAATTTGTAGCAGTTGTTGATCTTGACACTGCAGACTTTGTTGAAGACGAACTGCGGTCAACAAATATCAAAATTTTAAAAGGGCGAGAAGGGCTTTTAGAACTATCATCTTATGGCTCTGTTGATCTTATGCTCAATGCTCTGGTTGGATCATCTGGTATGGAGCCTACAATAAATGCCTTACAATCAGAAGTTGATGTAGCGCTAAGCAATAAAGAAAGCTTGGTAATGGCTGGANGTATAATTAATGAAATAAAAAATAAATCAGGNGCTAAAATATTTCCAGTAGACAGTGAGCATTCAGCAATTTGGCAATGCCTTGTAGGTGAGTCTATCAAAGAAGTTAATAAAATAATATTAACTGGAAGCGGAGGCCCNTTTCGCACTTTAGAAATTGGTCAATTTAATTCCATTACCGTAGATCGAGCCCTTAATCACCCTAATTGGGAAATGGGGAAAAAAATAACAATTGATTCAGCCACCATGATGAATAAAGGACTTGAAGTAATTGAAGCTTNCTGGCTTTTTGATATTTCNAAAGATATGATCGAGATTATCATACATCCNCAATCCATTATACACTCAATGGTTGAGTTTAAAGATAAATCTGTTAAGGCTCAGNTAGGTTTACCAGATATGAAAATACCCATCCAATATGCTTTGACATACCCTAATCATTCAAATGCTGACTGGGATGAGTTAGATTTGACAAGTATAGAATCACTTACCTTTGAAAAGCCAGATTTTAATAAATTTCCATGTATGCGTTTAGCCTTTGATGCTTTAGAGCAAGAAGGGACAGTTCCAGCTTTATTGAATGTTGTAAATGAATATTCAGTTTATCGATTTCTAAATAACGAGATAAGCTTCATAGAAATACCCCANTTGATCGAAAGGGCATTTGATGAACATGATTTTATTAAAGAGCCATCAATAGATGATGTACTTAATATTGAGATATGGGCGCAAGAATTCGTAAAATCATACACACCAAAAAATTAATTATTTAAGGCTTTATCAATGACATATTTTATAGCATTTGCATTTTTAATTAGCATTTTAGTATTTGTGCATGAATTGGGACACTATCTAGCTGCGCGCTCAATCGGGGTAAAAGTTGAGCGTTTTTCCGTGGGATTTCCTCCTCGACTTGGAACATTTACCTCTGTTCCAGGCGGATGGAAGATTAATTTATTTTTCTTCAAAAAAAATAAAGATGGTAAGCTAAAGTGGTTACCAATCTATGATAAGAAGATAAAGCAAAAAGGAAAAAAGGGCTCANGTACAGAATATTGTTTGTCAATTATACCATTTGGAGGATATGTAAAAGTAGCAGGTATGATTGATGAGAGCATGGACTCTTCCTTTNATTACAAACCATATGAATTAATGAGTAAGCCTAGATGGAAACAAATTTGGTTTATGAGTGCAGGTGTATTGATGAATACCTTAATGGCTTTTGTTATTTATACTGGGCTTGCAATAAATAATGGAGTNGTCCCTATTTCAAATCTCCCAATTATAGGACAAGTGCTTTCCGGCGCACCAGCTGAAGTAAGTGATTTACGCCCCGGAGATACTATTAAAGCTATTAATGGGAAAAATATATCTTCNTGGGAAAATTTGGTTGCAGAAATTCATCCTCGTCCNAACGAAAGTATTGATCTAGAATATTCTAGGGACGGAAGAACAGAATCGATTAATATAAAAACCTCTTATCAGATGAATTTTAAAGGCGACACTTTAGGGCAAATTGGAATTCGCCAAGAATACAGACCTTCAACTTTTGTAGAAAGTATTTCAATTGGAGGTTATCGTACGATGCAAGGGTTTGGGATGATTGTTTATAGTATACAAATGCTAATATCGGGCCAAGCAAAATTTGATCAGCTGGGAGGCCCTATAATGATTGGGCAGTTAGCTGGAGATGCTTTTGGACTTGGATTAAGTTATTATTTTGGATTAATGGCTTTAATTAGCTGTAATCTTGCATTTTTAAATATTCTTCCAATACCAGGCCTAGATGGAGGTCATATATTCATAACTTTAATTGAAGGTACAATNAGGCGCCCTCTTTCATTAAAAACGCGGATGTTAATACAGCAAGTAGGAACCGTATTGCTTCTTATGTTGATGATTTCTGTTATGATAAATGATATAGGAAGATTATTTAGTTAATTACTTCCTTTAAAAGTAAGGTCATGGACCCATATTGTATCTTAATTTGAATTTTAACGGGAAGTTTTTTTTCAGTTTCACTAATCCAAATTCTCATATCACCTTTATTTTTAAAGAGCTCTTTCCCCTTTTTAAATGGCCTTATGACCTTACATGAAAAGCTTCCTAAGGCAGAATTAACTTTTTCTATCCCTGTCATTTTTAAGTTATAGTTTATCACGCTCCTTCCTTCATAGGATGAGAACGCCATTGTTTTATCTGGATTTAATTCAAAAGTTCTTAAAAAATAGAACATTGAATATGGGCCTCGAGCTTTAAAATTTATATCTATGGTTTTATTTTTAGTTTTAGCAATCGATTGATTATAATCAAATAACACATCAACTTTTTCACTATAGGTGGCTTGATTAATATCTTTCTTTAGCCTGTGCGTATAGAATTCATTTTTGTCTATCCAAACATCTATCCTATCTTTGACTGGAAATAGTCTTCTTGCTAATCCCACAGTTTTTGTTGTAAAACTTATTTTATATGCTTCAAATCCATTTACTAATTCTAAACCAGATACAAAAAGCTCAGCCTCTCCTACGCTTATCCCATTCCACTCTGCAGTGTATTTCAATGATTCACCTATATTAAACGGTGGCTCATCTGCATAGATAAAAAGATGAAGTAAAATAATTGATAAAATTTTCTTCATGATCTAATTTTTATAAATTTTGTATTCTCAAGTTTATATATTTTTGAACCCCTAGACTTTGGCAGTATACCTGCATCAATAATTAAATCGATTTTACTACCAAACTTATCTATTATCAATGCTGGATCATTTAATGGGTCACTAGCAGTTTCATTAACAGAAGTTGTAGTAATTGGGAGGTTAAGCTCTCTACATAGATCTATTGGAAATGGATATTGAGGCATTCTAATACCCAAGGTTTGATCAGAGCCCAGGATAGATGGATGTACAATATTTTTTTTTACTGGCAATATTACTGTACTTGATTNATTCAGATAACTACTAGCTTTTAAAANATCATCCTGTGAAACTTCTACCCACTTTGAAAAAATATTAATCGACCAGCAAATAACGCTTATGGGGCTATTCCTTTTTTTTATTTCATTTATTTTATTTATCGCTGATTGATTTTTAGAATCCACGCCAAATCCATATAATGTATCTGTTGGATATACGATAAGTCCACCAGNTNTAATTATTTTAGATGCAGTTTTTATAGCATCTTTATCATCTACTGANAGAATTTTCATTTGATTAACTGATTGTTGATTTCCATTTTCTATGAAACCAAAAATAGTGATCAGGAAATTTTGAAATTTTATCTTCAAGCATTTTTGTATANGCTTGTGTTATTGATTCTACAGTAGGACTATCTTCTATTTTTAATTCCTCAAAGTATATTGTCATAGANCCATCTGTATTTTTTGTACTAACAGAAAAAATAAGAGCAGCTCCAGTTTTTAGATGAAATAAAGCAGCCCCTTTTGGGACCGATGTTTTATGGTTGAAAAAATTTACAATAACACCTTTATCTTTTGCATCTTGATCGCTTGCNAGTATAAGAATTTGATTTTGTTTTAATATTTTATATGATTGATCAACAGACGATGTTTTATATATATGACTCATGCCATATGATTCTCTGATTTCTTTAAAAAATAAATCAGAACCTCGATTTGCTTGNCGTTGAATTATACCCCATAATGGATACTTATTTTTACCGAGCCATGCACCCCATTTTTCCCATAANCCAAAATGACCGGTAATTAATAAAACCCCCTTGTTCTTGTCAAGTGCCTCATCTAGAACATTTTTATTTTTNATTGTAAAAACTGTTGTATGCACTGTTGTGGAAACAGCTAAAAAATCAATAAAATTTTGTACAGCTGTTTTATAAGAACCCTTGAGTACTTTCNTTAACCACTGATGATTTTGATTAGGAAAGGCTAGCTTAATATTTTTATAGGCTTCATTTTTTCTAATAGGTAAATATTTATATGCAAATGCAGCTAATTTATTTGCATACCANTCCCTTTTTCTATCTGATATTTTATTCAAATATCTAGAAAGAAAATGAAGAAAATAATAAGTGAATTTTTCTCTTGTATTCATATTCAAGTCTGGAAAACTAATTTATAATAGACCCTTCTTAATCAACTTATTTTTTATACTAAGGTATTATAAAGTTCATCAATTTGATTTTTTAGCTCAAGCTCAGTTCCATCATTATGGATAACGTAATCTGCAATATTTGTTTTATCTTCTTCAGGCCACTGGAATTCAATACGTTTTAATATTTCATCCCTTGAAAGAGTTTTTCTATCCAAAGCTCTTTCCATTCGGTGCTTTAATTGCGCAGAAACAACAATAACATAATCAAGATGTGCATCATAACCAGATTCATAAATTAATGCCGCATCAACAATAAAAAGCTCATGCTTTCCAGCATCAAGAATTTTCTGAAAACATTTATCAATTTCTTGATGTATATGAGGATGCACTACATAATTTAACCTTTGCTGATGATCTTCATCCTGAAAAGCAATTCTAGCTAATTTTTTTTTATCTATCTTTCCAGATATATCAATAATATCAGTCCCAAATTCTTTAATTAGTTCACTTTGCACCTTTTTACTATTATCAATTAAGTTTTTTGCAGCNTCATCAGCATCTAGGATGTATGCTCCCATTGATTCAAAAAACTTGCTTGCTGTACTTTTCCCGCTACCAAGACCCCCTGTAAGTCCGACCTTAAGCATAGCTATCTAATGCCACAAATATTNTATTTTTTATTTCAGGGATACTGCCAATACCATCAACTTCAACAAGCACATTTTTGTTTGAGTAAAAATCAATTAATGGAGCCGTTTGGTTCCAGTATACTTCTTGTCGTTGTTTGATAATCTCAGGAGTATCATCNGTACGACCAGAGTCTTGACCTCTATTAATTAATCTTTGGATTAATTCATTTTCTTCTGCANNCAAACTGACCACTACATCAAGCTTATGTTTTTTACTATTCATTATATCATCAAGACCTTCAGCCTGAGGAATTGTTCTTGGAAAACCATCCAGTAGATATCCATTTTTAGCATCATCNTTACCAAGCCTTAGATTTATAATATCTAATAATACGTTATCTGGGACTAGTGCCCCTTTATCAATATAGGATTTAGCAATCCTCCCTACTTCACTTGACTCTTTTATTTCAGATCTAAGCATATCTCCAGTGGACAAATGGATTATTCCATAATGTTCGCAAACATGTACTGCTTGTGTTCCTTTTCCTACGCCAGGTGGTCCTAAAAATATTAGATTCATCTTATGTCTATCTTATAATTANATCAGAATTCCTGCTAGGGTAGCTGTTAACCAAGAGGCCAGCGCTCCACCAATCATTGCTTTAAATATTAACTGTGCTATATCTTTCCTACGATCCGGAGCAATTCCACCTATTCCACCTAGTTGAATCCCAATCGAGCCAAAATTAGCGAAGCCACAAAGTGCATAGCTAGTTATAATTGCAGCTCTTTCAGAAATCTGATTATTNGCTATCAATAGCTTTAAATCAGAAAATGCTACAAATTCAGTAAATACAATCTTCTTTCCCATTAACGAACCTACAAGGCTGGATTCATTCCAGGGAATACCCATTGCCCATGCTAACGGTTGAAATATAATACCTAATATTGATTCAATTGTTAATCCGAAAATTCCTAAGAAATAGTTTACCAAAGCTATTATAGATATAAATGAAATTAGCATTGCCCCAACATTAACAGCTAACCTGAGACCAATAATTGTTCCATTCCCTAGNGCATCCATAACATTGACACTGGTTTTATCAGATTCAAGTTGCACTGGATTAGAATTGGTTTTATCAGTTTCAGGATAAATTATTTTTGCGATAACCAATGCTGCTGGAGCCGACATTAATGATGCAGACATCAGATGACCTGCAATACCTGGAATATTATCAAGCCATTTTGCATAGATTGCTAAAACGCCTCCTGCTGCAGTAGCAAAACCTCCAATCATAACTGCAGCCAATTCAGACCTTGTCATGTTGTTTACGAAAGGCCTTATCATTAATGGAGCCTCAGTCTGACCAACAAATATATTTGCACTTACGCTTAATGTTTCTGCGCCACTAGTACGCATGGTTTTTTGCATTAAGCGAGAAATATATTTTATTACAAATTGGATAATTCCATAATGGTATAGAATTGAAATAAGAGCAGAAAAAAATATAATAGTTGGCANAAGCCTGAAAGCTATACTCTCAAATGCTGGGTGGAATCCAATATTATTAACCTGCGAACCAAAAACAAATTCACTTCCCTTATCTGCAAAACCAATTAATTTTGATATCATTTTATCAACAAAAGAAAAAATGGGTCGACCGATGGGTGTTTTTAAAATTAAGACCCCAAACATGATTTGCAGCNCTAGTCCCCATGCTACAGTCCTATAATTTATTTTCTCTCTATTATCAGACATAGCATATGCTATAGCGAGCAAAACGACTATTCCTATAATACCTGTAAATTGATTCATGGATAAATTTAAATTAAAATTTTATTAATTTCATTTTTGATTGATACGATTGACTGAGCATAGCCTTTTTTATTATCTATAATTAAATCAGCATTTTTCATAGAGGGAAAAATAAATTCGTCATACATTGGTCGTACAGATTTGCTGTATTGCTTGGTTACCGATTCAACAGTTCTTCCACGCTCTTTGGTGTCTCTTTGCATCCGATAGGCGAATCGCTGATCATCAGGTATATTAATAAAAATTTTAAGATTAATAATTTGATTTAGTTCAGCATGCGTAAAAATAAGCGTACCATCAATGATAATTATGGGTTGCGGTTTGATGCTCATTATTTCTTTTGAGCGTAAATGTTTGGAAAAATCATAAATTGGTAAATCAATTGCTTGTTTATTTATGAGCTGTTTAATATGAAAAATAAATAGATCAAAATCAATTGCATCTGGGTGATCAAAGTTTTGATTGCATCTTTTATCAAAGTCCATATGAGATAAATCTTTATAATATGCATCCTGATTTATGACTAGGGCAAGTTTTTCTCCATATTCATTTTTTAATTTTTCTGCGGTCATAGTTTTTCCGGATCCACTTCCTCCAGATATGCCTATTACTAATGGAGTTTGTTTGGTAGAGGGTTTTATGCTCATTCCTCTTTTAAAATATTAAACCAATCTAGCGCTTGGGAGTATGACTGGAAAATTGAACCAGAATGACTACCNCCATCAATGGTAATAAGTTCAATATCAGCTCCATTGCTTTTTAGATTATCATACGCTATCACTGAGTTGTTATAATTAACTTCATCATCATTATCGCCATGAAATAATTTGATCGGAGCTTTGGGTTTCCAGTCTAGCAGACTATTTTTTTCAAAACTTTCTTTTAATTCTATTTCGCCATTACCTAAAAATTCAGTTAGAAACTTTTCTGAAAATAGATCCTTGATAACATTGGTTAAATAACTATTTGCCTCGCCAATGCTTTTCGATCCATCCATTAAATCTGGAATACGTTCAGCATAAGGACTTTGAAAGAGATCGCTTGCTGGCCTGTTAAGCTTTTCAATTGTATTGTAGGACATGTAGGTAAATGAGATATATCCTGGCTGAGGATAGGAATTAATTGAAAGAATTCTTTTGCTAGAAAATGACATATCATAAGGACCTGCCATTGGGGCAGACGCAGTTACTTGAAATTCATCCGCATATTTTTGTTCGATCAATTGATGTGTTGCCATCGCTACATACCCTCCTTCCGAATAGCCTGCAATAAATAATTGACCATTCTCATTGATGCCCTTATCGCATAAGAAATTTTTCACTGCACGAATTTTGTCCACTACTGCCTCAGCCACAAATTTATGTACATAAGGATGAACGACATCATCTGAAACGCCTAACCCCAATAGATCAGGAGAAGATCCGATATAGCCTATCGAAGCCATGAACATTGCATCGAAAGCTCGCAGAGGAATGATCGATGCGACGTTACTNCTTTTTGATTCAGTCCCATGTTGCCCAGAATAAAGAGGAAATTCAATTTTCTCTTCAATGTCTGGAACATAGATTGCGCCAGATGCTTGACGTACTATTCCATCCCAGTCAATAGTCTCATATACAATGCTATAGATTTTGACATCATTTTCTGGGCGCACACCAATATCAATATTATTATCATTTAAAAAATTTGAGAGATACGATGAGCTGATTGTACCTAAAGGCAACACCGATAAAACCTTTCCTCTCCCATTGGACGTTGATTGACAATTTTCACTTACTTGTTCTTCGCAACCANCTAAAAGAAATAAAAATAAAAGAAGTAAAAATCTTTTTTTCATATCACTAAATNATTTTCCTTATTCAAATCGAATATGTTTAAATGCTTGGTTTAGCATAACCCCCGCAATAAATCCGCCAATGTGTGCAAACCAAGCAACACCCCCTGTGGTGTCAAATCCTAAACTACCAAATCCATTAGTTAATTGATTAAAAAACCAGAANCCCAACACAAACATTGCCGGAACTCTAAATGTTGTNAAAAATATAATGATGAATGCAAAAACATGAACACGAGCNTGTGGAAATCTAATCATATACATTCCAAGAACTCCAGCAATCGCCCCCGAAGCCCCAACCATAGGTATGGTTGAATTTGGGTTGATAAGTAGTTGAGATATCGTTGCAGCTAAACCGCACATCAAGTAAAAAATCGCGTACTTTAAATGCCCAAGCACACCTTCTACGTTGTCACCAAAAACCCATAAAAACCACATATTACCCATAATGTGAGATATACCACCATGAAGAAACATAGATGAAAAAATGGTAATTATAGAAAAATCAGCTGGGATAAAACCAAATCTATAAATGAATTCCTTTTCCGCTGATGGATCCGAAATGCCGAGATTGAATTGCAGGACAAATATTAATGCATTAATTCCAATGATACAGTATGTGACGTAAGGAACTAATATTCGAGGATTATCGTCTTTGTATGGGAACAGCATTAATAGACTTCAAATTGAATATTTTTTTCCAGGGTATTCCCTGCCTGATCGGTTGCTTTAAATGTTATTTTATGCTTACCGACTGAAAGGGGTTCATCCAAATCATAAGAAAGTACTTTTAGCTTAGGTTGAAAAGCGTAAAAAATATTTTTATCATTTAACTTTACTTCAAACGAATTAGGACTTGGATCAAAACCTGAAAGTTTATCATCAATATTTATTTTAAATTGATTTAATTCAAGCGCAGCATACTTGCCATTATTGCCTGGATGAGACCTTATCATTTTTGGAGGAGTTTTATCTTCTATAACAGCAATTGCGTCGAGGTGTTTTATTTCGCCTAGCAATACTCGACGCTCCTTGATTTCTTGTGTCTTAATAAAGGTCCAACCTTCTTTTTTATCGTAGAAATATAGATGCTTTTTTCTGTTATCTAGTTTTCGTGTGTAGCGCATAGCAATATTAATAGGTTTGAGCATTGGCTTTTGAAAAGGCTGTAGTTGATATACTCTAGTTAATAGCATACCCCCAGTTATTTTTGGGTATTTGTGCACTGGCTCAATCCAGCCAAGTGTACTTTCCGTGAAAGTATTCTTTCTTGTTTTAACCGAACACGAACCATCTTTGGATACTATCGTAATTGATGAATCTGGATAAATAATAGTAAATGGAAATTTAAATTGAATCTGTCTTTCAATTGAGCCTCCTATTATCGCTTCGATTTGATTAATATTTTCAAATTCTTCTGGAAGTAATGGTGCGCTAAGGTAAACGGATGGCTGGATTTGATTTATCGGTTTTGTGATATATTGAAACTCCCCTTTTAATCGCAACGAAAGGCTTTGATCGATTACTTTTTCTGGTTGGATTTGAATATACACGCCAGCATCTGAGTGCGAAATATCTAAATCAACATTTAAGCTAAGATGATCACCAGCAATTTTTTTATCATTCCAATGGGTGGGCATTGAAACTGTTCCAATATCATTTTGTGTTATGAATTGCAATGCTTTGCGTTTGATTTTATTTTTAGGAAGTGTAATAATTAAGCCAGTTTCAACTCTTTCTTGAGAAATAACATCAATTCTTTCATCAGCGAATCCAAATGGAGTAAAAGAATAAATGATTGCAGACTTAATTGGTATCGCGATGCTTTTTGGACTTAATAAAAACGATACGATATTATTTGCTTCACCAAGATTGGTAACATCAATTTCATAAGGATTCATAAAAAAAAGGGTTCCATTAACTATGCGCACATTCTTTTGAGCATCATATATGAGTATTTTTATATCATGGTATCCTTTGTTCAATTCAAAGGTGCCATC
>PBPW01000044.1 GCA_002725545.1 Fidelibacterota bacterium | reverse complement strand
CTGTCCAGCCATGCAGAGCAACGATTGCCTTAGATGTATTTGAATTTTGATTGATTTTATGCGTAATTAACTTCAAATTTTTTATTTAAAGTTTGCATCTGCTGTTAAAACCCAGTTTGAATTGCTCGGTGTTCTGCTAGGCTCTAGGCGATATAGTTGTCCAGTAGCTGTGTCTAGCATATAGTGCCAATGCGTACGTTCAATTTGAAAAGATTGCAGTTGAAATCTACCAGCAGCTTTATCCTTATCTAGTTGACCTTGAACAAAATTATCTAACTGTCCCATAATTGTATTTAAACTATCATTTTTCTGTTGTGATGCAGCTCCAACAAATAGAAATAAAGCTACCATCATTGAAATTCCAGTGATAGTTCCAGTGATATATTTTTTCATTTGATTCTCCTTATTTTTTATGAGCCGGGTTTTCTCTTCAACTCATATTCTTTCATTTTTTTTATAAAATCTTTTTCATCTTCCGCCTGTAGAAGTGGGCTAATTAAAATGTTTTCTTTAAGAGATATACTTGCTCTGGGGCCGTAATCATGGCCTGGATATATTATTGTTTTATCAGGAAGATTTAAAATTTTATTGTATACCGATTGATATAATTTTTTAATGTCGCTTTTGCTATCAATTGTTCGTCCTGTTCTTCCAACAAAAAGAGTATCCCCGGTGAATAGAACATCATCCAGTAAATAGCAGATTGAATCTGGATAGTGTCCAGGCGTATAAATAATTTCTAAATTGAGCTGGCCCACCGAAATAATATCTTTATCTTTAACAGGTTTAACATAATTACAATGAATTTTGCTTTGTGAATCCTGATGCACAATTGTAACCAAATTTGGAAATGCATCTACATATTCTTCTATATATGCGATATGGTCAGGATGCGTGTGAGTAATAAAAAGAGTTATCAAACCTCTTTGATTGATAAAAGGAGTAACATTGTTTAGCGGAACTGAAGCATCAATTAGAAATTGATTGCTTGTTCGCATGCAAGTAACTAGATAGGTCAGATTTTTGTCATAACCACCTTGAAATGAACGAATAGAGTAATCTGTGAAGCTCATAATAGCTACAATTTAATTCTCTTTTTAGATCAAAAATAAGTCTGTTATATTAGGTATAATCATTTCACTATTTTAAGGAGTGCATATGGAAACAAAACAAGTTGCGGTTTATTTAATTATAGCCGGCGCTGTGATCTTGGCATTAAAATTTGTAACAGAGATTATTAGTTTTATTTTAAGCGATTTCTTTCTAGGGCTTGGAGCAATTCTTGTAGTTGGTGGAGCCGTTATTCTTGCCTTAAAATTTTTTAAAGAAAATAGAGATGATGCAAAAGATGAACCGTTNAGAGGAATCNANAAATGATTGTTACTACAACTGAAAAAATAGCAGGATATACGATCAAAGAACATCTTGGAACGGTTATTGGCAATACCATTAGGGCACGACACGTTGGTAAGGACATACAGGCAACCTTTCGAACAATATTAGGTGGTGAAATTAAAGAATATACATCGATGATGGCCGAGTCTAGAGAGCAGGCTCTTATCAGAATGAAAGATCGAGCTACCGAACTTGGTGCAGATGCAATTGTAGGTGTACGCTTTCAAACCTCTATGATTNTATCTGGAACAGCTGAGCTGCTTGTATATGGAACAGCTGTAAAACTTGAAAAGTAAATCTATTTTGAAATTGATAAGTAGAAATATAATCCTTCTACTGGTTCTNTTCATTGCTTGTGAAGATTCTAATAAGGAACTTACGCCGCTAGATGAAAATCAAAAAAAATGGCAATCCCATAATTTAAAATCATANAGAATGAACATGAACATTAACTGTTTTTGTGTTCCTACAGCCGACATTGATATTCGCGTTGAAAATGGTTCAATTTCACTGATTAATGGTGAACGCTTTACCAAAGATGATTTTGAAGATAAATTTTGGCACGCTAAAACAGTTGAAGANTTATTTATTTTCATAAATGAAAAACTCCTAGAGAATCCATTTCAAAAAAATTTGAAGTTTAACTCGATNTATGGATACCCTGAAGAAATCTACTTTGANCTTAAAGAAAACATTGCTGATGAAGAGATTGGNTATATTGTGCATTCTTTTAGNCCAATTAATGATGACTGNGTAGATGATTCAAAAATTTCTGATAATCCATGTATTGAGGTTTATGATCCGGTATGTGGTTGCGATGGAGCAACTTACTCTAATAGTTGCAAAGCGTTGAATGCTGGCCTGAATTCATGGGTTTCCGGCGTTTGTAAATAAATCTTTATCCATAAAATAATAAGTGGGGNACTCGCATATCATAAAAACAAAATCAATATTCTTTCTATTATTAGTGTTAGCAATATCTGCTTGTTCAGATGAAGATAATTCTAATAATGNCAAGTCTAGCGGAGATAAATCTGAAACCTTAGGCCCTGTGAGCGGTTTTTATACTGATACACTTACTCATGATGGAGAGTTGAGGCAGTATTTAACTTATATTCCAGACATATATACCGCTTCAGCTATCCCGGCACCTCTTTTATTTAATTTTCATGGTGGCAGTGGTTCAGCCGATGGCCATGTTCTTATTGCAGATTTTAGNCCAATTGCAGATACTGCAAATTTTATATTAGTATATCCCCAAGGAACATTTGGTAGTACATGGAATAGTTCTCTGCCAACAAACCCAAATACTAAAATGTTTATTGATGACTTTGGTTTTGTAGATGCAATGATCAAAAGAATAAATACAGATTACCAATATGGGGTTGATGTATCACGTGTCTATGCCACAGGGTTCTCTAATGGAGCGGATATATCTCTAGCTCTGGCATGTGTACGTAGTAATAAATTTGCTGCAGTGGCATCAGTATCAGGTTTGTTGGATAGACATACCGCTCAAAATTCTAATCCATCTGCTGTAGGAATTATGAGTATTCATGGAACACTCGATTATTTTCGACCTTATGAATACGGACTCAATGGTTATTACCTTACCCTTGATGAATTAAATTCATATTGGTCAGATCGTAACGGCTTTTCAAGCGATCCAAAGACTGAATCATTTACAGCTTCAGGCTTAACTGTTGAAATGAAACAATTCGGTGAAACTATTCATCATTATAAAGTTATTGGTGGTGATCATGTATGGCTCGATATTTCAAATAATGGGTTTAGCACGAACCAGCTAATTTGGAATTTTTTTACTAAATTTGATCTTAATGGGCTGAGATAACCTAGNTAAGATGTATAAAAAACCCTCAATTAAGAGGGTTTTTAGTACCCCGGAGAGGATTCGAACCTCCGACCTACGGATTAGAAGTCCGTTGCTCTATCCAGCTGAGCTACCGGGGCANATNNCTTCAAAANTTNAGCTGNCTAACTTAAGCNNNGNANATATCATAGAATAAGCAAAAAACGTCNNTTTTTNNNCNTCGNNCNCTCNNCGATNAATTTCTTGCNTTTTANNCACTANAAANCGTACAATNTGTATATAATTGTAACATTCAGTAAATAATAACCCACTAAAGGAGGTCAAATTATGGCTGAAGTTGTAGCAAAAACAGGAGTCCAAAAAGAATCTGGATACTTATACTATCTTGATAAAAATGGTAATGTATCACGATCAAAAATGGCTCGCGCTGGTAAAGGTGGCGGAAATGCAGAAAAAGTTGCTGATGCTGGTGTAACCAGAGAATCAGGTTATCTTTACTACATNGATAAGAATGGTGATGTTGCTCGCTCTCCAATGGCGAGAGGACGTAAGAAATAAATCATTCAAATCCTCGACAAAAAGCCTCCGCTATCAGTGGAGGCTTTTTTGTTTACACTCTAGTTTTAAAATAAATTACTAGATTAATCAAAAAATGAATTGTATTTCTTTCCAGTTATTGATTGTTAAATTAGGACTGTATTCTTTCGAATTAAAAAAAGGAAAGAGATATAAAAACAAAGGTTTATCCCTAAGACTTAATTAGTGAGAGAGATAGTTTAGTGATAAAAAAATTANCCATTGTTTTCTTAATGTTAATGGTNCTTTTTGGACAACANTCCGAACTAAAAAACGTTAAGTTATTACCGTTTGANAAAAAGCGCGAAGTGGTTAGTTACATGAAAATAGTCACTAAAGANTTAGGTGTAAAGTGTAGTTTTTGTCACATACCAAATGATTACGCAAGCGATAAAAAAGCTAACAANATTGTTGCTCGAGAGATGATTGCAATGACAATGAGCGCAAATAAGGTACTAAATAATTTAAATTTCAAAGAAGTGTCTTGTTGGACTTGCCATCGCGGTAATAGGATCCCTGATCGCCCTCCATTAAAGAAAAGCTAGCAATATGAAGTATTTATCAATCATATTTTTCATTTCCATTTCTTTCAATGTCATGAGTTGCTCNTTAAACCCAATGTCATTATTAAGAAGAGACAAACAAGTTGAGCCAGAAACTAACGTAGAGGCAGAAGTTCCAGTTCAGGCAANGGAAAATTCTCAAGCAAGATCTCTTAAAGAGGAACCCATTTCCCAATCAAAGAAAATCCCTGCCCAACGGATGCAGTCAAGACGTCCAAGATTGACGGTGGAACCATTACCAGAAGGCTGGACAGTAGATAGGCATCCAGTTGCAAAATGGGGTATGTCATTGCCTACTGTAATGTCGAATGTTTTGGATTCTGCGCAATCAGTTGAATATTGGGAAGAGGTTATTGATTTACCAACAGGATATAAACTTCCACTTAAAAGAGCAAAGGTGTATTTTCAAATTGTTACGCGATTGACCATAGAAAGCGTTGAGCTTCACTTTATGAATATCAATCATATCTATAGCTCGACAAATCATGAACCGTCGCATTATATAATGAATGGTATCGTNCGTGGCGTTGAATTAAAACCGACCGGATTCCCACAGTTAACGGCTGATGATATCATTAAATATAAATTTTTAATGACCTATGGTACTCCAAAAGAATTCTCTGGAGGCTTTCATAACTATGAAAGTAAAAANACGATCTTAAAAGTTAGAGATCTTGATTCAAGACATGTTCAAATCCAAATGAATAGCCCCGAAGTAGATAAAAAACTACTGATTGCTATCGATGATATGTATTCTGAAGAGGGAATTGAATATCAGAAAAAGCTCCTATTAAGATCGATCGATTTTTAATTAGTCAAGAAGAGAGTTAGACTCCATAGCGCTTATTAGGATTTAAAAATAAGAGGTATTNTTTTGAAAAAANTTTCACTTTTTACATTAATTTTTATACTTTTTTCCTGCGAGGACAATACAAGCAATACNGATGAAGTTAAGGAAGAAAATAAACCAATTGAGTTCAGCAATCCAAGGAGAGCTACATTTGATGATGTGCGCTACGATTGGTCAGTGGATGGCAAATCGGTAAGACTTATAGGTGATAATATCGCTAGAGACGATAGTCTTCTGGTTTACAGAGAATTCAATGATTATGGGTTTAAGACTCTAGACGTAAGTTACAATATCGGACAAGTGGATTCGGTCGTAATGATTTACGACGGGTGGAAGAAATTATCAGAAATAGATTACGATATTGTTTCAAAAAATGATGGAACACTTAATGTTACAACTAATAGGTTTGGAACCTTCAGCTANATATGGGATGGATTGAAAGTAAAAAAATACGAAGTTGATAATAATAATCATCTTGTTTCGGAAAGCGAATACGATGTCACCGGGCGACTTATTTATGAAAAAATTTATTTACGAGGAGCCGCAAGCTCATTTTATGAGCAAAATTATGAATACGACACAAATTATAGGAACCGTCTTTTAAAAATAACCAGAATGAAGGTGGGCTTTATAGCTCCACAAATTATGCAGGAGGTATTCTGGCAGGAAAATACTGCTAGAAACTTATTTTATGCTGAAGGTGGCGATCTCCTCAGTTTAGCAGATATTACCNTAAATGAATTTGATGATTGGTTAAGCTTAAAATGGACATCAGCTGATGGAACACTTTTTCAGGATGTCAAAATTACATATAAAACGGAAAGATTTATGCCTTACTACGTCCCAATGACGACACTTTCAAAAAACTAAAGCAATTTTTAAGAAATCTCCTTTTCTGCTATGCTTTCCAAAACCAGTATTCAGCTTATCAAAGAGATGAAGCAATCGCACGACCCTTCAAATGTATTTGGCTTTAGTAACGGAATCCTTGCTAGCGATATTGAGGAATAATTAGTTTCCAAAAATGACATTTCGGAGTCTTATCTTCATTGTCCCAATATTGGGATATAGTCAAAATTTGACTGTTTCTGAAATTGTCCATAAGGGCAATACTATCACCAAAGATTATATTATTTCTAGAGAAATCCAGCATGGAAAAGGAATGCCTCTAGATAGCACTATTGCCGAAGAAGATAAAAATAGG